>CAZXTD010000005.1:0-16211 GCA_964643575.1 uncultured Glaciecola sp. | reverse complement strand
GCGATGGGCCGTTGGGATGACGCGCTGGCCATACAACAACAACGAATGGCCGCGATACAAGAAGTCTATGGCACTGCACACGGCTATTATGCCAGCGTGCTTTCAAGCCTAGGCCATATTTACCGCAATAAAGGCGAGTATGAAACCGCAAGAGAATACTTAAGCAAAGGCTTTAGTGTGTTCGACCTAGCGATGCCAAATCATTTTATAAAAGCAGATCCTTTAGTTGGGCTAGGCAGGCTTTCGATAGCAATTAACGAATTAGAAGAGGCGAAGTCGTTTTTTATACAGGCTCAAGAAATATTGAAAAGACTGGGTGACCGCGACCATGAGTTAAAAGCGCAGGCGCTGGGCTATTTGGGTAAGGTTATTTTACTCACGGGTCAAAATGTAGAAGGCGAGCAGATGCAGAAACAAGCATTAGCGATGTATGCTCGCATGTATGGTGAAGACAGCCGCTTTTACGCTCAGTTTGCTAAAGCGATAAGCCAGCAGAGCAAATAATGTTAATAAGTTCAGCGGCAAAATCAGTTAAAGGCAAAGCTAGCGCCCACAATCAAGACAGTATTTATTGTAACGACGAGGCCGGTGTTTGGTTGCTCGCTGACGGCATGGGCGGGCACACTGCAGGCCGTGAGGCCTCGCGACTTATTTGCCGCGACTTGCCTAAGCTCTTGCTCGCCGGTAATAATGCACACGAAAGTATTCGTTTGTGCCATAACAGGTTGATAATGTCTACAAGCGATGAACTGAGTCGTAAAGGCATGGGCAGCACGTTATTGTTGGTAGTAAAAGACAGGCCAGTGCCAGAGACTATAAGCCAAGCGCCAAATGCACCGTTACAGGAGCAAACCTTTCATATATTCTGGGTAGGCGACAGTCGTGCGTATATTGCAGATAATCAAAAGCTGAGCCCCGTAACTAAAGACCATTCGGTTGTTCAAAATCTGATTGACTTACAGCTACTAGACGAAAAAGGCGCTCGGAGTCACCCAGAGCGAAACTTGTTGACGCAATGTCTTGGTGGCAATCAAATTAATCCTCCGCAAATTGGTAGCGTTACGGTTAAAATCAGCAAGCGAGAGCACATTTTGATGTGCTCAGATGGTTTATACAATGAGCTTACAAACGAAGAAATTTATGATTTTATGGGTTTAAGCGAAAGCTATGACGAAATCGTTTGCGGTTTAATAAATGAGGTTGAACAAAGACAAGGGCGCGATGATGTATCTGTTATCTTACTTGGCCAGCCAATAGCCCAGCTTACAAAAAGTGAATGGGTAAGCTCTCGCTTTTTCAAGCCTATAAAAAATATTCTGGCTTTGTTTAAGGCCTAAGATGAGAACTTTCTAATTAGGTTCAGATAACGAGCAATTGCAAAATAAACTAGGCACGTAGCCTTGTTCATGTTTGAATAGACAAAGTGTCGATACATTCATGCCTAAGCTATTGAAAATAATATGCTTAAGTCGCTAACCTTTCTGCTGTGGAGATTAAGTTTGCACCAGTGTTCTATTTGTCAAAGTGACAAGCTAAAACAAACAAACCACATCACGTTTGGTCTCTGGAAGGTACCCTCAGACACTTCACCACAGCTCATTAGAGATACTGCAGATTATCCTATTGTTGAATGCGAAAGTTGCAGTCATGTGCAAGTCGCGGCCCAATACAATGACTCACTTTTTAATACTTTGTATTTTCACGCTGAGCAGTCTGAAGTGACATGGCATGAGTCTTTGCTTGGCAATTATCAAGCCTATTACGATATGGTTAAATTTACGATAAGTGAGCTCGAAACTTGCCAGCATATTGCAGATTTTGGTTGTGGCCCTGGTGGCCTTTTAAGCGCTTTTCACTATTGGTTTAATGAGCAAGATAATCTGGATTCTGTGCAGTTGCACGGCATTGACTTTAACCCACGATGCACATTAGATTTTGTTCAATACAATAGCGCAGACCTCAATGATACTAGTGCAGTAAAAGCTTGCGCTATCGACCAAGGTTTTGATTTAGTGTGTTCGTCTCATGTGCTTGAGCATATGCTTTATCCGGTGCAATATTTAGCGTCCCTAAAAGACACTTTAAGTCCCAACGGCAAAGTGTTTATAGAGGTGCCAGACTTTAGTCATAGTATTACTCGCCAAATTGCAGGGCAAACTAACTTAGTAAACATGCAGCATATACAGTACTTTACGGCAAAAACGCTGAGCACTTGCGTACAAAAGGCAGGCCTGCAGGTTGTTAAGATTAAGCAAGTTACCACAGGTTATATACCGCGTTTAATGGTTTTACTATCAAAGCGTGACGACACTAAACCTGATCTTGATGATCAACTTGCATCTATGTGTAGTCATAAAGCATCTACTGTTATCACTCAGTTTGTCCAAGATATTCACGATAAACGATTAGCTTTTGTAAATACGATAGAAAAAGCAGTATCTGAAAAGCGTCAGGTAGGGCTATGGGGAATAGGCTCTGACTTTTACCTGATGAAACGAGACATCAAGAAATTCAGTGATTTATTAGAGTCGCCCTTTGTAAGCTTATTTGATTATGAGCATGCAGGTAAGCAAATTGAAGACAAACAAATATTGAATAGCAATGAAATTCCTGACTTCAGCGGCAGTGTTTATATTTTACCGACGCTGCTTGAAACAAGAGACAAACTGAATAAAGTCAGTGAGCTTTGGGAAACACAAGTTATCGATACTTGGGTTGAAGACATGCTTGATGTAGATGGGCTGGTTGAGCAAGGTTGTCAAATTTGTCAGTCGGCCCAGTGGCGAGTTGTCGATACCTTAAATACAGGTGTTTGGGAAAACGAAGGCAATGTTCTTAAGCGCGACGAGTTAGCACTGACTATTGGCGAATGCCAAAACTGCAAGCATACGCAAATGATGACGCCCTACAGTCGTCAAACCTTTGAAAAACTCTATTTTAGTAACGACAGCCAACCAGAAATGTGGCACACGGCAGCCAACCAAGCCGACCCCTATCAAGAAATGGTCGACTTTATTAAAGCTGAAGTAAGTAGTGTGGAGTGCGCGGCAGATTTTGGCTGTGGTGAAGGTAGCCTAATGCGTACAATGCAAAAAGGCGTGTTTGCAAAAGAAGTGCTAGGCTTTGACTTTCATATTGTAGGGCAAAGTAATGACATTCAGCGAGTAGCATGCGACCTAAATAGTACGCAATCCATAAAGGACTGTGAAAAAGAAAGAGTATTCGACCTTGTGACTACCAGTCATGTACTTGAGCACGTCATAAACCCTATTATGTTCTTGCATGCTATTGCAAGTCGCTTGAGTGAAAACGGTAAGCTCTTTATAGAAGTACCCGACGCTTCTGCCTGCAATCGACATTTACAGTTGCACAGCAATAACCTTGTTCACGGGCAACATATTCATTATTACACACGTGACTCGCTTGAAAAAATAGCTGCAAGAGCGGGCTTAAAAATGTGTAAAGTTAATCAACTTGTCACAGGCGATATTCCGCGTTTACAAATGTTGTTTGTTAAAAATGATCATATTCCAAAGTTTTACCCTGACATTACCGAAAGCGCATTTGCCACAGTGAATGCCCGTTTTGAGCAATTTAATCGTAATATTGGTGAGTTGTATCAAAAAACGATTAAGGCATTGTCTACACATAAAAAAATCGCATTATGGGGGGTGGGCGGTGACTTTTATCAGCTCACTAAGCAGTACCCCGATATAACAAGCCTAATAGAAAATGAGTCTATTGTGTTGTTTGATGCTAGTCACAAAGGTTTAGTTTTTTGTGGGAATACAATTAAGGACAGTGCAAACTTAGCAGGCAGTGAATTACCAGTGGTAATAACGCCAATGTATTGGCCAACACGCGCGAAAATGCTTGAGCTTGCCAAAACTTGGTCTATTCAAATTTTTGTGTAGTGCGTTGTTGAAATTAAAAAGCCGCCTTATTGAATAATAAAGCGGCTTAAATTTTATCTATGTTACGTGAATAACTTACAACAACTTAAAATCGGCCTACGAGTTTCAATCGAGCGTTAATAGGCGCAGCTACGGTAGCTTGATGCGTAGAGTGCGCGTTAGGGAAATACAACTCATCGCTTAAGTTTTCAATGTGCAGCTGAACACGTAAGTCGTCAGAAACATTATAAAAGGCTGAAGCGTCTATGCGGGTATAACTCGGTAGCACGGCACTATTGCTATTATTAATAAAGCTTTCGTCTTGATAAGTCACACCTAAGCCAACACCTAATGCATCACTCACATAGTATTGAGTATACACAGAGTAGGTGGTTTCTGGCACTTCTCGAGGCGTTAAGCCGGTAGGTCCGTTTCGATCAACAATTTCGCCGTCTAGGCTGCTGTAATTAGCCGTAATAAACCAATCGTCATTGATGTAGCCGGTGACTTGCAATTCAAAACCAGAAATTTCTGAGTCGATTACGTCTAATGTAGACGGGTCATCGTCGGCGACTTGCGGCGAGCTTTGCTCGTTTTCAAATATTGCCGCAGTAAAGCTTAAGTCATCCGAAAAGTCCCATTTAACGCCAATCTCTTGATTGGTAAATGTGTTTGGATCTAATTGGTCGTCGTTTCCATTTATGTCAGTGTACTGTTCGCCACTTCGAGGCAAAAAAGATTCGCTGTAGCTTGCGTAAATAGACAGGTTTTCTTGCGGTTTATACACCAAGCCGCCACGAGGAGAAATTTCTTCATCTTTACGTGTTCTTGTTTCAAGCACATCAGGATTGGCGTTGAATACTTCGATATCGAAACTATCAAAACGCGCACCTATTATGATGTCTAAATGCTCATTGATTTCGATTTCATCTTGAACGTAAAACGAAAATACATCTAACGACACGCGGGTATCATCATTTAAGTCGGTAAAAGCTGTAGTAAACGACTCACCGCTAGCATTTACGCCCGAAAAACCATTAAAGTTAAGGGGACGCTCAGCAATAAAAAACTCGCGATCGTCAACGGTAGTGGAAAACACCGGATTAAAACGATTTTGGTCTGAGTCGGTTTGGATAAATTCTGTTCCTACCATTAAGGTATGATTAAGGCCACCGAATGCAAACTCACCCACCAAATTGCCTGAAAGTATTAAGTTATCTCGCACTGTCTCGTCGATATAACCATCTAATTCAACAATATTCGTGTCTTGGTCATAACCACTGGCATAAAAGTTAGCGTATACCTTGTCGTAGTCGCCATAAAAAGCGCTAAAATTACCTTTTACATTCTCTGCAAATTGATGCTGTACAGTTGCTCTAAATACATGAGCATCTAGGGTATGGTAGTTGTTTTCTGGGTCGGCAAACACGATATCTTCAAATGCTTCAACCGGCAAACCGTCTGAGCCAGTCGGTACACCTCGGTCAATAAAACGCTCGTGGTCAATGTATTCGTAAGATAAATCAATGGTGGTGTCGTCATTGAGCTCTATGCGAGCAGTCGGATTAAAGCCAATACGCGTGCCATCGTAAAAGTCACGATGGTTATCTAAGTTTTCGTACATCGCATTAATGCGCACCGCTGATTCACTGCCTACCACCATGTTAGTATCAATTTGAGCATCGTATGCACCAAATGTATTTATGCCTAATTGATAGGTAGTAAAATCTTGAGTAGTGTTTGCTTTTTTAGAGACGCGGTTTAATACGCCACCTGTGCCGCCACGGCCAAATAATAAAGCATTAGGCCCGCGCAATATTTCTACTTGTTCAACATTGTACAGAGCGCGATAATATTGTACGTCATCACGGTTACCGTCTAAGAAAAAGTCGGCAGTAGAACGCACGCCCCTAAATACGACTGAATCTCGATGCCCTTCACCTTGGGATGTATTAACGCCAGGCGTGTAGTCGATGATCTGGCCTACACTGGTGATACCTCTCATCGTAATTTGCTCTGCGGTAATTATGGATAAGCTTTGAGGCACATCAAGGATTGGCGTAGGTGTTTTTATCGCGTTTGCTTCATTAACTGATAAGTATTCACCTACCACAATGATATTTTCAATATCTGCGTCGGCGTCTGTATCTGCTTGCGCAAGATTTAATGCGCCACAAGCCAATAAAATAGCAGTGCTTAAGTTCGAGAGTTTATATGTCAAAGTACGTTCCTGTGTAAATAATACGTGTGAATTGATTTGAAACAGCGTTAGTAGAGTTTGCTACTTTGGTTAATTGAGCAGAGTATAATCTAAATAAGAATGATTGTTAATTGCATTAGTAATAATAATTGAAGTTTTTTGAATATAAACTAATTTCTGCGACACAAGGAATGAATGCATCATCACAGACAATGAATCAAAAGCCCCAGGTTTTTTGTCTTTTTTTAGGTGAGAAGGCTGGCTATCCTTATGCGATGCAAAGCCTATCTACTTCAGAAACATAACGTGCCTTAGGTCTCAAAAGGAAGGTACTAATTCCGCTTCTTCTAAACCGGTACTTTGTAAAAATATTAGGGCTCGGTCAGGATCTTCTTTGAGCAATTTCTTATAGATTTTTTTTTGAACGTTTGCTCTTTTGCTGTCGCTTTTAATGAACTTTAAATGTTCTATAGTAAAATCTACGTCAGCAGAGAAGGAACGCGCAATTAGAGTGTCTATAGCGGTCTGTGTATTTATGTCATATATGTTGCGCAGCCAGTCTAGTGAGTCTTGAGGCCGAGCATATAAATGCCCCATTGAAACCAATTGTTTTAAAGTCTCGCCTTTAAATTCTTCTGGTACGCTTTCTAAAAACCATGTTGAAGCCTTAACGGGCTCGTTTTGCGACCAGTTACTCAACAAAATCAGTCGCTCCTCAAATTTACGATCACCACCATTTGCATAATTTCGGCTATAGAAATCATCCGCTTGATACTTTTCACTTAAATACAAAGCCATTGCTTGTGGATATTTTCTCGCCCATTGGCGCATGACTGCCTCTTGCAAATAGGGTTTGTTTAAGTCTTCAGTTAGCCCCAAATAATTAACATAATCATCTGGCGAATCAAATGAACTCGCTATACCGTCTATTGCGTATTCCGCCTCTCTTTGAGGGAGTGTAAGTAAAGTATTAGTAGCACCGCCCAAATCTGACTTAGCGTACGACGAAAATATCTTGTTCATTCCCCAATATACGAGCCTTCTGTTCTGTGCAGTGATATTTTGTCGATACCACTGTAAAGCTTGGTCAGGGTCGTTGTGCGCAATACGCTGCATAGTATCTAAAGCTTCTCTGCCATTTCTGTTGAACATATCGTTGTCTATCAGGTAATCAAGAGAAAGGATTGGGTCTAAGTCTGTCAAACGCTCAAAAATCAGACCGCTAAGGCCCTCTAGGTTACCATCGTTATCAAACGTAATGAGTAAATCCAAAACTTCCGAGGTATCTAAATCTTTAATTATTTGAAAAAAATCAGATTTAGCTTCCATTGAAGGATGTTCTTTAATTTTGTCATTGAACTTTAGTAAGTCCTTTTTAATTATTGCGATTGAGTCAATTCTATTTGTGGAGAATGCCTTTGTATTTTTATTGAGCGAGCTATTTGTAGGTAAAACAGCCTGCTTCGGTGCCGCAGTGCTGTTTGAATTTCCCTCATAATTTCCTTGAGGGGTCATTATTTCGGAATCGTTGATAAATGAAGGATATGTGCTGAAGTAGCGCGTAATGAAGATGCTGAGGCCAATCGATACTATCCAAAGAAGCGTCCATTTGACATTTATTTGCATGTTGCCTCTCGATTAAATTTTAATGTTATTAAACTTAGCATTAAACCTGTGCAAAAAACAAACAACGTAAGAATTTCTTTCATTACTCAAAAAGATTGATCTAAATCAATAACTATACTAAACTTTCAGAAAATATTGAAACATATGAAATTAGATTGAGTTTTTTATACCTACTTCTTTAATCGCAGACTAATAGCAGGAACAAAACATGCCACAACGAATGACCCCAATGATCGAAAGCTTCGTTTTCCATTTTGGCGAAATGGGCAGCAAATGGGGCTTCAACAGAACCGTTGGGCAAATATACGCTTTATTGGTACTCAGCGAAGAACCCGTTAGCGCCAACGAAATCGCAGAGTGTTTGAGCATATCTCGTGGCAATGTATCGATGGGTTTAAAAGAGCTTAGCGCTTGGCAGTTGGTAAGTACGGTACACAAAAAAGGCGACCGCAAAGACTATTACCAAACCAAAGGCAGTATTTGGGATATGGCCAACAAGGTGTTTGAAGAACGCCGCAAGCGCGAAATTGACCCAACGCTTAGTTTATTACGTGACAACTTAATGGATGAACCCGCTAACCAAAACGAAGTGTATGCCCAAGCGCGTATAACGGAAATTCACGACCTACTCGAAAATATCACCAAGTGGACACAAAGTTTGCAAGCCCTCAGCCCAGAGCAACTCAACGGACTCATGAAGTTGGGTTCTGGGGTGAGTAAAGTAATCGACCTAAAACACAAAATCATACAAAAAAAACAAGTGGAGTAAGCTCGGCTACCTCAAGCAAAACGTTTTATTAATTTGTTAAGAGGCACAACCATGCTAGACGTACTCATGTTATCGCGGATGCAATTTGCTGCGAATATTAGTTTTCATATATTGTTCCCTACCATCACCATAGCCCTTGGTTGGCTATTGTTTTACTTTAAGGTGCGCTTTGATATTTCAAAACATCCCGTGTGGATGCGCGCATATCGCTTTTGGGTAAAGGTGTTTGCGCTCACCTTTGCATTGGGCGTAGTGAGCGGCATTACCATGTCGTTTCAGTTTGGCACCAACTGGCCTGGTTTTATGGAAACAGTGGGCAATGTAGCTGGCCCTTTACTTGCCTACGAAGTGCTTACTGCTTTCTTCTTAGAAGCAACCATGCTCGGCATTATGCTTTTTGGTATTAATCGAGTGCCCGGATGGATGCATACCACTGCAACTTTCTTAGTCGCGTTTGGTACAACAATGTCTGCATTTTGGATATTGGTACTCAACTCCTGGATGCAAACGCCGGTAGGCTTTGAATTGCGCGATGGTATTGTGCATGCGACTGACTGGATAGCCATTATCTTTAATCCGTCGTTTCCTTATCGATTCACGCACATGATGATGGCGTCTGCCTTAACCGTCTGCTTTTTGGTCGCGGGTATATCTGCATATCGTATTTATCGGGGGGACAATAAAAAAGCGCCAAGGCTAACCTTAAAAACAGCCATATTCAGCGCAGCTATTTTGGCACCTGTTCAGGCCTTTGTTGGAGACTTGCACGGTTTAAATACACTTGAACATCAGCCTCAAAAAATTGCGGCAATGGAAGGAATATGGGAAACCCAAACACAAGTGCCGTTTTTGTTATTCGCTATTCCCAACGAAGAAACGCGCACAAATGCTTATGAAATTAAAATCCCTTATGCCGCGTCTTTAATTCTTACCCACGATATTAACGGCGAAATAAAAGGGCTAAACGAATTTGAAGGCGAGCATCCCCCCGTTAAACCGCTATTTTATGGGTTTAGGTTAATGGTAGGTTTAGGGATGCTAATGATTGCGATTGCTTGGTGGTGCTCTTATTCGTTAAAACGGCACAAAAAACTCAGCAAATTTCAACTTGGTGTATTAATGAGTATGACCTTTTCAGGCTGGATAGCCACTTTAGCAGGATGGTATGTTACCGAAATTGGCCGCCAACCATATTTAGTAAGCGGCGTGCTAAAAACCGCTGATGCCGTTACCACTATTGCTAGTGAGAATGTGCTGCTTACCTTTGCAATTTATTTGAGCGTGTATATTGTTTTGCTCATTGCCTACATCAAAACACTATTCTTACTCGCTCGCAAATCGGTAGAAATTGAAGAATATGATTTGAGCGCACCAGGCTTAGCCGAGCACAAGTCATCAAACAAAACGCCCACGTTAACAAACGCTGTGGAGGCTTAATATGAACCAATTTTTCAATACAGAACAGCTTGCTATCATATTTGCCGGACTCACTTGTTTTAGCTTGCTGCTATACGCCATTTTAGATGGTTACGATTTAGGGATTGGCATTAGCTTGCCTATGCGAGGGGAAAATAGCCTAGAGCAACGCAATACTTCGATAGCCGCTATTGGCCCATTTTGGGATGCCAACGAAACATGGTTAGTGCTATCTGTGGGTCTTTTGCTGGTGGCTTTTCCTGCCGCGCACAGTGCTATTTTGTATCAGCTATATTTGCCAGCAACGCTACTTTTGATAGGCCTAATACTGCGAGGAGTCGCTTTCGACTTTAGAGCCAAAGTTAAACACGACTATCAAATATATTGGGATTGGACATTTAAAATAGGTTCGCTCATTTCGACCTTTAGCCAAGGTTTTATGCTTGGCTTGTATATTATGGGTTTAGAGTACTCTTTAGCGTCAACAATCTTTGCTGTATTCAGCGGTGTGTGCGTAACGGCCGCCTATGCACTTATTGGCAACTGCTTTTTGATTATGAAAACCAGCGGTCACTTGCAAATTCGCGCAATTAAGCAAGCAAAACGCTTTGGTGTATTTACCTTTTTTGGCATATTAGCCGTTTGCCTTGTTAATCCTTTGGTTAACCCTAGTGCGTTTGATGTATGGTTTGGCTCGCCACTTGCTTTTCTCTATGCCGCTATTCCTTTAGTGTGTTTCAGCATGTTTGTGTTGGGTTATCGGGTGTTAAAAAAGCTCCCCACTAAAAACGACAATGGCAGTTGGCTGCCTTTCGCAATAACCATTATTGTGTTTGTGAGCTGCTTTGTTGGCTTAGTCTTAAGCTTTTACCCTTTTGTTGTGCCCGGGCAAATGACCTTGTTTGAGGCGGCAGCTGCGCCTGAAAGCTTAACTATAATTTTGATAGGCGCGATAATTGTTGTGCCCATCATATTTATGTATACCGCATTTACTTATTATGCATTTAGAGGGAAAGCAGAGACCTTGCAGTATTATTGATGACAAATACGCGAGCGAGCATCAAGACTTTTTGATGCTCGCTACTTTTATGATGTCAGCTGTGCAAGTTGCGCTTTCAATTCTTTATCTACAATACTGAGCTCTTTGGCTTCATGCGATAGTTGAACGGCATCTGCTTGGCTACTTTGCGCAGCTAATTTCATAGACTCTACTTCAGAGTCGATGTTTTGGTTAAGCGTAATTTGTTCGCTGGTTGAATTGTCTATTGCGCTGTTAGTTGCTGTAATTTCACTTACTGCATCTTCAACTTTCAGCAAGACTTCGGCGCTTATGTTGACTGTTTTTTCACTCTCTTCAATCGCTACCGCACCCTTTGATATTGAATCTACAGCTTTGCTGGCACCGGTTTGTAATTTGTCGATGATTTGCTTAATTTCTTCTGTGCTTTGTTGTGTGCGAGATGCTAGCGTTCTTACTTCGTCTGCGACAACAGCGAAGCCTCTGCCTTGTTCACCGGCTCTTGCTGCTTCAATCGCCGCGTTTAAGGCGAGTAGGTTAGTTTGTTCTGCAACCCCATTAATAACATCAACGACACTGCCTACCTGATCGGTATCTTCGCCCAACTGTTTGATAACATCTGCAGTTGTGCGAATTTGATTACCCGAATCTTGAATGCTTTTAACAGTGCTTTGTAATACGCTTAAGCTTTCGTTGCTTGCTTGCCTTACACTGTCGATACTGCTACTAACATGTCTACTTTGCTCTCGAATAAGCTGCACCGACTGACTCAGCGCACCCGATGATGCTGAAATAGTCATGGCCTGATTGTTCTGCGATTCAACTTTTTGCATGATAGCGTCGGCACTACCTTGAATGTTCTCTGTAAGTTTGCGTAGTGCGGTTTGCTTGTGGGTAAGTTCGTCGCTTATGTTCGACATTTTCGCTCGCAACAACTCAATAGCTTGACCCATTTCTGCGATTTCACCACTGCCTTGTATATGACTTGATTTTGAAAAATCGCCTCTACTTACATTTTTCAACTGCTTTATCATTTTACCGATAGGTTTTGTAACGGTAGACGACAATATGCGTTCAGTAACAACCACAGCACAAACTAGTACAAGCGCAATTGTGATGTAGGCTGCTGTGATGTATGTGTCGGCCATTGACGATAGCTCTGCGCTTGAAGAAGCGATGCCTACAGTTGATATTTTCACGGCATCGACTAATGCTTTTGAAGGCTCTCTGTCAATCCCACGTACAAAGGCATCCGCTTTTTTATGATCGTAATTTGAGGCTAAAAATAAGTTATAGGCCTCTTTGTAATTGGCAAAAATATTTTGGTGACTATCAGCAAAAGCCATCACTTTGGCAGCGACGTCTGCGGGTAATGCTGTGCCTAAAATTGCATTTGCATCTTTTTGAAGCTTTTTTTGAGTTTCTTGAAATCTTACCCAATACTTGTTGAGGTCTTTGTCGTCGTGTCCTCTGAGCAAAACATTTTTCCACTCTTGTACTTGCGTTTTAAAGTTATTGTTTAACTCCCCTATCTGGATAGCAGTTTGGGTGTCTGCAGATAAAAGTGAACGATAGCTATCGATAGTAGACGATAAAAAGCCTGTGGTGATAACACAGGCTAAGGTAATAACAAATAACGCAGCACTAAAGTTAAGCATTACGCGGGCTTTGATGGAGGTGATATTCATAGGATTCAGAGTCTGATTGCGATACTGTGTTATCGCTTGAAATTACAAAACCCTTAAAACCAAAACGTTATATAGCAATAGACAAAAGTTGTAGATATGAAATAAAACCTTCACATAAATGTCACGTTCAGTATTGCTACTCACCAAAGTATTCACCTAGCCAGAGCAATATCTCTGTATGCTCTGCTTGGCCTATCATCGACATATAAGCATGTTCAACATCATCTACTTTAATAACATTAATGTGAGTATTTTTAAGCGCTGCAAAAGTAGGATGCGGAGCAACACTATCAACAGTAGAAGAAAAGACTAACAGCGGAGAGGTGCTTGTTTCGAGTAAACTAATAGTATTGGTATCTTGTGCACTAAGCCCAACTTCTTTGAGTGCAGAGTTTGCGCCATTTCTTATGGTGCTATCAGATAAAAACACGCTATACCATGGCGCACGGTCTTTAAAATAGCCAAGCAAGGCATCGTCAAACCGTGTCATTGGGGCCTGCAAAATTGCGCCACCTACAGTGTTTTGGTTAAGTAAGGATGTTGCAACTAACCCGCCCATCGAATAACCAACGGCAATAATGGGGTCGCTGCTGTCTAACTGGCTTTCAATAAATCGTTGGATGTACTGAGTATCTGCTACGCCAAAGCCTTTCGTGGTTGCGAGCTCACCGTGCCCAAGTAAATCAAATATGTAGACATCAAAACCTAAAAACTGAAAATAAGCCGCCGACATTAAAGACCAGTCTTTACTGCCTCTAAACCCATGCACAAGCACCACGCTACCTTTAAAACTAGGTACGTCATCTCTATTGACCGTTAATGAAGTCGAGTAAGGTTTATCAGTAAAATGGGCCTTATTGTTGATAGAAAGCTTTTGTTTACCCGCTTTGTTTGCGGCAAAATAGTAGTCGTAACAGCCCAATTTGGTATCACAAAATTCGCGTCTTTTTATATCAAATTCGTCTTTGAGTTGGGCAGTTACGCTTGCAGAAGCTGGATAGCTATTCGCATTGAGCAGGCCATGCTTGACCACCGATGCACAACCCGAGCTCAGCAACAAAACACTTAGCAGTAAAATGTAGGCGGGGGTATTCACCTTCTTGTTATTGTTGATATGTCGCTTCCTTTATAATTACCGCTTTGCCATTTTATTAGTCACCAGGTTAACCCAAGCAAAATGCGGGTTGTTTTTTTCAGCCTGCATAACTTGTATGTCATCAAGCGCTACTCGTACTTTTTGTCCGTTTGCTTGGCTTAATTCGATACATTCTTGCCGGGTTTCATTAATGAGAGTAGTTAAGGCCGTACCACGTATTTCTGAAAAGTCTTTGGCAACAAGTCTAACTGGCAAGTGATACATGCAAGCAATTTCAATGTAGTCGAACGTTTGGCAGCTTATCATATATATTCTCCGCTTTGATTCAAATAGCTACTGATGTGGAATCGAGCGAAAAAGGTATTTAGTTTTTTAATTCTGCTCGTGTTTCCATTTACCAGTTAGTTGACCGGAAAAGCCGCTATTTTCTTCCAATAGCGCATCGTAGATTGGCGGTACTGGTGTTATTCGATCGTGCCAATGGGGTTCACTGCGCTTTGCTGACGTAAAGCATTTTAAGGTGTTTATACTCTTATTCACAACTTAAAATATAATTCATTGATAGACGACTAAAACCCTGTGAATAGCATGTCTAGTGCTGTCATAATTTCAGAGTGAAACTCTGTTAGGTTGGTTACACGCTTATTGAGTTCGCTTTCAGGTATTGCGGCAATATATTGCGTTAACATTACGTAAGATTCATTTTCGATCACAAATGTAGGGTTAAGATAGGACGCTGCTTTTGGCGAATCATCTATTCGTAGCAGTGGTACTACAGCTCGTGTGTTTAACCCGCTGAGTATGTCTGACTGCACATCAAGTAAATACCCAGAATTGTCATTGTTCTTATAAACTGAAAATCGAGCCATCAAAATACTCGATATTTGGAAAGTGGTAAGCCATTTTCTTCTACGAACAAATTTGAGCTTGAGAGTGCTGCGTTATTTTCCTTCAACCAGCGTTTCTTTTTCTCGCTCGCTATAGCCAGCGCTATCCCATGTTCAGCAGACGCAGATATGTTCACGCCCAACTGTTTTGCTTCAGTTATTAAATTTAATTGAATCGAAAGGTTAGTGCGCTTTTTTGTTTTGTCTTTTTGCAGTTCCATGAGCCCCCCTAATAGCAGGGGTGTAATTATACACACATATGTTGTGTATGAAAGGGTGTTGAAGGCCAAAGAAGCCAAAGAAGTCTCCTTGTTCATAACCCATGGAATCTTTTCAAAAGGATTAGATGTGTTTGGTAAGCAAGCGGCAGCAATGAGTGATCATGGAAGGCGAGATAGAGGTTTTTAGATACCTTATGCGGATGCAGTCTCTAACTGGTATTGTGAGTGGAGTATCAGATACTTGGGATTTTTGGAATGGATGGTGACAACTGCTATGAATTAATGGATTGCGAGGTGAAAGAGTGCACATTAGCTGATATTCGAACTTTGATTGACCAGCAGATATGAAGACATTTGGCTTGCTCTGATTAAGAGCAAGTCATCTTAAACCCAAACATCATTTTTAGCTTTACGATCGGTATCTGCATCACCGGTATTGATAACCCCTTTGGGCTCAACCAGCATGATTTTGCATTCTTTATTGGCCACTGGTTTATGTTCAACGCCTTTTGGTACAACGAATAAGTCGCCTTCTTTTAAAGGCACACTTCCATCGCGTAGCTCGAGTAGCATTTCGCCTTCAACAATAATAAACACCTCATCGGTGTCGTCATGCTTATGCCAAACGAATTCGCCTTCGATGCGCGCAATTTTAAACTCGTAGTCGTTCATTTGAGCAATTACACGAGGTTGCCATTGGTCGCTAAAATGACTGTACTTTTGTTTGATATTGATGGCTGTTGATTTCATGTGTGATTGCTCATGTGGTTTGACCGGTTTGCTTAAACTCAGGCTTTACGCAATAGCGATTAATGTAGTCTGAATGATTGGGAATGTGAGAAACGGCTTGTGCTAATACTTTTTCTATATGCTGTATTTCGTCGATGCGTTTTTCATCAGGAATAACATCCACAAGCGGATGTGAGCCATCAGGGAAGATGTTTTGCCCCACAAATACTGATATCCATGAGGTTTCGCCAAATAGTTCGCTGTCTTGACGCCAAAAGCGGCCGTTGTTTTTGAACAGGTCAAACTTTTCTTTTAATGTGTCGGGTACATCCATGTTTTTGCAATATCGCCAAAACTCAGAGTCTTCGCGTTGTGTGGCTTTGTAGTGCAAAATAATAAAGTCTCGAAGGCGTGCAAATTCAATTTCGGTCACGCGGTTATAGGCGTCAATATCAGACTGGCGAAACTCTTTTGTTGGGAACATTACCATAAGCTTAGAGATGGCGTTTTGAATGGTATGTAAACCAGTGGACTCTAGCGGTTCTACGAAACCAGCAGACAAACCAATGGCCACCACATTTTTGACCCACGGAGTTTTACGGCAGCCTGTAATCCATTTAAGGTCTCGTGGCTCGGCGAGCGGCTCGCTTTCCATTGTGGATACTAAG
>CAZXTD010000004.1:0-68039 GCA_964643575.1 uncultured Glaciecola sp. | reverse complement strand
AAACCAATACTGGCACGTAACATAGCCCTGATTTGAACTAAAAATATGTCAGGGTGGTCAAGAGTGAGACGAATACCTCGCCAGCCTAAAAATGGATTGTCTTCAACGATTGGGAAATACGACAAGGGTTTGTCACCACCCACATCAAGTGTGCGCATTGTGATTTCTTTGCTTGGGTGAGCGTTCAATAAAGAGTGATATAAGTCACATTGCTCTTGCTCAGAAGGGAAACGCTCTCGCATCATAAAAGGTATTTCGGTTCGATATAGCCCAACCCCGTCACCTTGTACAAATTGCTCCATTTCTACATTTGCAGATAAACCTGCATTAACTAACAATGAAACGCTCTGCCCGTCGAGCGTAATGCTCGGTTTGTCGGCTTCTGTCGCAATTTTTGCTTGAAGGGCCTCTTCTTGTGAAATCAACTGATTGTATTCAATGCGCTGGGCGTCAGATAAATTCAAGGCAACGAGCCCTGAATAACCATCAATAAACAGCTCTTTTTGATTCAGTAAATTTAACGATACTCGGTGCAAGCCCATTACCGCGGGTACGCCCATGGCTCGAGCAAGGATGGCGGCATGACTATTGTTTGAGCCTTTTATCGATATAATACCCACGAGCTTTTCACGCGGAAACTCGGCAAGCATTGGTGCGCTCACCTCTGTTGCCACCAAAATATAGTTGAGATCTTGTTCTGCGGAGAATTCGAGCTGATTATCACCCAAAATATTAAGTAGTATTCGGTTAGCTAAGTCGATAATATCAACCGCTCTTTCACGCATGTAGGGGTCTTCCATCTGCTCAAAACGAGCAGCATAACTGTCGACTACCAATTTTAAGCCTGATGCAGCGTCCCAGCCTTTGTGGATGTATGCCTCTACTTCTCTGCCAAGACTGTTTGCGTCTAGCAATTGGTTATAAAGCTGAAAAATAGCGCTTACATCATCAGGAATATTGTCACTGATGCGTTTAGACAAATCACTTACTTGCTCACGAGTTAGCTCAACTGCCGCGCGATATCGCTCTATTTGAGCTTTAGGCTCCCGCGTTTTTTTGACTACCCACTGTTTCAAATCATGTTTTAAGTTGTATGCGACACCTTGACCAAGCGCCAAGCCAGGTGAACCCGGAATACCGTTTACAACGCGAGGTTCGGTGTTGTTGACTTGGCTATCAAGGTTGAGTTCGCCCAGCATGGTGGCATTGACGATTTCTAAAGCTACTTGCGCCGCTAATGTAACCAAAAACGCTTCTTCGTCTTCACTAAACCGCCGAATACTTTCTTGCTGCATCGAAATAACACCCAGCACTTTACGCTGGTGAATAATTGGCGTACCAATAAAAGCGTGGTAATTGTCTTCTTTTACCTCTGGAAAGTGTTTGTATCGAGGATGTGCCGGTGCATTGTCTATATTAATAGGTTCTTCGCGGTCACCTATAAGACCAATAAGCCCCTCATAAAACCCAATTTTAACTTTACCAACAGCCTGCTGCTCAAGCCCGATAGTGGCAGTAAGTACAAGCTCTTGCTTGCTATAGTCTGCTAAGTAGATAGAACAAACGTCTACATCCATCGTCTCTTTTACCAACACAACCAAGCGCGCAAGCGCAGCATCTAGCTCGTGAATTTGAGAGATTTCTTGAATGATTTTTTTAAGGCTGGTTAGCATTCACTCGATCCAATGGCAAAATAGTCAAAAGCATCCAGTGTCCGACTTGGCATATAAAAGTCTTAGCTCCTATTTTTGCGTTTTCGGTTTCTTCTTGGTTGCGATGGTTGTGCTTTGCTTGCGGGCATGACTGCCGGTACAAACTCTTTCATGGCACGCCGGTAAACGTCTCGTTTAAACGACACAACGTTGCGTATGGGATACCAATAACTCACCCAACGCCAATCATCAAACTCAGGATGGCCTGTGTGAGCTAAGTTTATGTCTTTTTCGTGACACGTGAGTGACAGTAAAAACCATTTTTGCTTTTGACCAATGCATACGGGCTCTGTGCCTTTACGCACGAGCCTTTTGGGCAATTTATAACGCAACCAAGTGCGTGATACTGCTTCGATTTTTACGTCTTTTTGTGTTAAGCCAACTTCTTCGGTTAGCTCCCTGTACATTGCCTGTTCGGCAGTTTCGCCTTGGTCAATTCCACCTTGGGGGAATTGCCATGAATGTTGGCCGTAGCGTCTGGCCCAGAATACTTGTCCTGATTTGTTACAGATTATAATGCCAACATTCGCGCGGTACCCTTCGGTATCAATCATCGGTATCAATCACTCTGATTACCTGGCGCGGTTGTTTTTTGATATACTTACATTCTTTCATATTCTTAGATTTAGTCAAAGTATTTGTTGCAGATTTGTGAAAATTCAAGCCCCACCTCAATCTGAAAGTGCACTTATGGCACGCGCTAGCGAAATGGCAGGTTTACGCCTTGCTGATATCGCTCAGCACATCGGCGTAAAAGTGCCGCTTAATTTTAAACGTCACAAAGGCTGGAGCGGGCAGCTTATTGAGGCCTATTTAGGCGCAAGCGCTGGCAGTAAACCTGAGCAAGACTTTGTTGAATTGGGTATTGAGCTCAAAACGCTCCCTTTAAGCCACGCCAATACACCTCTTGAGACCACCTATGTATGTTATGCGCCACTCACACACTTGACGGGCCTGACGTGGGAAACTTCAAACGTACGCAACAAACTAACGAAGGTATTGTGGATACCGGTCCAAGGTGAGCGTGAAATTCCCCCCGCAGATCGTGTCGTCGGCTCGCCCATTATGTGGCAACCTAACGACCAGCAATCAAAACTCATGCAAGAAGACTGGGAAGAGTTAATGGATCTCATTGCTCTGGGCCAAGTCGAAACCATTACCGCCCGAGTAGGTGAGGTATTGCAATTACGACCTAAAGCCGCAAACGGAAGCGCCCTTACAGATGCCGTTGGAGCCGATGGCAGCATAATCAAAACAAGGCCTCGCGGTTTCTATTTGCGCAAATCTTTTACTCTGTCTATTTTAGAAAACGCTTATCTTTGACGAAGATCAAGAGCATAATTCGTTATTCACGCTAACCTGCAAATACACACTAATGTAACTACCTGCGTGAGGTTAATAACATGGCACTACATATCACCGACGAATGCATAAACTGCGATCTATGCCCCGAAGAATGCCCCAACGATGCCATTGCTTTGGGCGCTGAGATATACGAAATAAACGCCGACAAATGCACAGAGTGTGTGGGGCACTTTGATGAGCCTAGTTGTGTTCAAGTATGCCCAATAGAATGCATTGTTGCCGACCCAAAAAGAGTTGAAACTCTTGATCAACTTGCCGAGAAATACACAAAACTTCACGGATAATGCTATGGGGTAAGTACTCATTTGGTGCAAATATTGCGGCCCAAGATATACGCGCGTATTTTCATACATGACCTAACTGCTTCAAGCATGTGGTATCTTCCATTTTGAACGATGTCTAGAACAAACGTGATCATCAATGATCTAAGTTGTCGTAGTAAAGGGGTGTTCAAATGGAAGTATTATCAAATAAAAAACAAACAGGCTTTACCTTAATCGAATTGATGATTGTGGTCGCAATCATCGGCATACTCGCGTCGGTTGCCTTACCCTCCTACAAAAACATGGTGCTCAGAGCAAGCTTGTCTGAAACCGCAACGCAGCTCGGCAGTTTTGCTCGAGCATTTGATATTGCTAAGCAAGTCAATGGCGTTTACCCAGACGATACACACCTCACCTTACCCGTTGCTAGAGGTTTAGCCATTAACGAAACCGAATGGTTGAGCACAACAGCACTTGGTGGTAACTGGAATTGGGAAGGACCTGATGGCTATTCTTATGCGGGCATCTCTATTGTTGGACCGACCGCTACCGAAGCAGAAATAGCTGAGCTCGATACTATTTTGGATAACGGCGACCTCGATTCAGGAAAGTTTAGAAAAACGGCGAATGGCCGTTTTACGTACATCCTCGAAGAGTAATTATTTGAATAGACAGAATGCGTAAAACTACTTAAGTTTCCCACAATTAGGCCGATATTATGTGCTAACGAATGCTCAACATAACGCTCTTGGAGAGTTAACACTTGTTCGCACAATTACCGCCAAGTATACAATTTGCTGGGAAGACTCGTCTCGTCTTATGCAGAAAATTGTTACCCTTAACGAGCGTAGCCCGCACCACCGATCCAGTGCATTGGGTTTAGTAAATTGATTAAAGCTTCCGCATCAAACAACTTTAAAGACCGCTACAAGGCACTTGAGCCGTTCGCGAAACGCGAGTATCAACGAATGATGCAGTTTAGTATCGCGATGCTGGTTGCTTTCTCGTTTTTGCTATGGACGGTCTTTCAGGCAAATATTCATAGCCTTATCTTTGTTAATATCATTGCAGTTTGTCTCTACCTATATTCACTTGTCTTGATTGCACAAATTCGTTTTGACCAAGCAGTTTTATTAATAACCATTACTAATCTTTTTGTGATTGCATTTCACACCACGGTTTATGGCACGCAGTCAGGCTTTCACATGTTGATATGGCCCACAGCATGCTTGTTTGCCATTAATACAAGTATTAACTTGGCCGTTGCACGTAACATTTTTGGCCTCGCGATACTTATCTTTGTTAGCCTTCAGTATTTTATTCCACATAGCACCGAATATGAGTTTTATGCTTACTCCAAATTAGTGTTTATTGGTGTCGGCGGCACTTTGCTATTGCTTTCTATCGTGACAATGAGTCTGTCGGTTAGTAAGCGCCGGAACAAACTTCAACGTTTAGCCAACCGTGACAACTTAACCGACCTTTACAACAGACGTTATTTCACTTCATTTTTGAATTATCAATTGGCCGTTTCAGCTCGCGAAAAACGTTCTTTCACTCTAGCGATGGCCGATATTGACCACTTCAAATCAATCAACGATAACCATGGCCATGATGTTGGCGATAAAGTGCTTAAAATGGTGTCTGAATGCTTTCAGACTTATTTGGGGCAAAACGATACATCCTGTCGCTGGGGCGGTGAAGAATTTTTGATTTACCTGCCAGAAAGCAGAGTAGAGTATGCCGAGTCTGTAATACAGGCGATTGCCAGCGTGGTAAGTGATAACGCAATAGACGGTTTGTCTATAACTATGAGTTTTGGTTTGGTTGAAAGCGATGGCAACGAGAGCTTAGACCACCTTTTGCAACGTGTAGACGCACTCTTGTATCAAGCAAAAGCGCAAGGAAGAAACAATATTCAAACAAAGTTGCTAACATAATTATGGTGAGTCTAATAGCGCGTTTAAGTAACTTTATTAACTATCCACCCAAACAGATAGAAAAGCGCAAGCATGCCGAATATTTCGGTATTTTCTTGTCTTGCATAAGTGGTTTTAGCATGAATATTGTCGGCATCGTGCTGTTTACAGCAGGCTCTATGTGGACCGCGGTTTACTCCTGTATTGTTGGTGCACTTTTGTGGTGTGCTTCGACTTACTTGGTGCGCACCGGAAAATTTGAACTATCGGTAATACTCGCCCTGGTTAATATGATTGTGAATGTGCCGATAATCACATGGTTTACCGGCACTGACTTTGGCGCGCAAATGATTTTATGGTCGACCATTGCAATGGCAACTTTGAACACGGCTAAAAATTACTGGGTCACAGGTGCAATAGGGCTTTTGGTAGTCGCAGAACTGGTCATAATACATGCGATTTTTCCCGAAAGTGCACAAGGCAAAAGTTCAGCCAGAACCGCTGATATTTTCTTTTTGATTGTTACGCTCATGACTGGCGCCGCATTAATGTTTGTATTAATGCGGTTAAAGTCTATGCAAATCAAGCAAAGCAAACGCCTACAAAAACAAATTTATAATGACGAGCTCACCGGCTTATATAACCGTCACTTTTTATACGAATTACTCGACTACGAGCTTGAAATGATGAAGAAGTCACGATCTCCATTCTGCTTGTGCTTTGCCGATGTTGACCACTTCAAAAAAGTAAACGACACATACGGGCATCAGGTTGGCGATGAGGTACTAATTGGTATAGCCGACACATTATCTGCAAATTTACGTAAAAGTGATGTCATATGCCGATGGGGCGGAGAGGAGTTTGTAATAGTGCTACCTAGGTGCAGCATAGACCAAGCACCACAAGTAATTGAAAAGGTCAAAAGCAGCCTCGTGAGCAAATTGATGTCTTCTAAAGAGTTATCTATCACCATGAGTTTTGGTATTGTTACTTTGAGTAACGAAGAGCCTATCGAAGACATTTTAAAACGGGCTGATGAACTACTATATGTGGCCAAAGAAAATGGCCGTGACCGCATCGAAGTTGAAACGCAGTCACCACCTGAACCCTAATCTTAGTTTTTTAATAGTTCGACTAAAAACCGAGCACACCATATTAATAAATATAATGTGTGTTTTGCGAAAACCGCTTAATCAATCTACAGCGTTTCATCCAACCACTTAAAGAACTCATGCTGCCATACCAAACCATTTTGGGGAGTAAGCACCCAATGGTTTTCTTCAGGGAAATACACTAAGCGGCTTTTAAGCCCAAGCAAACGTGCGGCTTGAAACGCTTGAATGCCCTGCCCTAGTGGTACTCTGTAGTCTCTGCCGCCATGGATAACTAACATTGGCGCATTCCAATTTTGCACAAAATTAATAGGGTTAAATTCTTCATACGACTTTTGCGCCGCGGCGTTGTTTTTGTCCCAATATGCGCCGCCGATATCATGATTCACAAAAAACAGCTCTTCGGTAGTGCCATACATGCTTTTAAAATCAAATACGCCGTCGTGAGAGATAAATGTCTTAAAACGGTTTTCGTGATGCGCGGCTAAGTAAAACACTGAGTAGCCACCAAAGCTTGCGCCAATCATTCCAATGCGGTCATTGTCTACGTAAGATGCTTTAGATACCTCATCGATAGCGTCGAGATAGTCTTGCATAGCACCGCCGCCCCAGTCTTTGCTAATAGCCTCGTTCCATTTAACGCCATGCCCAGGCATACCACGGCGGTTTGGCGCTACCACAATGTAACCTTGTGACGCCATAACTTGGAAGTTCCAACGAAACGAATAAAACTGGGATAAGGGCGACTGCGGGCCACCTTGTGCGTAGAGCAATGTTGGGTACTTTTTGCTTTCATCAAAATTAGGCGGGTAAATCACCCAAACCAGCATGTCTTGACCGTCTTGGGTTTTCACCATTTGCTTTTTAACGGTCGGCAAGTCTTTTGAAGCATAAAAAGCGTCGTTTTCAGTGGTAAGGGCTGTTAGTGCTTTGCTTTTAATGTTGTAGCTATAAATCTCTCTGGCTGCGTTCATACTATTGCGGGTCACTATAAGCTTTCCGTCAACCTCTGCCACAATGCCATTTACATCAAACTGG
Organism: uncultured Glaciecola sp.; assembly: GCA_964643575.1. Classification (GTDB taxonomy): domain Bacteria; phylum Pseudomonadota; class Gammaproteobacteria; order Enterobacterales; family Alteromonadaceae; genus Glaciecola. The sequence continues at coordinate 60,630 of CAZXTD010000004.1, read as the reverse complement.
CCTTGAGTGAGCTGTTCTATCTGAAGATCATCAGCTTTAGTGCTTGCGCTTAAGCGCCGAGGTAGGCTTACTTGAAATAGCTGGATAGTGCCACCGGTAGCAGCAGTAAAGTAAATACGGCGAGCGTCTTTACTCCACTTAAAACTTTGAACGCTCTCATCCCAATGGCCTGTCAGGTTTAGCATATCGTCGCCTAACATGACCATAATGTCGTTTTTATCGGCTTCGTAACCCGGTGTTTGCATACGTAGCCAAGCTAACTGTCCTTTAGACGAAAACGCTGGATACTTGTCGTAACCTAGGTTGTCTTTGGTCAGATTAACGGTTTCTTTGTTGGCGAGTGTATAACGATATATATCAGTGTTGGTGCTAGTCACATATTCAACGCCTTCGAGCTTTTTACTCACGTAATAAATATGTTTGCCTTGTGGGCCCCAAATGTAGTCTTCTTCGCCACCAAAAGGTGATTGCGGGGAAGAGTATGGCTCGTTGAGCATTATGTCGGTTTGTTCTTCACTCACTAGGTCTTTATAAAACACATGCTTAAAACTGCCGTCGTTCCATGTGTCCCAATGCCGATAGTTTAAGTCATCAAACACATAGGCGTTTGATTTACTCAAATCCTTGTAGCGGTCTGTGCCAAGTACTACATCTATTTTCACTGATTGGTGGAAAAGCTTTTTAGTGCCATCAGGAGACACATTTTTATCTACCACCAAGCCTTGATAGTTCTCGACTAATTGACTAGGGCCTCCATTAACAGACACCTGATACACTTTGCTATCAAAACCATTGCTTTGGATATTAGGCACGGTCACTCTGTAAAGTACATGCGTGCCTGCTTGATTAAGCCCTAGCGGGCTTACACGCTTCAACTGCCATAGGTCTTCGGGCGTAACATGTTTTTCAGACGCGCTGACACTCGCGCTGACTAATGCGGCTAAGAACAAGCAACAGCAATAACTCATTAAGGATTTTATTTTCATTGTAATTACCTCGATATATTTATTGCTAATAGCTTACATTACAAGCTTTGACTTGTCGTTTATTGTTTAAATACAACCCCCGTCATTACCGCGAAGCTCCCCCGTTATTACCGCGAAGGCGGTAACCTCCTTGAAACCCAGTAAACTGTCTCAATTAAAGTTAGTTGTATACCAAGGAGATCCCGTCCTTCGACGGGATGACGGGGAGTTACCTTAGCCCTATGGCGTAATAACGACATTATCAAGCTGATAAATTGCGCCTTGCGCATTCATCCAACTTGGAAAGGCCATAATCAAACGCAGCTTTTCTATATTTAAACCACCCGCAGCAAGGTCTGCAATGTTGAACGTGTAGGTCTGCCACTGGCCTAGCTCAGGTTGCATACCTTCTAGACTGGCGCTAAGCTCACGCTCATAAAATGAGCCATCACTGCCTTCAAACTTAACCAAATAAGCTGCATTTGCAAAGTTCGATGGCGATACAAGTTTTAAATCAAAGCTAATAGTGCCTTGGCTTACTGCATTTAGGTTATGTGGTAAGCTTGCCTGTAAACCCGACACAGTGCCTGATGGACCAAAAAAGTCGACCTTAATGACTTGGCCTCTTTGTCCATCCGTATCAAAGCTAACCGCGGCGTTGCCACAACAGTCAAAGAAAGACCACTCACTTGCTAAGTCATCATCAAAAATAGTGGTTGCCTCTGCTACCACTACTTCAATGGGTACATTGTTGTTGTCGTCACCGTCGCCAACTACACGTACGTTATCCACTTGCATCACTACGCCCTGCTGATTACCCCAGCTTGGGAATATCACCAAAGGTGTATCAACGCTAGCAAGGTCTAAATTAGAGCCCGGATGACTCACTAAATCAGCTAAAGGAATTGAGTAACTTGTCCATACACCAACCGGTGGTGCTTCAATTGGCACATCGCCTGTTCCGCAAGGAAAGCCGCAATCCATTTTAATGGTAAAATTACGTAAATCTCGAGGGTCTTCAACAAGGTATAAATCAAACTCTAACGTGTCTAAATGCGTCATATCCAGCTTAAGCGTTGCGCCCGTGCCATCAACTTGTGTTTGAAAGAATACAACCGACTCGTTGGTATTAAAGGTAAGCTCTTTGACTTGGCCTTGCGCGCTATCACCACTGTCGATTTGCTCCATGGTGACGCTGCCATTTGCAACAAACTGCCCTAAGGTATAAGGAGGGTGGTCAAACTCGTCAAACACCACAACTTCATTAATGCCTGCTAGATTATATTGATACTTGATGTTATCGAGCATCAATTCAACTGGCCCGCTAGGCTCAAACACGAATGGATTAACGATTTGAGCAACATCGGCAAAATTGCCGGGAGCAAAAGTGTTGCTGTTTGCAAGAATATCAGCCACTTTTAGCGTCACAGTTTGCCATTCGCCAACACTTGGCAATTCGATGCGGATATCGCTCACTGAGGGCCAACCGCTGTCCATTTTAATTAAGGCTGTTGCGTCGCTATTATTCTCGACAACTTTAATATCAAACGAAATTTCGCCGTATTCAGCAAAATGACTCAAATCCATACCCGGGCTACCGTTCACAAAGAAGTTACCCACATTACCGCTTTGCGACAGTGAAATAACGTTACCTCTGCCATCTTCTGATGTCACGTTGTAAACGACTGTTCCATCGGGATTAAAGCCATCAAAACCTAATCCATCGCTTAAATCGTCAATGAATATGTCAAAAACTGGACCTGCGCCAATATCTGAATCAGGGTCTTGTAACACTGGCGGCGTGTTGCCTGGCACAAATTCAGGGTTTTCACCAATCGTAGCGCAACCTTGCCCGTTTGATGGATTAATCGAACATTCGTAAACGCGCACGTAATCAACTTGCATGGTTTGTGGAAAAACCGATTCATCGATACCTGTTTCGTTTACATTTGCAGCCCAATTGCCTCCTACAGCAAGATTTATTAGCATGTGGAAACGTTCATTAAATGGCGCTGAGCCCTCAGCATCGCGTAACACGCCATCCTCATCTACGTATTGAGCATACCAACCGTCTGAGGTTTGCGTTGCGTAATGAATATCATCTATATACCAACGTATTTCGCCGTCTTCCCACTCTATTGCATATTCGTGAAAGCCGTCTGCAGGGTTAATGCCATTTGGCAAACTAAAGTCAGTACCTGATGCCACATTGCCTGGCCAAGAGCGCCCATAATGCAAAGTACCGTGAATCCTGTTTTCTTCATCCCCTTCTTGCGCACCACTAGCGTCACTTTGTGCTTTTAGATTAACTGCTTCCATAATGTCAATTTCGCCCGAAGCTGCCCATCCGCCGTACACATAGTCAGTCGGTAGCATCCATATAGCAGGCCAAGTGCCCTGCCCTTGCGGCATTTTCGCGCTAATTTCAAAGCGCCCATAGGTCCAATCACCTTTGTTTATTGTGCGCAAGCGTGCCGAGGTATAGGGCAGTGTTGCCAAATTATTTGTATCGCCATTTGGATTATTTGGCCCGGTAAAATCCTCTCGTTTGGCGATAATGGTTAATAAACCATCTGCAACTACCGAGTTGTCGAGCCGGTTGGTATAGCATTGCTGTTCGTTGTTACCACCACCCCAGCAGTTCTCTTCAAACGACCACTTTGTTTCGTCAACTTGGTCACCGTCAAATTCGTCGCTCCATACAAGCTCCCAATCAGATTCTTCTTCGGCTTCTTGCTGTAGTGCTAAATTAAAACGAAGTCGAGCCCTTTGTAGCTCAAAACTTAGTTGTAGCCTGGCGCTCTCGCCAGCACCGAGCCCCTCTGGGATAACAACGTATGGGACGCCTTCCTCGTTGCTACCGTCTGGGTTCGCAAGGACCATACTGCTGTCACTCACAAGCAATCGCAAAGGACCTATAAAGTCTTCACCACTATTATTTTTAATGCTGACTGTGCTGTTAAATTGCCTATTTGTTCGGTCAAAAACTTGCCGCCCTGCATTAAGATCAACATTATCAATATTTTCCCACTCGGCAATAACAGGCATTTGAGTTGCAGCTGTAAATACAACAACAGACGCAATAAGTGATTTGGTAAATTTCAACATGGTTAGGTTTCCTTTTATGCTTTCACTTGTTTTGTGCAATGTCTTTTTGAGTTACGCGAATACAAACTTATTGCCAAGAAACTCAAGAAAACTAATGAAAAGCTTGCTGGTGCAGATACGTCAATAGAACGTTCGAGTAAGGAAACAGAATTTAACGTCAATGAAGAGGATTCTTCAAAACGAAAGCTTGACCCAAGTTGAATTTCTAAAGTCCAACCGCTGGTGTTATAAAAACTTTCATCTATCGTAAAAGTTTGAAGAAAACTCTCTGCTCCTAGAATTTCTTGATTAAAGATTTCTCCTAGTTGTCCTGTGTGGTCAAATTGGGACCCCATAATATTTTCATTGATGAAAAACATACTGAAACCCGCTCCCCCCTCTGTCAGAATATCGCTTAAAAGGCTGCCAACAGAAAAATCAAACCTTATGTCTAGGGAATTGCCAGCAGCAACGCTGAGATCAAGTTCTGATAAAAGTGAGTTTGAAATTGCCATAGAGTTGGCGTCATCTATTGTTATTGTCGCCGCACAGTCTGGTGCAAGCCCATTTACACTAAAATCATCCAAATTGGCATCGCCAAAATCATCTGCTGTTTCCCACCCCGTCAGGTCACAGGTAGCAAAGTCCCCATTAACAATAGCAGCAGCGTAAGCGTTTGTGCTTATGAGTCCTAGACTCAAGCAAAAGACAGCTAATAAACGTTTCATTTTTTTCTCCGTATGTGTATTTTTTAGCCTTTTTTTAGCAAGGCATTTATCGAATAATCTATTAATCTAAATTCCAATTTACAATTATGCAACATTAAAAACACATCTCATTTTCAAAATTTTTTGGCCGCACAGCTGCAGGCGTGTAACCGCTTACATTTGCGCGAAATTTAAAACTTAAAATTTTTTTTGAAAGTAAGGAAAAAGAAACGCAGTAAAGAACTGACGACCAAAAACAACTTAAATTAAGAAAAAACTAGATTTTTTCGAGTTTTATACTCAACACGGTTACTATAGGGTGTAGTAGTGATACTCGCACACAAACTCGGTATTTTATGACAATCTTATATGAAGCACTTGCACCCGAACATTTCTCGGCAATCGTTGATTTGGGTAACACCGTGCATGGCGACAATTATCTCGACGCAAATAGCATTGAATCTATTTATGAAAAAAGCTGGCAAAACGATATTAATGCAAGTTGGGTCGCCATTGACACCGACTATACAAACAAGTATCCCGATATTGCTATACAGCAAAAAACACAAACAGGCGCGCTAGTCGGCTTTAGGCTCACCTATGCTGCTAATAACTGGCAAGTGGATAAATGGTGTAGCCCCAAACATTGGGAAGTGCCAACAAACCAGGTATGTTACTTTAAATGTAATACCGTTAACGAAAACTATAGAGGTCTTGGCATTGGTAAAACACTCCTTCAGCACTCTATAAAAAATGCAGCTAGACAAGGCGCGCAAGCTGGGCTTGCGCATATATGGTTGGCAAGCCCCAACAACTCAGCATTTGCTTACTTTAGTGCGTGTGGTGGCAAATTAGTGAAAGAGCACGCAAACAAGTGGCAAATGCTCAGTATTGAAGACAATTACGATTGCCCCATTTGTGGTGACTTATGTAAATGCACTGCAGCCGAGATGTTGTTGACCTTTCCTAACACGGCATAATTGATGTACGACCCACTTGTTGAACAAACCATTCCAATCAATCAAGGAGCGCCTGATAGTGTTTGGGCAGCGACAAAACGCGACACGGTGCAAAAATTTCCTTCACTACGGCAAGATGTCAACACAGATGTTGCCATTGTCGGCGGCGGTTATACTGGTTTGTCGGCAGCATTGCACTTGTCAAAAACCTACAATGTAAATTGCACCGTGATCGAAGCCAATCAGCCTGGATGGGCTTGCAGCGGTCGAAACGGCGGCTTTGTCTTACCTGGCACAGGTCGGCTAAGTGTTGCTCAAATGATCAATAAATGGGGCAAAAATGCTGCCCAAGCCATTTACAGCGACTATTTAAAATCAGTAGACAACGTCGCTGAAATTGCAGCTAACATTAATGAAAAACACAAAATAGACTGCGAAGTTGCAAAAGGCGGATACTTAAAAATAGCGCATAAAAAATCACTTTTGGCTGGCCTTCATGCGCAAGCAAATGTGTTGTCAGATGAATTTGGTGACGCTGCAATACCGGTATCGGCACAGCAAATCAAACATCAATATTTGGCCGGTACTGAATCCTTTGGTGGGGTGTATTATCCAAAAGCCTTTGGCATTAATCCGTGGCTGTTGTGTCAAGGGCTCGCACAATTAGCAGTTGGTGCAGGTGCTTCAATTTATGGCAATACAGCCTTATTGTCGCATTTTAGACAAAATAAGATTCATCACATACAAACAAACACAGGACTAATAAGGGCAAAACACCTCATTTGGGCAACTAATGCTTATCTTCCTAAGAGGCAGAGTCCTTTACTAAAAAACAGGATGTTCCCGGTATTATCAAGTGTATTGGTCACTGATGTACTCACAAATAAACAACTTGAAGCAATTGGTATGCACAGCAATTTAATGGTCATGGATACGCGCCCGCTCAAATATTATTACCGATTGTTACCAGATAATCGTTTGCTGTTTGGAGGGCGTGGTAAAGTCAGTGGCAATAACGCAAACGCTCCTAAGCAACAAAAAGCCTTACTTGCAGGCTTGCTATCTACCTTTCCTCAACTTGCGCCTATTGCAGTAAATTATTTTTGGAGCGGCTGGGTGAGTATTTCTTTAGACAACTATCCACGTATTTATCATCAAAAACAGGAAAATACGCTTTATAGCGGCGGGTATTGTGGTGCCGGCTTAGCCTTTTCGATTCAAGCTGGTGAGCGTTTGGCACAATTGCTATGTGAGCCCGAGTCTTTACCTAACCTTCCTTACTTTGAATCGCCCTTGAAACGATTTCCCCTTCCTTTTTTGCGTCGAAGTGCATTAAGAGGGATGTATTTGTTTGAAGCGCTCAAGCAAAAGTTCTAGGCTGCGTCAGCCTCCCCTGTCTTCTTTTCGGATGTTTTAGTTTCGGCTACCTTAGTTTCGGCTTCTTTCGCGTCTTTATGGGCCTCTTTCGCTTCATCTTCCGCTATTTCGGCGGCATCTTTTGCCTCGCAAGTCATTGTGACGCTGTATGTAAATACTGCACCCATTAATACAACAATCCAAGATAAATACACCCACACAAATAAAATAGGGATAACCGCTAGCGCGCCATAAATCACTTGGTAAGAAGGAAAGTTAGTAATGTATAAGCCAAAGCCTTGTTTGGTAAGTTCAAATAATATCGCCGCAAACAGCGCACCAAAAAAAGCATATTTCGCCTTCACGGTTCTATTTGGCACTATCATGTACAAGAGCATAAATGCGCCAATAGCAGAAGCCCAAGGTACAAGCGCTAAAAATGCGGTTCCAAAGCCTGGCGTGTAATCGTCTGCAAAGGTTGCCAAGCCGTTTAAATATGAGCTTACGGCTATACTCATGCCTATTAGTAAAGGGCCTAAAGTAATCACCATCCAGTATATGGCAAAGGTGAAGATAACCGGACGCTGTACCTTTGTCTTCCATAAATAATTAAAGGTTTTGTCGATATTCGAAATTAGAATTAAGGCAACCACCAGCAAAACGCCAATACTAGTGGCGGTCATGCCAGACGCATTGCTGACAAATTCCGTCATGTATTTTTCGACGACGTCGCCGGCATGCGGCACGAAGTTGTTGAAAATAAACTGCTGAAAATCATTGCGTGCTTCAGAAAAGGCAGGAAAAGCAGACATGACCATAAAAAACACCATGATCACCGGCACAAGCGATAATAAACTGACATAGGCAAGATGGCCTGCCGAAACAGTAATTCGCTCTTTTTTGATGTCGCTCCAGAAATTGGCAGCAATGTCTTTAAGCAAAGGATATTTCGCTTTTACATAGCCTTGCAAAGTGCCGCTTAGATTATTTGATTGTTTCAACGCCCATCCCAGCTAAGGTTATTCAAGTGGCGTTATGATAACAAAATAATCAACGTTTTTCAGACAAGGCCATTAACTTCGTCGTAAACCCAACATATGGCATATAGCGTAACTAAGCTCGCTGCGGTTAAGCGTGTAAAAATGGAAGTGTTTCACCCCCTCTTTTGCCAGCACTTTGACTTGGTCCATGGCAATGTTTGCGCCTAATAAATTACGCGTGGCTTGGTCGTCGGCTTCTAGGCCGTCGTACATTTTATGTAGCCAGCCTGGCACGTGCACGTTGGTCATGCCTGCAAAGCGAATAAGGGTTTGATAATTAGTGACAGGTAATATTCCTGGCACAATGTCGGCATCGATACCGGCAGCCGCAGCTCGATCTCTAAAACGTAAAAATACACTCGTGTCAAAGAAAAACTGAGTAATAGCTTCGTTTGCACCCGCTTCAACTTTACGTTTAAGGTTGAGTAAATCAAACTGATCGCTTGGCGCATCAGGGTGTTTTTCAGGATAGGCAGCTACAGATATATCAAAGTCGGCAACGTCTTTTAAAATACCCACTAGGTCGTTTGCGTATAAGTCTGGCTTTTCCATTCCTTCGGGCAAATCACCGCGCAAAGCCACAATGCGTTTTACACCCGAATCCCAATAGTCTTTCGCAATGGCTCTGAGTTCTTGCTCGTTGGCGTCAACACAGGTTAAATGCGGAGCCGTCGACACATTGGTTTCGGCTTGTATTCGCTTTACAACCGAGTGAGTACGGTCGCGTTCGCCGCTGTTGGCGCCGTATGTCACCGACATATATTTGGGTTTTAGAGGCGATAAGCGTTCAACAGACTTCCACAGGGTTTCTTCCATCGCGGGCGTTTTAGGCGGAAAAAACTCAAACGACACTTCAATATCGCGAAGTTCGCTCAAAGATTGATTAAGGGCATCAATACCCTGTGCATACGAAACCATGTGAACCCTAAGTAGACGTTTAGACGTCTAAAATAAAGAAATATTGTTTAGACGTCAAGCAATTTAGACGTCTAGATTGACCTTTTCCAGATAAACAGTAGACTTTCACTATTCACACCACACAATAATAAGATAAAGCTAATGGCTAAATGGAACGGCGAGTACATACATCCTTACGCAGAACACGGGAAAAAGAGTGAACAAGTTAAAAAAGTCACTGTGTCTATTCCTATTAACGTGCTAAAAGTGCTCACCGACGAACGCACACGCAGACAAGTGAATAACTTGCGTCATGCCACTAACTCAGAATTATTATGTGAAGCGTTTTTGCACGCCTTTACCGGCCAGCCGCTACCCAACGACCAAGACCTCAAAAAAGACAACACTTTCCGTATTCCTAAAGAAGCGCGCAATATTATGGAAGAAATGGGGATTGATGTAGCAAAAGTGGAAAGTGAAGAGTAAGCGCTAACAAGCGCTTACATTCCATAAAATTAGCTCCTAGATAATGATAATTATTGAGCTTGCAAGTCCTTTATAAAGGCATTTGACTGCGTAATAGCGCTATTCATTTCGCCGATGAGCGTATTGACATCTTTTTTGATGGTCGAAAACTCACCCTGTAAAGCGCCAATGGCGTTGGCATTGAGGTTATGCTTTAAATACAAGACGTTATCTTGTAGAGCACTCAGCACGGGTGGCATGCTGCTTTCTACGCGGCGCATTGAGCGAAGTAAATCGTCGTATTTACGCTGTGTTGTTTTAAGCTTGTTGCGGCTGTCGCGTTTGAGGTTTTCGTTAGTTATCATCTCAAGCTCCGACTCCCACTCTCTAAACAACGATTGTGCAACGCTTTGTACTTTGTCGATGCGCGAAGATACGGCGTCTGCGCTGTCTTGGGCAGATTCATATTTATCGTTTAACGACTCGTAGTAGTCTTCAAGGTCGCCGCCATCAAAGTTAATTAAGGCGCTGAATTCTTCTAAAGCACTGGCAAACTCTTGCTGAGCTTCTTCTTGGGTTTCTTGAGCGTCTTCAACACGGTCAACGAGTATTTCACGCTTTTCAACCCCGACTTTTTCCCACAAATCGAAATAAGCGTCTTGAACTGCCGATGCACATCCGTTTAGCGTTATAAAAGCAGCAACAATAAAAACACAGCGTAATAAAAATGACTTTTTCGATACTACTGCGGGCGTTTTACCTTTCATACATTCTCCTTTGTGCGGTTTAACACGAGCCGGTTACATAAAGGTGCGCAACAAGCCGACTACCGCTTATTTATAGTCTATTCAGATTGAGTTAAGTCTTCACTTTTAATAACTTGAGCTTTTATAACGCGCAGCGTCAATGATTGACCAAAGATGCACTAAGCCGCCAATAATTGGAGGAATGATTAAAAACCATGTTGCATAACCCACGGCTACAATCACAAAAAATATTATCGCTGCTAAAATTCGACCTTGTACCAATTGGCCTAAGCCCGGAAAAAATATATTACATAAAGCAGCAATCACATTGCCGCCAGATCCTTGACCCGACATACAAACCCCTTTTTTTATTGTTTTGGTTTCAATCAACCTTAATCAAGGTTGATACGTATCTATATCTAGATTAATAAATACTCAGACTAATCGCCAGTAGCATTTATCGCATAACTCAGTATATAGTCTTAAAGAAAAGTAATCGACCCAAAAGGATACAAATAGTGGATGGATTCAAAGCGACTAAGTCTTACAAAATATCGACACCCGACGGTCACGATTTGTATGTAGAAGAATCAGGCAATAGCGACGGTATTCCTGCTTTGTTTTTGCACGGTGGCCCTGGCGCTGGTATTGGTCAAAATTATCAATGGCCATTTGCTGGCGGTAATTATCGGTTAATTGCCTTTGATCAGAGAGGTTGCGGCCGCTCACAACCTTTCGGCTCTTTACAAAATAATACAACGCAAACGCTAATAGAAGATATCGAGCTAATACGCAGCTTTTTTGGTATCGACAAATGGCTTTTGTTTGGTGGGTCGTGGGGTTCTACGCTGGCACTTTGTTACGCCATTGCTCAACCACAGCATGTATCTGCAATGATATTACGTGGCATCTTCTTGGGCCGGCCAGAAGACGCAGACTGGTTTTTATCGCCTACAGGCGGCGCCTCTCAGGTTTATCATGCGCATTATAAACAGTTTGTAGATGGATACGACAACAGCAGTACTCAATCACTTTGCAAAGCATTTTATGCCGACCTAACAAGTGATGACGAAAGTATTAGAAACCAAGCTGCTACCCGCTGGTTCAACTGGGAAGGCAGTATTTCAAAACTGATACTCACAGAGCAAAAATCGAGTGAGCTTGCCAGCATTCAGCAAGTATATAGCTTAGCGTTAATGGAGTGTTTTTATGTTTTAAATCAGTGCTTTATATCTGACAATCATATACTAAACAATGCAGAACTCATTGCGCACATTCCAACACATATTGTGCACGGGCGATACGACATGGTATGCAAGTGCGAGTCTGCCGTGGCGTTACATGAGCATTTGCCGGCATCGAGCCTTTGCATCGTGCCAGATGCCGGTCATAGTATGAACGAAGAAGGCGTAAGTACAGCCTTGGTAAAGTCGCTCAATTATTTCTCGAACAGTCTAATTTAGTGCTGCTAGTGCTGGCATTACAAGGGCATCACACATAAAACACTGCACAGTGAAACACTACAAATCGAATATTGGAGGATACATTGATAGGTTTAATACAACGTGTTAGCCAAGCATCTGTAACAGTCAATTCAACAACACTCGGGAATATTCAAAATGGCGTGTTATTGTTACTGTGCGCTGAAAAAGGTGATACAAGCGAACAGGTAGCGTCACTCGCCAAAAAGGTCGCCAATATTAGAATTTTTGAAGACTCTCAAGGCAAAATGAACAATAGCTTGAGTGATATTAACGGCGAGCTTTTAGTTATTTCTCAATTTACTCTTGCCGCCGATACCCGCAAAGGTAACCGCCCAGGTTTTAGCCAAGCTGCCCCGCCAGAGATTGGAGAAAAACTGTATCTCGAATTTATTGCCCATTACCAGCAATACCATGGTACATGTCAACAAGGCCAGTTTGGTGCTAATATGCAAGTCGCATTGGTAAATGACGGCCCAGCTACTTTCATCATTCAAGTCTAAAGACATAGTAGTCTTTATATCTCAAGCAGAGGACACGCTTTGTATTCTATTTTTATTCCTAAAACCGAGCAGGATCTTAACGAGTATTTCCACTTTAGGTGGCAATGGCTGCGAGAGCCTTACGGCTACCCAGAAGGTTCGGAAAAAGATGAGTACGAAAAGGTAAGCGAGCATAGAGTACTTAAAAGTGCCAATGGCCAAATTGTTGCCTGTGGCCGAGTGCATCTTAATACATCAGAAGAAGCACAAATTAGGCATATTGCCGTAAGTAACAAGCATCGGCGCTTAGGTGTGGGCCATCGTATCTTAGCAGCACTAGAACAAGTCGCTCGAGATCTGGGCGCAGAGCGAGCAGTTACTAACTCTCGAGAAACTTCTATCGAATTCTTCCAAGCGGGTGGTTACGAAGTAGTAGATAATGCACCTGATGATCTCGGTAAAGTTAAAAGAAAGCAAATGCTTAAAGTATTGGTAAATAATAACGCTTTAATCTTGCATCCTAAATGGTGCCAAGAGTTACAAGTTACATGGCATGAGCAAATTCCTATTACCGAGCACATGGGTATCAAGCTTTATCAATATACAGAGCGCACTATCGAAACTCGCGCGTCACTCAATAAAAATATTAATCTGCATGGCACTATGTTTGCGGGCAGTATTTATTCGTTGGCCACGCTCACTGGCTGGGGTATGTTGTTTTTACAGCTTAAACAAAAGGGTTTGCAAGGTGAGATTGTATTAGGCGATGCAAGTATTCATTATCATAAGCCAGTAACTATGCGCCCTAGAGCAATATGTAATATTGAAACGGTACGTGCTAAGTTTAAGTTTTTACAACAAGGCAAAAAATGCCCAGCGTCACTCAATGTCGAAATTTACGACGGTGAGCAAGCCGTTGCCGACTTTACTGCGCAGTATTGGATTTTGCCGGTTAGTTATAAAAAGACATAAAAAAAGCCGCTAGAGCGGCTTTTTTCGATCAACAGAAAATTTAATTAAGCAACCATCGCCGCTTGCAGTTTCTTCATTGCGTTCTTTTCTATTTGACGAACCCGCTCAGCAGATACGTCATACTCATTCGCTAAGTCTTGAAGCGTCAGCTTGTCGTCGGCTAACCAGCGTGTTTCGATAATATGCTGGCTACGATCGTCTAGCGTTTTAATCGCAGAATATAGACGCTTAGCGGCGCTCGCGTCCATATCTGAATTAATCACAGACATTTCAACGTCTGTCGTTTTGTCTTCTAAGTATTGCGCTGGACTAAAAGTAGCTGACTCGTCGTCATCATTACCCAGATCAAAAGCAGTATCGTGGCTTGCCATGCGAGACTCCATTTGCAAGACTTCTTTTGTGCTTACACCTAAGTCTTCAGCCACTTTTTGCACTTCTTCGTGAGTAAACCAACCCAAGCGCTTCTTAGCTTTACGTAGGTTAAAGAATAACTTACGTTGCGCTTTGGTCGTGGCTACTTTTACTATGCGCCAGTTTTTAAGTACAAACTCATGAATTTCAGCTTTTATCCAATGCACAGCGAACGACACTAATCTAACGCCTACGTTAGGATCAAAGCGCTTAACCGCTTTCATCAAGCCAATATTCCCTTCCTGAATCAAATCGGCTTGGGGTAAGCCATAACCAGAATATGACTTAGCAATGTGCACAACAAAGCGAAGATGAGACATAACTAATGCGCGTGCGGCCTCGAGATCTTCATTTTCAAATAAACGAGTCGCTAAGCTTTTCTCTTCTTCTGCAGAAAGCATGTCGATGCCCGACACAGCTTGGACATAGCTTTCGATGCTACCATTGTGTGATGAGACAGCTAATGCCAAAGATGGAATATCTTTTTTCATTCTTACCTCTTTAAACTATGCGATGAAAATAAATTACACATTTAATTGCTATTTGGTTTAGTCGGCTAACACTCATAATTTTTTAGTTTTACTTGCTAGCCACTGTGTAATCTTGCTACACCTATTTATTGTTTATACTACATAGACACTAAATAAGACCTTGCGTTCACTAGAAAAATTTCAGTTTTTTGGTGAAGGCATATAGCCGTGTTTCAATTCGCATTAATTTTAAAATAAACTAATGCATGAAATATAAGGCCTAAGCAAAATAATTCAAGTATTAAACGCTATCAAACATAAACTTTTTCATGTTTTTACCGATAAGTATCTGATAATCAGAATTTAATCATTTAGGGTCCTCGGACAGAGTATTTTGACTTCTTGCGTACACAAGACGATTGATGGGCAAAAAAAGTCTACAAATGAGTTTTTCCAGCTTGAGCAACAGCTCAAGTAATGCTTTATTAAATAAGGATACCAATGTTTGCATACGTAGCTAGGCAAGCCATTTACGATACCAAAAAACGCGTTTTCGCATACGAATTACTGTTTCGTGATGGCGTGCAAAATTGTTTTCCCGACATTTCTCCCGACGAAGCCACCAGCTCAATGCTAGCCGGCAGCCATTTATCGATTGGTGTTGAAAACATCACGATGAATAAGCCCGCATTCATCAATTTTCATCAAGACACCTTATTATATCGATTTCCTTCAACTCTCGATCCGCTTAATGTCGTTATAGAAATTGTCGAAACCGTTGAAGTAAACCCTGAACTCATTGCTGCTTGCGAACACATCACTAATTTGGGCTATAAAATTGCGCTAGATGACTACGATTTTGCGCCGCATTGGGAAGTCTTAATGCCTTTAGTGAGCTATATCAAGCTAGAAGTTGATGCGATTGATAAGAACAACCCCGCTATAATGAAGCGCATATTCGAATTTAAGAAACAGGGTAAAACACTTATCGCCGAAAAAGTCGAAACCATTGAAGAATATGAAGATCTCAAAGAAATGGGTTTCCATTATTTTCAAGGTTACTTTTTATCAAGGCCTGAGATGGTCAAACATAAAAATATAGAAGTATCAGTAAGCTCAATCGTGGAATTAGTCGGCATTAGCGTATCAAAAGAGTTTGATCTCAAAAAGGTCAACACGGTGTTTGAAAAAGACGTTGGTTTATCGTTTAAATTAATGCGATTCATTAATAACCCGTTATTCAACAAACGCCAAAAAATAGATACCTTGGCTCATGCACTAAAATACTTAGGGCAAGTTGAGCTAAAGAAATTTATTGCCTTACTTGCCATTGCCAATCTAAAAGGTAACAAGCCCTTAGACTTGATTTTAACGAGCCTAGCAAGAGCGCACTTTTGTAAACTGCTAGGCATTGCCATGAAACAAAAAGAAGATCCGCCCCATGGTTTTTTACTGGGCTTGTTTTCATTAATAGATGCACTACTCGATAAACCTATGCCCGAAATCATGAAGAGCCTGCCCTTCTCTGAAGAGATTAAAGCAGTGTTGTGTCAACAAAACACAAAGGGTTTATTTGCACAACAACACCAACTTTGCATCGCTTTTGAGCGCGCTGACTGGGAAACCATCGATAAACTAGCCAATGAGAACAGCATTGAGCAACCCGAGCTATTTTCGATGTACTACAAATCAGTAGCCTGGGCAGATGGTATGAAAGCAACATTTACATAAGCACGAATGAATAAGCCCTTTTGAATAAGCGTATTTTACTGAGTAGCATCAATATTGAAAATGAATGACTATTAATAATTTAAGCCACACTAAACCACGAGTAAACTCATGAATCGTATTTTTGCCCGCGAGCCCGTATTCAGCATTGATAAAAAGCTTTTCGCCTATCAGTTTTTATATCGCGACTCGCGCGCGGGACTATTTCCTGTGGATATCAATGAGCTTCAGCTTAATGGTGAACCCGACCACGGTTTGAGCCTTGACGACTTGCTACAGCAAAATATGACGATTGTGAATATTCACAGTGATTCTGTGTTTGATTTTGGAGAATGGTTTAGCCCACAAGACGTTATCGTCGAACTCTCTGAGCTACAAATCAGGCCCGAAAGCGAACTTATTACTCAAATTAAAACGCTTAAAAGCAAGGGGTTTAAACTAGTAGGACATGTACACCAGCTAGAGTGGCCTGAGTTTTTCGCCCTCGTTGACTATGTGAAGTTAGAGCTGCTTAACACCACCAAAGACCAAGTGGCGCAGCTAAAACAGTCTATCGCCACCAAAAATATTAAAATAATAGCCACACAAGTCCACACTAATTTCCAGTTTGAACAATGCAAAATACATGGTATCGATTATGTGCAGGGCTTTTTCTTTTTAGAGAAAAAAGAAAGCAATAAGAAAACTGTGCCCGCCTCAAAGCTCGCATACATGCAGCTATTATCTGAAATAGCCAAGCCCGAGCTGAATAAAAAGCTATTACAAGGTGTATTTGAAAAAGACCCAACTTTGTCTTTTTTGTTAATGAAGTTTATTAACAACCCCTTGGTCAATAAGTCATTTAAAATAACTTCTATTAGTCATGCTCTAAACTATTTGGGCGAGTTGATGATACGACGCTTTGTCGCCATCATTTCTCTGGCGGGCTTAAACTCAGAGCAACCTAATGAATTGCTAAACTTGTCACTCTCAAGAGCCAAATTCTGTGAAATAGTCGACGCTGAAATTGCTGATCAAGCCGATGCTATGTCTGCCTTCTTAGTCGGTTTGTTTTCATTAATCGATATCATCCTAGAAAAGCCCATAACTGACCTATTACACAAGCTAGAGCTTGAGGAAAAGATAGAGGATGCGCTTATCAGAAAAGAAGGTGAATACTGGTCTATATTATCGAGCGCCGTTGCCATTGAAGCCGGTAATTGGCATGGATTGCTGCAAAATAGCAGAGAAATTGAATTAAGCACCGATATTTTGTTTGAAAAGCACAAGCAAGCTATACGATGGCAATACGACATGACAACAGCTGTCTCGACGATGTATCCGGTTGCAAAAGCGTAGCGTTATTTAGTATGGCGAGAAAGCGTTTTATTCGGGTTCAATCTCATTCACGTGTTTTTGCACTGACAAAAATGAGCCCATCAAGCCTAGCATTATTGAAACCAATAACATCACACCCAAAGCATTGATATTCATACCGGTAATATCAAGTTGAATGCTGTATTGCTGCATAAAGCTCTCGAGACTCCAACCAATCCACAATAAAATTGCCGACACGGTTAACCACGCCATAATGCCGCCTAATAGGCCATACCAAAAACCCGTGTATAAAAATGGGCGCTGGATAAATGCATCGGTTGCACCAACGAGTTTCATGACTAAAATCTCATCGCGTTGATTCAGAATATTTAAACGAATCGTGTTGCCAATAATTAAAACCACCGCAAAAAATAGCAATATAGCCAGCAAATAAACCAGCTCTTTTGCAATGGCGAGCAAGCCATACAAACGTTCTAACCATTCAATATCTAACTTACCAATATCTACTTCACGTTCTTTAATGAGTTTATCAAGTAATATTCCCGCTGCGGTAGGTGTCGCATGCTTTGAATTAGGCACCACTAATACGGTTGCAGGCACCGGGTTTTCATCCAAATACTGTAAGGCTTCACCTAAGCCTGATAAACGCTGAAACTCTTGTAACCCCTCGTCTGCCGAGACATACTTAACTTGACTAATTTCATCCCAAGTCGACAATCTCGCAACCAATTGCTGAGCTTGCGTCTCGTTCACGTTTGTCCGCAAAAATAGTGAAATTTCAGACGCTTGTTGCCATTCTTCCGTGACCTGTTCGGTATTTTCAACCATAATATAAAGCGTACTAGGCAAAGTGATACTAAAACCCAAAACGCCTATTGTCATAAGAGATGCAAACGGTGTCCTATAAAGATTGCCCAAGCTATTAACGCATTGACGAAGGTGGTCTGCAAAAAACATAATAAAGCGCTGTAGTAGGCTCACTTTATGCGAACTCGCACCCTGCTGTCGTCCTTTAAACAGTATACTCATGTCCATTCACCTTGGTCGTTTTGCGACAAACCATCGGTAATCATGCGTCCGTCTTTTAAGGTCAGTGTACGGTACTTCATGCGCGCTATAAGGCCAAGGTCGTGAGTGGCAATAAATACCGACACACCAGCACTGTTAAAATCCTCAAACAAGCGAATAATTTCCATCGACAACTTAGGATCAAGGTTGCCGGTAGGTTCGTCAGCAAGTAACAAGGGAGGGCGATTTACCACCGCTCTTGCAATACCCACACGTTGCTGTTCACCACCTGACAAAGTAATGGGCAAGTTGTTGACTTTATCGCGCAGGCCAACCATTTCAAGCGCAGCTTCCACTCTCTTTTTTATCGTTTTGCGGGTGTGGCCTTCAATAATTAAAGGCAAAGACACATTATCGAATACTGATTTATCCATAAGCAGCTGATGGCTTTGAAAAATCATGCCTATATCACGGCGGATGTAGGCTATTTGCTTGCGCTTTATTTGGCCGAGATCATGTCCGTTAATCAAGACTCTGCCTACTGTGGGCCTCTCCATCAAACTGATTAACTTCAGTAAGGTACTTTTTCCAGCGCCCGAGTGCCCTGTTAAAAAAGCCATTTCACCCTGTTCTACATGAAAATCGACTTTACTCAGGGCTTGCTGGCCGCCGCGGTATGTTTTACTTACTTCTTCAAATTTGATCATTTTTTATTGTTTTGTCTTGTTACCTAAAAAGGTTAATCAGCAAACAGGGCATCTACAAAGGCTTTAGACTCAAATTCGCGCAGGTCATCTATGCCCTCACCAATACCAATGTAACGAACCGGTATTGCAAACTCGTCGGCTAAGGCAAAAATAACACCGCCTTTAGCGCTGCCATCAAGCTTGGTCAAATTAATACCCGTGATGCCCACCGCCTTGTTAAAGATACGCGTTTGGCTCACAGCGTTTTGCCCTGTACTTGCGTCTAAGGTTAGCATGATTTCGTGAGGTGCGTTAGGGATGAGCTTTTTCATCACGCGGACCACTTTTTTAAGCTCTTCAATTAGGTTGTCTTTGTTTTGTAGCCTGCCTGCGGTGTCTGCTATTAACACGTCTGCATTTTTAGCTTGCGCAGAAGCAATCGCATCAAAAATTACTGACGCGCTGTCGGCGCCTGTGTGCTGCGCGACCACGGGTATGTCATTTCGCTCACCCCACACTTGCAACTGCTCAACAGCAGCTGCTCTGAAAGTGTCGCCGGCTGCCAGCATTACTCGCTTGCCGTCGGCTTGAAATTGCTTAGCCAATTTACCAATAGTCGTGGTTTTACCCACACCGTTAACACCTACCATAAGGATAACAAAAGGCTGCTTGTTGCCTTGTTCGTCTTTGGCCAAGTCAAAGTCTAATGGTTGATTCACTTTATCCAATATTGTCTGCATTTGATCCTGCAGTATTTTAGACAGGGCCTCGCCATCTTTTAATTGAGAGCTTTTTGCGTTTTGGGTCAGTTCATCAATTATTTTGTTGGTGGTTGTCATACCAACATCGGCTAATAAGAGCTGGGTTTCGAGCTCTTCATATAGTTCATCATCAATGCTTTTGCCGAGTAAAAAGCTGCTAAAACCACTGCCGATATTAGCTTTTGTGCGTGCCAGGCTCGACTTTAAGCGGGCAAACAAACTCGGTTTATTGGCTTGGGCACTAGTCTCATTTTTAAGCACAACAGCCGTTTCGCTTTGCTCTGTTGAGTTGTCTTGAGTATTCTCTGCGCCTTCTATTTCTGCTTCGGTTTTTTCAATTTCAAGCTCAATAACTTCTTTGTCTTGAGTGCCGTTAAGCACATCATCACTTGCGGTTTCTGTTGCTGACGCTTGTAACTGGATGGCTTCATCTGAGTCATTGTTTTGCTCAATAGGTTCATTTGCTAACTCACCTTCTTTTTGAAGGGTTTCATCTTGCGTTTGTTCTTTTTGATCACTTGTGGAAGGAGAGTCTTTTTTAAACCAACTAAATAATTTTGACATCTTTGTCTACGCTTCGCCTGTAAATTCTTGATATGATAATCGTACAATCTGCAAATTATAGCACCGTGTCGCCCTATGCCGCCAATCCCAAATCGAACAAAAAGTAACAAGCGTCTTCCAAAAGGCGCAAGACCTAACGATAATAGGCGCGGCAAAGCCCCCACTAGCCGAGGCTTGGTGCGCATTATTGCCGGTAAGCATCGCGGTAGGCGCCTGCCAGTGCTGGTGCATGAAGGATTGCGACCAACAGGCGACCGCGTTAAAGAAACCCTATTTAACTGGTTAATGCACGACACACCCCAAGCCATTTGCTTAGATATGTACGCAGGTAGCGGAGGTTTGGGTATAGAAGCTTTATCAAGAGGCGCTTGCTACTGTATTTTTATTGAACAAGATGCGAAGGTAAGTCAACAAATAAGCGATAATCTTAAGACGCTTCGAGAGGATGAACAAGCTTTGGTACTTAACAAGGGCGCTTTAGAAGCTGACTTGAAAGAATTTACTAAGCGCTTGTCGATGGTTTTTATCGACCCACCTTTTGGTAAAAATATGGTGCAAGCGAGTATAGATAAACTCATTAATGAGAACTTGCTTGCCCCTCAAGCGAAAATTTACTTAGAATTAGGACACGACGACAAGTGCGAAATACCGCAAGCATTTCAATTACTCAAACAGATAAAGACGAGCCAAGCACTCGCCTTTTTATACGAATTTAACCCTCAGGACTAAGCTCAATTCCTAAGTTGCTCATGTTTTCGGCCATCAAATCGGCTCGCAATGATTTAACCAAGTCTTTTGTGACTTTATTACTTTTGCAAAACTCTAGCAGGCTCAATTGCGTCGCTACTTCAAACTCCATCAATGGATGCGTTTTAATGGCTTGCGCTTGCATCTCTTGTTCGCCTGAAGCCGACTCATGCTCAAACAGCTCATGCTTAAACAAAAGGTAAGTTTCTACCGAGCCCTGACTTAGCTTAGCGACCGTTACCGCAGCATGCTCATGCTCTTGACTAAAACCTTGTAAAACAGAACTTAAGGCCATGCAGTAATCCAGTGCCGGATACACACCAAAAGTATCGAAGTCACTGACCTCGGGAATAATCTCTTCTAACTTTTCTAGTTGCACCTGGGCATTAAACTTACTTTGTGGCGACATGCACCATTCCCAGACCAAATTTAAGCACGACTGCGCAAGATGACTGTCGCCAAAACCACTGGTTTGGCTGAATAACTGATAGTTAGGCAACATGCGCTGCATCAACGCACAAGCAAAAAGCACATTCTTTGGCGAGGGAAGCTCTCTAACTTGGGCAAAGGTGGTTAATTTATTTTCTCGCAATTGCATTGGGAAATCCCTTGATACTCGAATTTAATCGCCTTCGCTGATAAAACCGAGGAGGTTTGGCTTGTTAAGCTTTGGTTTTGTTTATGCGGCGATAATACCTGATGACGTCAGAAATACCAGCGCTCGTAAGCGCACACTAGTATAGATGACAGCAAAAACTTTACGATGTCAGCATAAGGTGGTCTATGTAAGCGGTTATGCCGTTTAACAACATCTGTATCGCAATCATTACCAAAATCATGCCCATTAAGCGCTCTATTGCCCGCAGGCCCTTGTCTTTTAGCAATCGATGGAAAGTACCCGACATCAACAATATAAGAGCGCTAAGCCCCCACGCAATAAGCAGTGCAATGCTCCAATCTAGCATTTTATTGGGCTCTTGATTGGCCAATAGAATAAGCGCAGCCATTGTTGAGGGGCCTGCTATCATTGGCACAGCAAGAGGCACAATGAGCGGCTCTTCACCTTCAGGCAAGTTCATCACCCCACCAGGTTTTGGAAATATCATTTTTATTGCAATCAAAAACAGAATAATGCCGCCTGCCAAACTCACAGTTTCTTGCTTAACCTGCAAAAAATCGAGCAGAGCTTGCCCACTAAACAAAAAGATAAACAAGATGACTAAAGCGATGCAAAGCTCTCTAAGAATAACTAAGCGTTTACGCCTTGGTTCGATAGATTTAAGCACCGACATATAGATAGGCAAATTGCCTAAAGGGTCCATGATGAGAAAAAGCATGGTGGCGGCGGCTAGAATTTCAGTCATTTATTGTTCCTGTTTTTGCTTTGATGTGCTGCTGGTGAGGCCAATAGCATAAAAATACAGTAAATCAGTACTTTGTTGCTGTTATTACCACATTTACCTAAACATTTTTAATCTACTGTCGTTATATTCTACATCGACACAAAACTTTTCATATCAGGAGAACACAATGGCATTAATGACTTTAACGCAAGTTGCCGAGTTTTTAGGCGTTCAAGAAGCCAGAGTGGCTCGTTTAGAACGTGAACATCTTTTAGTAGCGAAAGAAAAAAACGCTGCAGATGAGCCAATGTTTGATGACCAAGACGTAACCAAGTATAAAGAATTAGCCGAACGCTTAGGTGGCATCTAAGCGTCCAGTCAAATAATAAATGATTGCAAAGCTAAGTTTGACCAGTATTTTAGTTAGCTAGTTAAGGTTTTAGCCAAGGTTCTTATGCCTATCCCTGTGCCACCTGCGGGCATTAAATCAGTCGCGTTTCTGCTGTAAGCGGCTGCTAAATCAAGATGTATCCACTGACTATTTTCATAATCAACAAAGCGTGCTAAAAAACCGGCCGCATTTGACGCGCCACCTGCACCACCGCCTTTTTGAGGACGACTATTTGCTGTATCTGCAAAGGGTGACGGGCACTGATCTTGATGCCACTGCGCCAAAGGTAGGCGCCAATGCGGTTCATTAAGCGATGCCGACAGTTTCATAAACTGTTCACTAGCATCATCATGCATACTAAACACTGCGTTATATTCACGCCCGAGTGCCGCAACTGCTGCGCCTGTTAAGGTAGCTGCGTCGATAATTAACTGTGCGCCGCTTTCAGAAGCCGCCATTAAGCCGTCGGCTAATACTAAACGCCCTTCAGCATCGGTATTCACAATTTCGACAGTCGTCCCGTTTTTATAGTGAATCACATCACCTAGCTTATAAGCATGACCGCTAATAAGGTTTTCGGCACAGCATAGATAGAGTTTCACGCGTTTTTTCAGGCCATGCATAATGGCTAAACCTAATGCACCTGTGAGTGTAGCTGCTCCGCCCATATCGCACTTCATGTCGAGCATGCCTTCGCTGCTCTTAATACTGTAGCCCCCGCTATCGAAAGTGATGCCTTTGCCCACAAAGGCTGTACTAACCACTTCATCACTCTTACCCGTAGGATTAAAGTCGAGCTCTAGCAACACCGGTGGCCTTTCGCTACCTCTGCCGACTTCGTATATTCCCATCCAACCTGCTTGTTTTAATTCTTCCCCAGTCCAGCGTTTCGCCTTTAGATCAACTTTGGCATGTTCCTTCGCTATTTGGCTTAACCAGTTTTGCGCAGCATCCGCTAGTGCTTCTGGGCTCATATCTTCAGGCGTTGCGTTAACTAGTTGGCGAGTTTTTAAGAGCGCGAGTAAGTAGTTTTCGAGCATTGCTACATCATCGGCATTGTCTGTTGCCCATTTAAATGAACCCGAAAAATCAGCATTACAAAAGCTTTGTACAAAACTGACCTGCTGCTCAAGCGTCCAAACGCCTGCAAACTCAATATCTACGACTCCCAAAGCCGCTATTTTACGCGTCGCTTTTTGTAAGTCGCGTGTTGTGTTTTTAGACGATTGCAAATGAATACTGGCTGCATTTTCTTTATATGAAACCAAAGAACTGGGTAAATAAGGCGCTTTTGCTGCGCTTTGGCTAAGTTCAACTACAAAAAATGACATGAATGCTCCACAATGGACAAAGAATTTATCAAGAGAATAACAAATGTATGCCTTTTCTTCAGCCTTAACTCAGGCAAAGCTTATAAAAAGATACAAACGCTTTTTAGCCGATGTGCAATTATCTGGCGGCGAGGTCATCACAGTGCACTGTCCTAACACGGGCGCAATGACAGGATGCGACGACACTGGCTCGATTGTATATTTGAGCAAATCGGCTAACCCCAAGCGCAAATATCAATATACATGGGAATATGCGACCGACATCAAAGGCAATAAAATTTGTATTAATACAAATAATGCGAACAAAGTAGTAAAAGAAGCCTTATCGCAACATCACATAAGCGAGCTGTCACAATACTCGCATATATTGCCAGAGCAAAAATTTAATAACAGTCGCATCGACTTTTTGCTACAAGAAGACGGCATGTCCGACTGTTATGTAGAAGTTAAGTCTGCGACTTTGGCCCAAGGAAAAACTGCAATGTTTCCCGATACTGTGACCAAACGCGGGCAAAAACACTGCTACGAACTAGCAGAAATTGCACAACAAGGGTTAAGGGCAGCGCTGTTGTTTTGTGTGATGCGCGAAGCCATTGACCAATTTAAGATTGCCCAAAGCATTGATCCAGACTATGCTAGTGCGATTGATTTTGCGCAGTCGCATGGGGTTGAGGTGCTTTGTTATGCTTGCGACTTGGACTTAGACGGTATAAAGCTAACGCACCCTATTTCGATAGATTTTTAAAAAAAAGATTGCATTTTTCTAAAAAATCACCATATTACCGTCCTTGAATTTTTCTGGTACTGAAAAACGCAGACCAAACGCTTTCGACTTAAGTTGAATAATTAACAAACTAGGTGAGCGTGGTAACAGCACATTCGATACCTTTTATAAAGATATTGCTAATCAGTATCTTAAGAACACTTATCTCGTTTGGGTTTAAGTAGTATACATAGCGGATGAAAATGTAATGTGGCAACACTCAAGGAGTATTAAGTGTTCCGCGAGCCTAAACGTTAGACGCTAGGAGAATGGCAGATGCCAACAGAAAGTACTAAATCAATTGGATTACTCGCGCTAGCAGAACTGGCACCTTATCAAGAAAAGCCAGGCGAAGAGTACATGAACGATGCTCAACTTGAGCATTTTAAGAAAATTTTGGGCGCTTGGCGCAATCAATTAAGGGTTGAAGTCGACCGTACCGTGCATCACATGCAAGACGAAGCCGCTAACTTTCCCGACCCGGTCGACCGCGCAGCTCAAGAAGAAGAGTTTTCTCTTGAGCTTCGTACTCGTGACCGTGAGCGTAAGCTTATCAAGAAAATCGAAAAGACCCTTAAACGTATTGAAGAAGACGATTTTGGTTTTTGTGATTCATGTGGTATCGAAATTGGTATCAAGCGTTTAGAAGCACGCCCTACCGCTGATTTATGCATCGACTGCAAAACGATGGCAGAGATTAAAGAAAAACAACTGCAAGGCTAAGTTGCCTGAGGCAATTAGGCCTAGAGGCTTATCCGCTTGGCAGAGCAAAGCAACAAAACGTCTAAAGGGTACGTGGGAAGATTTGCACCTTCTCCTACCGGCCCTTTGCATCTTGGCTCTTTGGTGTGTGCACTTGCCAGTTACTTACATGCCAAGCAACACAATGGCACTTGGTTAGTCAGAATCGAAGACATCGACGAGCCTCGCGCACAACAAAACCTCGTACCCGGTATACTCGAATCACTTGTTGACCATGGCTTAGAATGGGACGCAAAGGTAGTATTTCAAAGTAAACGCCACGCAATTTACCGACAGTATTTAAGCCAGTTAGACAAACTTAAAAGGTTGTACGCCTGCGCCTGCACTCGCCAACAGATTAAATCACGACACACTTATTACGACGGACATTGCCGTGACCTTAGTTTGCCGCTTGCCCTCAATAGTTCGCCACGCCTAGCGATACGTTTTTTACAAACTCACCTGCCGCTATCTTTTGTGGATGAGCATTTAGGACAACAAAATATACTTGACCCAATGGCAGCAGAAGACCCGGTTTTGCAGCGAAAAGATGGTATTTATGCTTATCACTTAGCCGTAGTGAGCGATGACATTGAGCAAGGCGTCAGCAATATTGTGAGGGGCTATGATCTAATAAACACCACACCAATTCACCTTGCTTTATATAAAGCGTTTAATCATGAACCACCCAATTATTTGCATATTCCAATAGCAGTTGCCAACAACGGCAAGTTTGAAAGGCAAAAATTATCCAAACAAAACCTCGCCCCAGCGGTAAAAAAGCAACAAGCCATAGCT
The DNA here is from genome assembly GCA_964643575.1 of uncultured Glaciecola sp. Classification (GTDB taxonomy): domain Bacteria; phylum Pseudomonadota; class Gammaproteobacteria; order Enterobacterales; family Alteromonadaceae; genus Glaciecola. The sequence continues at coordinate 34,414 of CAZXTD010000004.1, read as the reverse complement.
AATATGCGTATTGCTTTGTATTGCCTCGGTTTTGACTATCAGCAAGTGCCAAAATTTAGTACAGTACACCAATGCTTAGCATGGGCGCTTGAGCATTGGTCGAGCAACATGTTACCAAAACAAACAGAAGTGCTAGTTTCTATCAAAAATGGCGTATACTCTGCACCTTATTAATCACAACGGATGAGCCAATTAAGCAGTATGAGCAAAAAAGTATGAGCGAAATAACAAACCAGGAAACAGCGCCGCAAAAACTGTTTGCCAAAGTAATACCTCGCAACGCTCATGTTATGCGTAAAAGCGATTTAACGCCCAATACCTTAAAAGTCTTACAAACCTTAATACAGCATAATTACAAAGCCTACGCTGTTGGCGGCTGTGTGCGCGACAAGCTCATGGGGCAAACGCCAAAAGACTTTGACGTTGTCACAAACGCAACCCCAGACCAAATAAAAGCCTGCTTTCGTAACTGTCGCCTAATTGGCAGGCGTTTTCGCTTGGCACATATTACCTTTGGTCGCGAAATTATCGAAGTGGCTACCTTTAGAGGTCATCACGCTAGCGAGGGCAATGAGGGTTCAAGCACAAAAGAAGCCGACAATACGCCTACTCAAATGAAAGGGGCTAGCACAGCGCCAGAGCATGTAAATAACAAGCAAGCAACTGAGCAAGCTAATTTGGAAGGCCCTCGGGGTAAAAAGTTGCGACGTTCACGTCGATTTGACGAAAAAGAAGATTTGTCGAAGCAAAGTGAAAGCGGTCAGCTTATAAGAGACAATATTTTTGGCAGCATTGAAGAAGACGCCGCACGCAGAGATTTTTCGTTTAACGCCATGTACTTTGACGTTACCGACGAGAGTATCTTAGACTTTGCCGATGGCATGCACTCAATTGAAAACCGCGCCATAGAGATGATTGGCGACAGCGAGGTGCGTTTTAGAGAAGACCCTGTGCGCATGATACGTGCTGTGCGTTTTGCCTGTAAATTAAACATGCAATTACCTGAAGCTTTGAGCAAAAGTATTGTGCAGCATGCACACCTTATGGCAAATATTCCCGCTGCACGCATGTTTGAAGAAGCCAATAAACTTTTGTTAAGCGGCTACGGCCTCGTCACATTCGAAAGCCTGCTCAAGCATAAGCTCCTCGGGCAGCTTTTTCCTTTACTTGCACCTTTACTTAAAGATACCGCAAGTAAAGAGTATGAATTGGTGTGTAAAATGCTCAAAAACACCGATAACCGTATTCATAATGACCAGCGTATTACGCCCGCTTTTTTGTATGCGACCTTTTTGTGGTATCCAATGGAAGAACGCGCTCAAGAGCTAACGTTTGAGTCAAGTATGCAAATGCACGACGCTATTAATTTAGCCAGTGCAGAGGTTTTATTCCAGCAAAGCAAGCGTATCATGATCCCCAAACGTTTTAGCATTCCGGTGCGCGAAATATGGGGTTTACAATCGCGTCTATTCAAGCGTCAAGGCAAACGCTGCTTGCAGCTGTTAACGCATCCTAAATTTAGAGCTGCTTACGACTTTTTATTATTACGTGGGCAAGTAGAGGGCGGCAAACTGCTTGAAGTGGCCCAGTGGTGGACGATGTTTCAGGAAGTCGGTACCAACGAGCGCAACAAAATGATTAACCAACTTCCGAATAGCGCCCCTCGGCGCAGGCGTAAAAGGAAACCTAAAGCATGATGACAGATACCGCATACATCGGCTTAGGTAGCAACATTGGTGATTCTCAGGCTATTTTGGCAACTGCTTTATCAGACATTCATACTAGCGAGAATATAAGCATTCAGCAGTGTTCGCATCTGTATACCAGCAACCCTATGGGTCCGCAAAACCAGCCAGATTTTGTCAATGCTGTTTGCCGGATAACGACTTCCTTGTCGCCCATTGAACTGCTTGATTGCCTTCAAGAAATAGAAAAACGGCATGGTCGCGAGCGTAAAGGTGATAAATGGGGCCCGCGCACTCTCGACCTCGATATACTGCTATTTAACAATGTCACAATGAGCAACGATCGCTTAACATTACCCCACTATGGCATGGCACAACGCGAGTTTGTGCTTGTTCCATTATTCGAAATCGCCCCTGATATGATTATGCTCGACGGAAAGAGTTTGGCTACATGGGTAGCAAAACGCCCTATTAATGGCCTACGACGCTTGCCAACCTTAGTTGATTACTCCTCGATTGCGGCATAAAGCAAAGGAATTGAAATGAAAAAACTCACAATTTCAGCTCTACAAAAAATGAAACAAGAGCAAACCAAAATAGCGGCGCTTACCGCTTATGACGCTAGCTTTGCTAAGTTGTTTGATGAACAAGGCATAGATGTCATCCTGATTGGCGACTCGTTAGGCATGGTACTGCAAGGAAGTGACGACACACTCTCGGTGACCACACAAGAAATTATGTATCACACCAAGTCTGTGCGTGCAGGTGCCGAGCGAGCATTTGTAGTAGCTGATATGCCCTTTATGAGCTACGCCACGCCCGAATCTACCTACAAAAATGCCGCCAATTTGATGCGAGCTGGCGCTAGCATGGTTAAGTTAGAAGGCGGTGAATGGCTTTTAGAGACAATAAGCGGTTTAGTAGAGCGCAGTGTACCGGTATGCGGTCATTTAGGCCTTACACCCCAGTCTGTGCATGTTTTAGGCGGTTTTAAAGTACAAGGGCGCAGTGACGAGCAAGCCCAGCGCTTGTTAGATTCGGCGATTGCGCTTGAAAAAGCCGGCATTCAGCTACTTGTGTTAGAATGCGTGCCAAAAGACTTGGCCCAAGAAGTGAGCGAAGCGCTTGCTATACCTGTCATTGGCATTGGTGCAGGTGTTAACACCGACGGCCAAATATTAGTGATGCATGACATGCTTGGCATTAGTGCTAACTACATGCCTAAATTTTCAAAAAACTATTTAGAGCAACATGGTGATATTCGTAAAAGCGTTACTGCTTATATTGATGAAGTAAGAAGTAAAGGCTTCCCAGGGCCAGAGCACACCTTTGAGTGATAACTTACAAATAGCTTAGATTAAACAAATAATAAGAAATTAGTATGCAGATTGTTGACGAAATATTAGCCCTTAGACAAATTCGCCGTACGTGGCAGTCCAGTAAAGAAGTCATCGCTTTTGTACCTACCATGGGTAACTTGCACAATGGCCATTTAAAGCTAGTAAAAGAAGCCAAAAAGCACGCAACTAAAGTGGTTGTATCAATATTTGTTAACCCCTTACAATTTGGCCCCGACGAAGACTTAGATGCATACCCGCGTACACTACAAAACGACCAAGATTCACTACGAGCCTTAGGCGTAGATGTTCTGTTTATGCCAAAGAGCGAGGATATATACAGCCGCGGTCTAGAACAACAAACCTTTGTAGAAGTTCCTGGTTTGTCGTATATGATTTGCGGCGCCAGCCGGCCTGGCCATTTTAGAGGCGTCGCCACAATCGTATGTAAACTCTTCAACATGGTACAGCCAAACCACGCCTTTTTTGGTGAAAAAGATTTTCAGCAATTACAAGTTATCAAAGCTATGGTTACCGACTTGTCGATGAACCTAAGCATCCACGGCGTACCCACCGAACGCCACGAAGACGGCCTAGCAATGAGTTCTCGCAACGGCTATTTGACTCCAGAACAGCGCACACTCGCACCGGCTTTGTATCAAGAAATTAGCGCACTCGCGCAAGCCATCGTAGACGGGCGACGTGACTTTAGCTTGTTGATAGGCGATGCCAAAAGTGCCCTCGCCGCGAAAGGCTTCAAACCTGACTATCTTGAATTACGTAGCGCTGATACGTTGCTACAAGTTGGTCACGAAGATAAGCATTTGGTGATTTTAGCAGCAGCATTTTTGGGTAAAACTAGGTTGATTGATAATATTCAGGTGAATATTTAAGAAAAGAGCGATCAAAGGGTCAGAGTCTTTAGAGTCTTTGAAACGATCAAAGGGTCAGAGTCTTTGAAACAATCAAAGAGCTTAACAAAAGGAACTGTAAAACAATGCTCGAAAAAAGGCTGCTAGGTAAGCTCTTATCCATTGTATTTACTATACTTTTTATTACTGCGTGTGCGCCAAAATTTGACGAAGCCTACTATAGGCAAAACGAAGTATTAGATAACATTCGTCAGCTTTCCAAAGAGCTTCAATCCCATTCTATTGTGCAAATTGACGATATGAAAAATGACGTCATCATCTTAAATAGCATAATTATCGATTTTAAAAACATGACATATGGAAGCGCTCCACAAGGTGGCTTCGTGCAACAATACCTCGAAAGCGCGTCAAGCATTGAGTTTTCAAGTTGGGATGAATTAGCCAACAAATATCCTGAGCAAGTAAATATTTCATTTGAAACCCTTAGCCGATATTTAAACAGTTTAAACTCATACGGCTTTAAGCAATATTATTACGATGCTGATAAAAGCGCACACTGGTTTCAGACGGGGAGTAGTGTAATGCATGGCTTTGAGGGAGTATTAGTTACAAATACAAGTACTGAGCTAATTAATCAATACCTCGTAAACTACGACACCTTTACACAGATCTCGAGTGATGTTTACTATTTTGAACTTCGATAGATTGATATATAGCTGACCGTTTAAAGCGGCTCAGTATCAAAGGGTCAGAGTCTTTATCAAAGGGTCAGAGTCTTTGAACCAAAACTAATTTCTCTTTTAATTATCTTTGCTGTAACTCTCGTCATAAGATAGGTTTGCGGTTGACATGTAATCCTTTGAACGTCTATCGCCTCCATGCTTCAAATATCCTGAATAATGTTCTAATTGAGAGGAGATTTGTTGCGAAAACTTTTTACTACCCAAAATGCGTGACTTATTTGTACTCGAGGATATCCATGCAACTTGTTCATCTGAAAGAGTTTGTTTTAGCAAAGCGTTATAAGAATATCGCCTTGACTCTACATTATCACCCAAGGCCAGATAAAGTGGGTGCTGTGATACTAGGCCAATATGTCTGTTTCCACCATTCATGTGATAACTGCTCCAAGCGTAGTCTCTTGGATGCGCCACCATCCTTGCTCTCACTGGGTTTAACTCGATATATTGATATAAGCTAAGTAAGTAGTTTTCGCTGTCTACTACGCTAGATTTATATCGGCCTTCCCATAATGTTCCGGTGCGGCCATATGTTGTGTTAACGTAACGCACATAATAGCGACCTAAACTCTGCATAAGTAGACTTATACCTGAATGGCAATTAGCTGTTAATAACAGATGGACATGATTAGTCATTAAAACAAAACAATGTACTTCTACTTCGTATTTAGTAGCCGCCTCTTTAAGTTTATTTAGATATACGGCGTAGTCTGCTGTTTGAAAAAAGCACGCCTGTTTATTATTGCCGCGCTGAATAACATGCATCGGTACGTTTGGTAGCGTAATACGTCGTCTTCTCGCCAAAACTAATCCTTTAAATAGTGCTCAATGCTCAAGTGTAATAAATCAACCTTTGATTAAAACTGTACCTTAGAATTGAATTAAGCTTTCAAGGACTCTGACCCTTCGATAAAAATGAGCCGTATATAGATAACATCTGACTTTAAATATCAAAAAGGAATATATTTCGTATGCAGGTAAGCGTTTCGAATATTGTGAAAAAATACAGCACGGTTGTTGCGGTAAATGACTTATCCTTTGATGTGCATAAAGGTGAAATCTTTGCCATGCTAGGGCCCAACGGTGCAGGCAAATCGTCTACTATTCGTATGTTAATTGGTTTGACCCAAGCTGACGAAGGCGAAATTTGTTTTACTGATGCTGCAGGCAATAGCACAGGGCAGCTTCAAAGCCGTGATTTTGGCTACTTGCCAGAAGAACGAGGCTTGTTTCAAGAAACGTCTATTTTAAAAACCTTGGTTTATATGGGCCAGCTCAAAGATATGAGCAAGTCTAAAGCGCTTGGCGCAGCTAAAGATTGGCTTGAACGTTTCGACTTAATTGAACGCGTAAACGATCCCTTAAAAACCTTATCGAAGGGTAATCAACAAAAAGTACAGTTGATTTCGGCTATATTGCATAGTCCGAGTATTGTGTTTTTAGATGAGCCGTTTTCAGGACTTGATCCCATCAACCAGGAAAAAGTCATCGACTTTTTAGCAGAACTTAAAGCTCAAGGCACAACGATTATTTTAAGCGCTCATCAAATGTCCCTAGTCGAAAAGCTCGCCGACCGCTTCTTATTAATGAACAAAGGAAGTGCCGCCCTCTATGGCGATATCCAGAATATTTGCAAACAATCGGGCATTGGCAGCAGTATTACCTTGAGTTTTGACTCACCAAACAATCAAGAAGTTTTTGCCGGCTACAGCGGCGTTTTGGCAACAGAACAAAAAAATGAAAGCACCGTTGTATTGCACCTCGAATTATCGGCATCTTTACCTGAGGTGCTTCAAAAAATACTTAAAGAACATAAAGTTGCGTCATTACAAACCTCTCAAGCAACCCTACACGATATCTACCTCAACAGCCTGCAGGAAGCACAATAATGAATAAAACAGTATTAGTCGCAAAATGGGAATTTATGCGCAACTTCAAATGGAAGCAGGAGTTGATTGGTTACGCGGCTATGCTCGCCATCTACCTTGTAATTTTTGCCGTAAAGGTTTGGGATCAAACGAGTCAGCAAGCGCGTTTTGAGATTGGTATTGTAGGCGGCGAATTGAGTGCGCCCATGGGCGATAAATTTTCGCTAAGTGAAATTAGTGCCGAGTTAAGCCAGTCACAGCTTTTTGAAATTTTAGATAAAAACGAGCTAGACGCTATTCTAAAACAAGAAGAAAACACCTTCACTTTGTATGCATTGCAGCAAAGTAAATGGCACGATGAGCTAGAACAAGACTTAAGCGATTTTTACCAGCTTGAGCTTCTCAACTCCTTGTCGTTATCGCAGTCTCAACTTGATACCCTACTCAATCCTATCGACTTCTCTTTTATCAGCAAAGCCAAAGCGGACTCAGGCGCAGATACGCAAATATTAGGACTAATGGCCGCAATACTCAGTGCTATTGCAGTCTTTACGAGCTTCGGTTTATGTTTAAGTTCAGTCACCCAAGAAAAACAGCAGCGCGTTACCGAGCAATTACTAACTTGTTTGTCTCATCAACAATGGGTAGATGGTAAAACCTTAGGGCTTTGTTTGTCGAGCTTAAAAAGCGTATTTACGACCGCGCTATTCTCACTGGTGATATTTTTGGTTATCGCTGCAATTACTCAAGAAGCAAATATGCTAGCAGGCATAACGCCCATGTTACTTATTCAAGTGCTGCTGTTTTGTACTTTGGGCATTGTATTGTGGAACTATGTCTTTGTGGGCTTTTCAGCCACTATCGACGACATAAACCATAGCGGTAAAACCGGCGTAATGTTTTTGCCGATGGTACCCGTAATCTTAGTGTTTTTTGTGCTAGGTGAACCAAACGGGCAAGTCGCCACTATTTTGTCGATGTTTCCATTAACATCGGTAAGCTTTATGCCAATGCGATTGGCATCAATGGACGTTCCTACTTGGCAAGTGATTGTCTCTTTAATCTCTTTAGCACTCGGTATTCTGGTTGTTCGCATGTACGCTTTTAGAATATTCAGAGCTAATATCACTCTTTTTGGCAAAGAGCCTGGATGGGGCGAGATTTGGCGCAGTATGTTGACGCGCTGACTACAAACAGCAAACCCCGTTGATTTGCACTTTCTAGAACTTAAGGGTAGTTTGGTGTCTTAAATTACGTAAAAACTGCATAATCGGTAGGCTTTTAACGGTAGATTAATGGACCAGGGTTTTCAGACAGAAACTAGTCACGAGCTAGGCTATTTCAAAGACTCTGACCCTTTGATCGCTTTTGCTGCATACTTCGCAAAATAGGTCAAAATACCATCTGCACCCGCGCGTTTAAATGCCAACAAAGATTCGAGCACAACTTGGTCCTTATTAAGCCACCCATTCGCAAACGCGGCTTGGTGCATTGCATACTCGCCGCTTACTTGGTACGCAAAGGTAGGCACTTTAAACTCGCTTTTACAGCGCTGTACAATGTCTAAATAAGGCATGCCCGGTTTAACCATGACCATGTCAGCACCCTCTTGCAGGTCTAGCGCGATTTCGGTCATTGCTTCGTCGCTGTTGGCGGGGTTCATTTGATAGCTTTTTTTATTACCGCCTTTGATGTTGCCCGCTGAGCCGACTGCGTCTCTAAATGGCCCGTAGTAGCTCGAGGCATACTTGGCGGCATAAGCCATAATGCAAGTATTGGTGAAAGCCGCATCTTCAAGGGCATCTCTTATGGCCCCTATTCTGCCATCCATCATGTCGCTGGGAGCAACAATGTCAGCGCCTGCTTGTGCATGTGATAAAGCTTGTTTAACCAATACTTCGATTGTTTCGTCGTTAAGTACGTATCCTTGTTCGTCTATTAGGCCATCTTGCCCGTGTTCGGTAAATGGGTCTAAGGCAACATCAGTGATCACGCTAATATCGTCGCCAAATTCCTGTTTTAGTGCACGAGTTGCTCGCTGAGCAAGGCCGTCTGGGTTATACGCTTCTGCTGCATCCAAAGACTTTTTACTGCCTTCCACCACAGGAAATAATGCAAAATGCACAATTCCAAGCGCAATACATTCTGCAACTTCTTTAATCAACAAGTCGATACTATAGCGGTGCACATCAGGCATTGACGCGATTACTTCAGTTTTGTTATCACCCGGAATAACAAACATTGGGTAGATTAAGTCTGCTGGGCTTAAGGTATGTTCGCTAACTAAATTACGCAATGCTTGAGTACGGCGCAGCCTGCGAGGGCGGCTTGGAAGGAAAAGAGCCATAAATAAACCTTTATATAAAGAACAGCTTAGTAATAGTCTTAGTATACCTAAGCTTACTAAATTTAACCTGCTCTTTTTAGTTAGGCCACCACTAAATTTCTGCCACTTTCTTTTGCTTGGTAGAGTTTTTTATCGGCTTTAGCATAGAGTTTTCGTGTGTCGTTAGCATCTTTTAGATTTTCACCCGCTAAACCTGCGCTTGCAGTGAACGAAATATTTGTCCCGTTGGCACAAACTTGCAAGGCTTGCACCCTGTCTTTGAACACATTCAAACGAGCTTCAACTTGTTCAAGTGGCAATAGGCTCGCCAGTACAAACTCTTCACCACCATATCTGCAATAGGCGTAGTCCGATAAATTAAAACATTCTTTAATGAGACCTGAAAAAACTCGCAAACATTCATCGCCAGCCAAATGCCCATAGGTGTCGTTGACCTGCTTGAAATGGTCAATATCGATAACTGCCAATTGTAAGCTAATAGATTTGTCTATTGCTTTCTCGGCGAGTGCAAAGAGATCTTCATCAAATGCTAATCGATTTGGCAGGCCTGTAAGGCCGTCTATATTTCTAAGTTGCTCTAATTCGACGCTTGCTTTAGACAATTCACTTAGCGCGCCTTCAAGCTGTTGAGTTTGTGCTTTAACTTGGGCTTCTAGTTTTAGTTGAGCATCTTTTTGAATCGAAAGAATTTGGTCTTTGGCCATAATTGCTTTGGCTTCGTCTTTAATTGCAGCTTCTCTCAATGCGATAGTGTTATAAAAAGAAGTTTGATATCCATAAATAAGTGCGCTACAAATCAATAATGTTTCTACATGAAAAGCAAGCACTAGCGTCAAAGTCGCGTCTAGGTAAAGTGGTATAATTTGTAAACGGTCGAGCATCGATACCCCGCCACCCATGAACATAATTGTCCACATTAAACCTAAAAACTTAGCCACTTTCGAACCTTTCATACCTATGCTAAAGCAAAGTATCGGCATCAAAACGTTCGCAATAAAAATCAATAATAAAGTGAGTTTTACAAAGGCAACATGCAGAGTTAGTAGACTCAACAGCGCTAGAGCTAAACATGCAAAGACAATCATTTTGAAGACAATTTTTTGTATACGCTTAGATGGCGCAATTAAAATCTCTGTAAACTTCACTAAAAATAGAAAACTAAGGCTAATAGTTGTGCCGCCCATCACGCTTTGTAAGGCAGGCGAGTTAGGCCATAAGTATTGATAGCCAAAGCCGCTTAAAGCAAGAATATGCAAAGAAAATCCAATAAGGTATGCGCAATACCACATATATTCTGGTTTCCGTGACGTCGCAAACATCATCAAGCTGTAGCAAACCAAGGCGAGAATATAACCGCAAATAGCACCAAAGAAAACTTTATGGTGTCCGTTGTAAGCCATAAAGTCTTGGCTCGACCAAAGGCCCATCGACAGATTAAGTGAAAATTTTGAAGACCCAGCGATGTAGACTGTCAATCTATTTTTACTTGCTTTGAAAGGCACGACGACATTTGACAGATTAAACAAGCGCTGCTCAAAAGCAAGAGTATCACCCAAGCTTAATTGTGTTTTTAGCTGTGCCGCATTACCTTTGTGCTCAAAAACATAAAGCTCTATTTCATCAATAAGGGGATCGTTAAAGCGCAATAAGGTTTTTTGTTCGGCAACATCGGGCGGGATCTCAAATTTTAACCAAACTTTTTCGTCAGTGTTACTGAATAATAAACGCTCAGTATTTTTCCATTTATAAACAGGTAGAGCGTGTATTTCATGTATATCAACAGCGTAATGTGCTTTGTAGACTTTAAGATTTTGTAGGGGGTAGCTACCCTTGGACAAAAAGCCTAGCATATAGATAGCTTGCACTAATAAAACAATTGAGCCCAGCGCGAATACTATTATCCAATAGCGCGAAAACCAAGCTTTGAGCCGTATCAGCCCCACCTGTATCAGCCTTTCATCGCTGCGCTTTCGAGGATACAAAATAGTCATAAGTCTATAGTCAGTAGCTACCTATTTTAACCTGATTCCGTCCCGACTCTTTCGCTTGGTACAATTGTTTATCAACAAAACCAACCAACAATGCATGTTCATCTTCCGTAGCGATAACGCGCGAGCAGCCGCCGATACTTACTGTCATAGACAGTGATATGCCTTCGAATACAATTTTTTTACTCTCAACAGTATGTCGAACTCGTTCAAGGAGTTTCTCTAAACCCGCCATATCAGTATTAGGTAAGATAAGCACAAATTCTTCACCGCCGTATCGACATAAAACGTCGGATGGCCGCTTCACTTCATCTTTCAGCATTTGCGCGAATAATTTTAAACAATAGTCGCCACATAAATGCCCATAGGTATCGTTAATCTTCTTAAAGTGATCAATATCCAACATCGCAATACCTAAAGGCGTAAGTTCACGCTTGCTTCGTCTTGTCTCTGCGAGCAACCGTTTGTCAAAGAAACGCCTATTCATTAGTCCAGTTAGTGGGTCTGCCGCACTGAGTTTTTCGAGCTCGACATTTTTCTCACTTAATTCTCTGAGCGCAATTTCTAACTCCAAAGTGCGTTCTTCAATACTGTATTCTAAATCGGCCTGATTTTTTTCTTGCAGAGCGATAAGTTCGTCTCTGGCTATTAAGGCTTTTTGTTCGTTTTCCAAAGCAGTCTTACGCGCACTGCTGGCTTTAAACAACTGCTCAGAAAAGCTTACTGCTAATGCTAAGGCAAGCAATGAGGCTTCGGTGACTGCGCCCACCATTAGCAAATAGCTTGAATCGATAGGAGATTGATAAACGCCAAAGTTTTCCATGGCAATACTGACACCCGATATCAACAACGCGCCCCATGCACCACAAAAATAGCGGGCAACGGTGTTGCCGCCTAAGGCCTGTGTGATACCAGAAACTAAGATAATCGGGGTGGTTATAACCAGTAAGACTAAAACTGTTTTAATAACGACCTGATAGGGCATAAATGCGCAAAGAATTAACAAAATAATAAAGATGTAACGAACATTACGCAAAAGTCGATAATTGACTGGCGAAGCCTTTTTTAAGTTGAGCAAACGTATCGTCAACGAAATGATGAATATCATTGTGGTGTTTGCAAATATGGGGACCGCAAACTCTTGTAACCATAAATTATTGGGCCACAGATAATGGAAGCCTATTCCGTGTAAGGCTGCTACTACAAGACCTATACTCGTGACGTAGCCAGTATAGATAGCAAACAGCGTGTTACGGGTTGACGCGTAAATAAACAAATTACTCAGCGCCATTGCAATCATGAATCCAAAAAACAGGCCTAAAAATAGTTTTTGAAGGCCCGAATATTCGATAAATCTTGCTTCATCCCAAAGCTCCATTGGCACTTTGAGAGGCCCTTTGCTACTCACTTTGATAATCACGGTAAGTGGCTCATTAATTTCTGGAACACGGAATAAGAAAGGTTCGACCTTAATCGCACGATTGTCAAAAACAAAGACATCACCGCTGCTAAAAGCAGAAATAACGTCTTTTTGTTCTGCGCCATCAGAAGAACTGGAGATAAACCAAACGTCCACGTGGTCAAGCAAGCCGTAATTCAGTAGGAGCAAACGCTGTTCATCTTGCAAGGTTGGTTCAACGGTGAATTTTAGCCAATGGGGCTCGCTTACAAGCCCAAAGTTAAAATTTGTCACTGCTTGCCATGCACCATTTTCTAGCTCAATAGCATCATTAAGCTCAATGTTAAAAGAAGTGTCTACAAAATATTGTGCGCTAAGACTGGTACTATTTTGGGTGCTCTGTTGGGTAAGGGAATAAGGTAACATCAGTAGTAATGTGACAAAAACGAGCACCACGGCCACAATCGCGCTTGCGTTTAATTTGTGTAATTGTGGTACGTCTATTTTCATCTACTACTCTTGAGTGAAATTTGTCGATTATTGTCTACAGCTACCTCTCATTGAAAAATAGCTGTTCTGCGTTTTTAAACGCATAATTTCTTACCGTCTGTTCAGACTCTTCCAGCTGTTCCGCCAGCGCTCTGCCAATATAAGGAATATTGCAAGGCTCATTGGTCGATTTACGAGGCCGCAGTGTTTTTGGAAATAAATACGGCGCATCTGTTTCTAAAAGTAAGCGTGAAAGCGGCAAATGCTTTACCGCCTCTTGTAGTGCTAGCCCTCGTTTGTTATCGCAAAGCCAGCCAGTTACGCCAATAAAACACCCCAGTTCAAGGTATTTCAGCATTTGCGCTAGCGTACCGGTAAAACAGTGCACAACCATAAACTTTAGACGGCTCGCATACTTCTGCAATAAGGCAAATTGTGCGTCAAAGGCGTCGCGTTCATGCAAATAAACGCCCATGCCAAGCTCAGCAGCAATGATTAATTGTTGCTCAAATACGGCTAGTTGGTTCTCTTGAGTTGAAAAATTTCGATTAAAATCAAGTCCACACTCGCCAATTGCGCTCACATTTTTATCGGCACATAGTTGTTTAAGTTTAGCCCAATATTGAAGATTGCCGTTGGCAGAGTCTTGCTCTGAATCGCTTATGACTTGACCGTTTTTAGCGTATTTGTCTGCGTGATGAGGATGAATACCTGCAGTGCATGCCAGTCTGACTTTTTTGTGGGTATTTTGAGGTGCGTTAGTATCACCATGATTATTAGAAGCACAAAGCGCAAGAGCTTCAACCGATTCGTCTAAAGTCGATGAAATAACAAGGATATGCCTAACATACGCATCATAGGCGCGATGTAAAATATCAGGAGAACATAAACGTGGGTCGAGAAGGTTTACCCCAGTGTCAATCCACGTGTCCATTTGATTGTTGAAAAGCTCAACGGGCGTCTTCTGGCTCATCTTCATCTTGCGGTTCTTGCGCACGTTTGTTGCCATAAAGGCCACCAATAATGACCCCTATTTCAAACAAAATCCACATAGGTACGGCCAACAAGACCTGCGAAATAACATCGGGCGGTGTTAACAACATGCCAATAACAAAAGCGGCAACAATGACATAGGGTCGCTTTTTCCGCAGGCTTTCTGCGGTAGTAGCTCCCGTCCAGCACATGAGTATGACCGCGATAGGTACTTCAAATGCAAGACCAAAGGCAAAAAATAACTTGAGTACAAAATCTAAGTAACTTGAAATATCGGTACTAACCAACACTCCTTCTGGCGCTACGCTATTAAAAAACATAAATACGAGAGGGAAAACAACATAGTAGGCAAAGGCCATACCGGCGTAAAACAACAATGTGCTGCTCGCGAGTAAGGGCGCAATCAGTTTTTTTTCGTTTCGGTATAAGCCTGGCGCTACAAAAGCCCATATTTGATATAACACAACCGGAATAGCTATAAAAAACGAAAGCACCAAAGTGAGTTTAAAAGGCGCTAAAAAGGGCGATGCGACTGCCGTTGCTATCATTGTTGAGCCTTCGGGCAAAGTGGCAATAAGCGGAAGCGCTAGATATTGATAGAGGTCTTGTGCAAAGTAAAACAAGCACAAAAACACAATTAAAACTGCAAGCAACGCTTTAAGAATACGCGATCGAAGCTCGATTAAATGAGAAATTAAAGTACCGGGTTCACTCATGAGGTTTGGTTACAGTTGGCCTTGTCATATTTTTAGAAATCGCTTCGTCTAGTAGATTGTTATCGAAGCTACTGTCGGGCTGCTCGTTTGTGGCTTGTTCGCTTTTATTTCCAGACTTAAGCTCAGTCTGCGCCTGCCCACTCTCACCGTCTGCAGATAACGCGTTATCGTTATGCTGATAATCGTCAAACTCTCTTTGCGGCGTGATTTGAGGCTCGTTTGAGGGAAAAGCGATTTCAGGCGTATCAGTTACAGCTTGGCCGGTTTGTGATTGCTGATTTGATGATACGGGTGGGGCAATACTGCGCTCGTCTATTTGCTTGGAAATATCGGTGCTTGTCAGCTCGTCTTTCGCTTTTTGGTAGGGTCGCTGTACAGAAGCAGCAGCTTCTTTAAGCTCATTGACCGAATCTTGTATATCTTTACCAAGATTCTTCATGCCCAATTCTTCAGCCTTTTTTAAATTAGCATGTAATTCATGGGCATCTATTTGAGCAGAAACTTCTTGCTTAAAGCCGTTTGCCATCTCTTTTATACTTCGCACGGTTTGCATGCATGACTTTATCGCGCCCGGCAAACGCTCTGGCCCTAGCACCAAAAGCGCAAGGACACCAATCACCATCATTTCTAAAAAGCCGATATCAAACATAAAAAAGCGTTCTTATTTCTACTTGTCTTGTTTTTCTTTATCAGCGTTTTGAGACGTTTGTTGCACATTTGAATCGGCCGTTTTTTGGTCGGGCTTTTCAAGCGGCGCAAAATCAGCGTCTTGTTGATCGTCTTTTTTACTGTCGTCTTCACTTACTGCTTTTTTAAAGCCTTTAAGCGCAGATCCTAAATCTGACCCCATGTTTTTTAGTTTTGATGTGCCAAACAACAGTATCACGATGACTAATATCAGTATTATACTGGGTACACTTAAGCCCATGGTTTTCCCTCTTTGTATACAAATGCTATTGAAGATTATTATTTGAATAAGCGCTTCGCTTGTGTTGGTATTATACTTAGATAATGTTAATAATCACTGTATAAGATACCACAGAGCTAAAATATCCAGCCGTAGCACAAAACACAAGCTAATTAAGGTGAATTTATTATTAAACTGTTGCGTTTTGGTCTTTATTTCTTATTACTCAATACTTGGCATGCCGTTGTTCTGTCAAACGAACGGCCAGACAAGCAAGTAA
This sequence comes from uncultured Glaciecola sp., assembly GCA_964643575.1. Taxonomy (GTDB): domain Bacteria; phylum Pseudomonadota; class Gammaproteobacteria; order Enterobacterales; family Alteromonadaceae; genus Glaciecola. The sequence continues at coordinate 18,793 of CAZXTD010000004.1, read as the reverse complement.
TAAACGATTTAAATTATGATTTTTGTGGTCAACTCGGACCGATAGATGACGCATACTGTTATTTAAACTACGGCGTAGACTCTACTGCCGACACAATCAATAACTGGTTTAAGCACGAAGGCGGCAATCAAGACACATTACCCACTACACGGGGCAAATTGCGTTTTGGTTGGGAGCCTCGTTCGGGCGATTTTAGTGAAATTGACTTTAGATTTAGAATTCGTGCTACCCTTCCCGCACTAAAAGACCGTGTAGAACTATTTTTGTCAGACGAAGAAGACAGCGGTAATCAACAAGCTTTGAAATCAGCTCGTCGTGATGAGCTTGGCAACAATGACCAAACGGTTCTTGCATTGCAATTCAAACAAGAAGACAAAGACAAACTATCCTACCGGGTTGGTTTTGGGCGCGGCAGCCAGCTTTATACAAGAGCTCGTTATACGGATGAAATAAAATATAGCAAAGACGCTAATCTTTACTACTATGCTGAGAGCCATTGGTACTCAGGCGATAAACTAGGCGTTGAGCTAAATGCCGAGTTTGGCTATGTGTTTGATAGCCGGTCGGCCTTTGAGTTTAATAATAATTTCCGCTTTAGAGATAAAACAGACGATTGGGTATGGCGACACGAAGTCCAATATTTGCATTTGGCCAAGAACGACACGAGCTACGTATTCACGGCAATGATAGACGGCCTGTCTCGACCTAATTACCGCAAAGAACAAATGCTACTGAGCATGCGTTACAAAAGAAAAGTGTTGCGCGACTGGCTATTTATAGAAGTAGAACCCTTTATTTTATGGCTACGCGAGGAAAACTTTAGAGCCTCACCAGGCGTTGCCATACGCGCCGAAGTGCACTTTTCGACCTAAAATAAAAACGCTATTGGCGAGGGTCAGTTTGATGGCAAATAGCCAGCTGATGCCACTGATGGTAAAGTTTGTTTAACAAACTAAAGCTAGAAATATCATGCAATGCTCTAAACATAACCCAATCTAGCAGACAGTAAAGACTAATCGAAAGATAATTCCATTGTTCAAATGCACCTTGCTCTGCTGCCTTTTCTAAATGAGCGAATACGACATCCATGCGTTCACGTTGTATTCTGAAATACATTTTGTCTGAACTTGTGTCTATTTCGGAGCGTGAAAGTATCAGCATTTGCACAAGGGAATCGTTGACCGCATCGATACTGGTCAGTAAGTTGCGTTCGTCCCAGCTTAGCTGAGGTAATGTTAGCACCTGCTGAAGATATTGCTGAATCACGCCAGAATCGAGGATTACCTGCCCGTCGTGCTTTAACATTGGAATTTTAAGCGTCGGGTTGTCAATTGCAATACTGCTGCGGTCTCTGCTATTGAATATATCAACCTCGATAAACTCGTGCTCAAGCTCCTGCATGTAAATACGTAAGCGGCGCACGTAAGGTGAGGTTGTCGACCCGTACAATTGCATACTTGCACTCATTTATATTTTCCTGTGGTTGTTAATGTTGTACTGCGTAAAAGTGATTATTAAAACTCAACTACACACTAAAACTCGCGCCGCAGCCGCAAGTGGTACTCGCATTTGGGTTATTCACAAAAAAACGAGAGCCTTCTAAACCGTCAGTATAATCAACGATGCCGCCAACTAAGTATTGTAAACTCATTGGGTCTACCACTAAAGTGACAGTTTGATTTTCAATGGTCATATCGCCTTCGTTTACTTTTTCGTCAAATGTAAATCCGTATTGAAAACCAGAACATCCGCCACCTGTGACATACACGCGCAACTTAAGGTTTGGATTTTCTTCTTCTTCAATCAGGGTTTTAACTTTGCTTGCCGCCGAGTCTGAAAACTCAATAGGCATGGCAGATTCTACAGACATAAATTTCTCCACAAGCACCATACGTTCGAAATCACATTAATACATCCCAATGTGCTTGCATTAATAAACTAATCAACCCGTTAATTATCTAATACCTGAGTGTTTTAATCAAGTATTCACTCAGCTTCGCTAAATGCTTCTTGCCATTTAATGGTAGTTGAATAGGACCCACGTTTTTTACGATACTTGTAAATGTCGGTATTGATTTCGAAACGGTCGGGCGTAAAGTCACTCGGTAAGGTTATGCTTGTTTGTACAACCTGAAAATATTTGAACGCAAATTCTAATGACGACTTAGGTACGTCTTGCAGGTCTTGAATGTCAAAGCTTTGCGCCTTACCGTTTTGACTCCCGAATACGCGAATGCTCAAGGTCCCTTTTACAACGGCTTTGATGTTTTCATGTTGCAATAAAATCATATTTACTGCGTAGTTATTTTCACTTACCGTTGGCGATATTTCCATTCGTTCAACTACAAAGCCATCTTGCGACATTTCGGGGGCAAGCACTCGTTGATAAAACGATATTTGTTCTTTTAAAGTTTGTTCACGGTTAATACCATCTTTAATACTGACTTGAGACTGCTCATTAGCTAGTTGTGCTATTTCTAGCTCTACTTTCAAAATATTGTAGTCAGATTGTAGCTTTTGATGCTCACCGCTCAAATTATTCAGGCTTTTATTGAGTAGCCTATTGTCTGCTTCTAAACTCGCTTTTTCGACATGCGCAAACTCATAGCCTGCGTAAGCGACTGCAACAATAATTATAATTAAGACTAAGTAATAGCGAACAAAGCCAGCTTTTTCGCGGTATTTTCTTAAGTCCAATGTCTCTCCTAAGTTGTTGTTTTATGTTAATCTGATACTATCGCTAACGTATATGCAACAATACGATAGCGTAGCAATCTTGTAGAATTTCACTCAATAGCCGTTCGTTTATATTGAATCAACTAATAGCGTATTAATTTGTTTACTCGCACCCAACACTTTTTGCAATCGCTCAGCTTTTTACCTGCGCTGCGCCTAGCTCTATCAACACCGTCTACATCAGTCCAACTATGTATTATCGGGTTGCTAGGCGGGCTCATTGCGGCTGGTATCATCATACTGTTTAGGCTATGTTTAGCGCTTTTACAAGTATCGATTTTAGGCAGTGTGGGAGATTATAGCGCATTGCCTAGTTGGCAACTATTTTTATTCCCAATTATTGCCGTACTTACCATCATTGCCATCGCAAAACTTACCGGGTTTAAACATTATCGGCTGGGTATACCATTTGTTATACACCGATTTAAACTTTTTTACGGTCACATTCCTTTTGTCAGCTCAATCAATCAGTTTTTTGGCGGCATTTTAGCATTAGCCAGCGGTTTTGTTGTGGGCAAAGAAGGCCCGACAGTACATTTAGCGGCTGCAGCGAGTCATTACGTTGGCCGTTGGTTTAAACTCCCCTTTAATAGCCTGCGCATATTAGCCGGGTGCGGCATTGCAGCAGGTATTGCTGCAGCATTTAATACCCCTTTTGCTGCTGTAATATTTGTAATGGAAGTGGTGATGCGGGAATACAAGGTACATATTTTTGTGCCTGTTTTGCTCGCCGCCGCATGCGGGTCGTTTTTAACACGCTTGGTATTTGGTGATGTGACTGAACTCGCATTTTTAGACTTCTCAATCATGGAATACTCGCACTTTCCCTTGCTTATTTTATTGGGCATGTTTTTGGGTATATTGGCCAGTGTATTTAATAGCCAGCTAATGCGTATCATGCGATTGTGTCGCCCGCTGTCAATGGTAACGCGCTTGTTGGCGGCTGCCGTGATTACGGGCGCATTTGCCTTTTTTATGCCCAGTGCCCTTGGTGCAGAATTTATTAACATTAATAACTTCTTACATGCGTCACCCGACACACTAGCCATAGCCCTGCTATTTGCCGCTAAGTTTTTACTCGCCATCGTAGCCATTAGCTTAGGCGTACCTGGCGGGATCATTGGAGCTGTAATGGTGATAGGCATTTTAGCCGGTACGCTTTTCCTGCAGGGCTTGTTTGTTTTTGAAGTAGATAGCCAAGTAGTGTCAGGCCTTACAGAAAATTACGCTTTACTTGGCCTAGCAGGCTTTTTAGCCGCTGTGCTGCATGCGCCCATGGCCGCGCTATCGGCTGCTATGGAACTGAGCTCAACACAACAGGTAATTCTGCCGGCCATCATAACAATAGTAAGTGCTTACGTCACTTCTAAGCAATTGTGCGCTAATCGCTCTATTTTTGTATTGCAACTAGACTATCAAGGCCTGCCCTACACCACCACCTCAATTAGAGATGTGCTGCAAGACACTGGCGTAATGGCCATCATGCGCCGCGATATTCGCGTATACTATGATGGCAAAGATGCCGAAATGTATGGTTATTTGCAAGAGCACCCCGATGCGTTTGTAATTGATAGAGTAAGTAAAACATCAATCGAGCCTGAAATTATCGACAACGCAGTAAGCGTAGACTCTGATGAAATGCGCGAAAAAACACCTAATTATACTGACTCAGCTGACGATCCTAATTTTGACTGGAACTTAGTCAGTCTCGACGTTAGCTTACAAGAAAATGCTTATCCGATTAGCCTACAAAGCTTGCACTCGGTATCAGAACAAAATACCTTGGCCGAGGTTTATGAATTACTTTATAAAAAACGACAAGGCGGTGTTGTTGTGTACTCAAATACGGCTAGTGAACACGAAAACATTGATTCAGAACTATTTGACGGTCACAATTCAGAAAAAATCCGCGGTCAGATTTGCGGTATAATCACTTGGAACATGCTGCATACTTATTTGCTCCGACTACGGCACTAGTCGATTAACTGGAACTTTATATGGATTGGTTAACAAATATCCCTTTGCTACTTTGGTACAAATCTCTACATGTGTTTTTTATGGTCGCTTGGATGGCCGGCTTGTTTTACTTGCCTCGCTTGTTTGTTTATAACGCCGAAAGTACTAATCAAGCCTTTAAAGACCAACTCAATATTATGCAGCGGCGGCTTTGGTATTTTGTCACACCTTTTGCCGTACTAACCTTAGTTTTTGGCGTTTTATTGATTGTAGAATATGGCCGTGACTGGTTTAAGCTAAGCATGTGGCTACATATAAAGTTGGTGTTTGTGATTTTGTATTACGTTTATCACGCGTACTTATTTGTACTGATGAAGCGATTTTTAAATAATACCAATACTCACAGTCATAAGTTTTATCGAATATTAAACGAAGCGCCCGTGTTGGCCTTACTTATAATTGTAGTATTGGCAATTGCCAAGCCTTTTTGAACACCGAATTATCAACTATTATAGGGCTTACGGTAATTAACCTTGGTTGCTCAACTTTTTGAACATCTGATTTAATAGGATATATCCTTGGCACGCATATTTTTATCTATTTTTTGCATTCTAAGCTTTGTCGTTAATGCGAACGCCAAGCTTGAACAGACTAATACTGAGCATGTTCTATTCATTTATCCAGTTGATAAAGGGTTTCCGTTTTGGGATGCACAGGTTGACTTTGCTCAAGCTGTGGCTGACGTTTTAGGATTTAATTTGGACGTAGCTTATCCGCCAGAGTCGATGAGGAATAGATTTCGCGCTGCCGAATTTATAGAAAACCGCATCAATGCCAGCCCCCAAAAGCCTTCACTTGTTCTGACATCGTTTTGGGTTGGCTCTGAGGAAGAAATACTGCTGTTGCTCCAAAAACACGACATTGCATTAATATCGATTAATTCAGATGTGTCATTGCAGCAGAGCAAGTCTATAGGTAAACCCCGAGAAAAATACCCTAATTGGTTAGCACAGCTTTCACCTAATGATTTCCTTGTGGGTAAAGACTTGGGCACAGCATTAATCAAACAAGGGCGTAACAATAAATGTCCGAACCAAGCATGCAATATCAATCTTTTTGCGATTACCGGGCAAAGCTTTGCAGATGTCAGCAAACAGAGGCTGGCAGGTCTTGAAGAAGCCGTAAAAGCTGACGGCAATAGTCAGATTTTAGGGTTTATTTATGGCGACTGGAGCAAACAAAGAGTCGCCCAAATAACCCCTACAATAGTTAAGCGACATGCGAGCATAGATGCATTTTGGCTTGCAAGCGACATCATGGCATATGGGTTATTGGAAGGTCTAGAGACAAGCAAAATGTCAATCCCGAAACATTCCGTGATTGGCAGTATAGATTGGTCGAACGAGACTCCGTCTTTAATCGAGCAAAACAAGTTAACAATGAGCATGGGTGGCCACTTTTTAGAAGCCGGTTTTTCGCTTGTTTTATATTACGATTACTTGAACGGAATCGACTTTTCTGACGAGTTAGGGCTTGTAATAAAAACACCCATGAGTCATATAAATAAAAACAATGCACAGGTTTTTGGTGACTTCTTACATTCACCTCAATGGTCAAAAGAAGCGATTAAAAGTATGAGCAAAGTACTTAATGGTAAAACGTCTGCTTATGACTTACGACCAGAAACATTCATACTCAAACATATAAATCATAAAAAAGAGTAAGCTACTTTTCTTGCTTAAACGTCTCGAACTGATTGGGCAAGTATGCAGCTAGTTCACCAGATAATTCAATATAAGTAGCCAGGGTATGTTGTAGACTTTGCGAAACTAGAGGTAAGTTTTGAGCTAAAGTGAAATCGCCTTTCTTAGCTGCTTCTTTAATCGCTTTTTCTGGGTCTGCAAAGGTAGAAAACATTAACAAACAATGTTTTAGGTTTTTAGCCATCTCCGGTGCTAGGTCAGGCTTTTTCTTTTGCATCAAGTTCCATGCCTTCTGCCAACATGGCTCCATTGCGCTATGTGCCATCACCAAGCCTTCGCACCATTGAGAAAGCGCTTCATTGTCATTTTCTTGTATTGATGGGTCACTATAAATCGCATAACTAGGGACCTTAAGGCTCTCATCATGCATCTGTGCCAAACACATCTTAAAGTGCGCAAACAGCAAATCGGTTATCGCGTCAGCTTGCGCCGCATCTTTTATTTGACCGTGCTCCTTTATCACCCATGGTAACCAAACATCAGGCAACGGAATTTCAGGACACGCACCGGCCCCTAAAATCGCGCCTTCTACAAATGCTTGGGGTTGTAAAAAAGCGGCTTGGTCAGCATTTTCATAAAGTTGCGATAAATCATTTTTGACGTGAATAGATGATTGCATGAGGAATAATTAACTCGTTGAAAATAAACTAGTTTGCAGGGCTATTAATCATACTGAGTTCTTTCGCATAATCAAATATATAAGTGAATTGGATTCATTGACAGACTAGCATAATCATTTTTTAACAGTAAAGACTGTTGAATGTTTGCCTTTTTTAAAAGTGTCACAAGTTATTAAGAATGGCGATGTTTGCGATATTGCGCTTGAAATCCAAGGCTCTCATAAAACCAACAACCTTCTTGGAGTATTTTGATACACTCATGTTGATTTAAGAGACCAAAGGATACTTTTACTAATGCGAGCAGGAATTAAAGGACTGATCATCACCGCAGCGTTTATTGGGCCCGGCACAGTGACAACGGCTACAGTAGTGGGTGGTCAAACTGGTTTCACCTTGGTCTGGTTACTTGCATTTGCGATATTAGCAACTTATACACTGCAAGAAATGGCGTCTCGTTTAGGAAGCGTATCGGGCCTCGGTTTATCACAAGCAATTATGCAAAGTCTGCAAAGCAAAGCGGCCCGTATTCTCATAGGTGCTTTAGTCATTGCAGCAATCGGTATTGGCAACGCAGCTTATGAAGGCGGCAATATCACCGGGGCGGCTTTAGGTTTGAGCGCGAGTTTTGGTGCGAGTATTCAAACGTGGGCACTCACGCTTGGTGTTATTGCAGCGTTGCTATTGCTAACTGGGCATTACAGCATTGTAGAAAAGTGCTTGGTTGGCTTGGTTGTGCTGATGAGTATTGTCTTTATCTCTTTAATGTTTGTTGTGGGCATTAATACTGACTTACTCGCTAAAGGCTTAACATTTTCAGATACTTCCCTTGCCACACCCGCGCTTGCCTTGGCAATTGTTGGCACGACTATTGTTCCTTATAATTTATTTTTACACGCCGGTTTAAGCGCACAAGATAAACAAAACAATAAAGATATTGGCAGCGTGTCACAGCAGAACAAAGAGCTCGCTATTAGCATTGGCATGGGCGGCTTAGTCACCTTCGCGATACTTTCGAGCTCGGTTACCGCCTTTTTTGCGACACAAATTAGTGTGGATAAATCAAATATTGCTAGTCAACTTGCGCCATTGCTAGGTGACAACGCAGCACTCTTTTTTGGTATAGGTTTATTTGCAGCAGGCTTAACAAGTGCGCTCACCGCGCCATTAGCTGCTGCTTTTGCCATTAGTGGTTTATTTGGCTGGGGCAACACACTTAAAGATCTTCGTTTTAAAGCAACGGCAATTAGTATTGTGGCTATCGGTACCTTTGCGGCTAGCTTAGGGCTTAAACCTCTGGCACTGATCATTTTAGCGCAAACCTCTAATGCTTTGCTCTTACCGATATCTGCTATTTTATTGGTTTGGGTATGTAACCGGCCGGATCTTATGGGAAATTACGCCAACAGCAAACTCGCAAACATCGCAGGAGGTTTAGTCATACTTTTGGTGTTGATGTTAGCGGCTTATAAGCTTTTTGGCTAAGTGAGCGACCTTGCTCTAAAGTGTCTATTGTCTTTTGCTCATTATCACTAAAAGGCGCCAAATAATTTTCTCTATTTAAGTTGATACTGGCCTTATTTTCAGGCTCAAAACGGGTATTGATAGTTTTTATTTGACTAAAAAAATCTGTTACGCTCACCCGGTCATAGGTGAATACATTTACCTGGTTAGGTAAGCTTAGAATATTAGGGTCTAGGTCTATGATGCGGTCGGCGTGCTTAAACAAAGCTTGACTGTTTAAAAAATCAGGAGTGGTGCTTCGCAGCACTGCAGCTTCGGTAATGGCTCGCGTTCGGCTTTGCCCGTGCAAAGTTTGCCACGTCATTCCGCACACCGATATACGTATTTCACTGGTTTGCTCAGCAACAATTTTTTGCCGAAAGGCAGCGCTTTCGCCTTCTTTAATTTGGTTTAAAATATCCTTTACCATTTCTACGCTTAAACGTTCATAAGTAACTAAGCCAACTTCGCTTTCAAAACTTAGCTTAAGAGTATCGAGTAAAAAATAAAGCCTACCTGTATCTTCCCATAAATTGGTCACTAAGCTCTCTTCATATGCTTTAGCAAGCGTTTTTGACGTGTCCCTTTGCGCTCTATCTGCTTGTAATATTTGAGGGATAAATAGTCTTTGTAAGAATTTTTTCATCAATGCATACTCGGCCACATATTTACTTAACGTAATTATACTAACAGCCATAAGGCAATAAACATCAGTACAAGCTGAAGAGTATTAATAGCAACTGTAATGCGATGATAACAGTCAAAGTCTTTTTGTCACTTTTCATCTGTTGCTTTGTTGGCTAGCGGCATAAATATAAATAGTAAAAAGGAAGAACTTATAGATAAAGGGGCGAGCAATTCCGTTCTCAGGCTTAATAAACACCTGCATTGAGCCAAGTGCTGTGGTAACGGTGGTCAACGACGCCCAAAATAGAAATAAGCGACAAATCAAACCCTAGCAAAAGAGGAAAGTTGGTATTAACGGGTAAGCGTATTTATCAGCGCAAATTTAGCACTCGTCAGCAAAAACTTCGTAGGCAGGGTTATCACCCGCATTAACCGGCATGCGATAATCAACTCGACATTCAATTTGGTCATTGTCGGGCCCACGGTCGCTATCAGCGAGACGTCCTGAAAATATGCGCACCATAGAGACACCGCTAATGGTATCCACATCATAAATAAATTGGGTAGAGCCGTCAGGATTACACGAATTATCAGTATTTAAATGATGACAAATATCAATATCGATTATTTGCGCCACATTTGCACCACTGTGCACGTTGCTATTAAAGCTGATGTATCCGTAACGAGTTGCCACGTTTACATTATTACCCACATCAACCGAGCCACTCTCGAGCTCGCTTTGCCCTTGTAATAACGCTTGTGCGTAAACCAAGGTATTGGCACTTGCCAAAGCTGCACTCACCCCTTTTAATGCAGAGGCTTGCGCATCTGATTGAATATCAATAAAACGAGGCGCGGCTGTCACAGCAAGAATGCCGAGTATGACTATCACAATAATGAGTTCGATGAGCGTAAAGCCCGACTGAATAGTGGCAACGGGAAACTTGTGAGCTTGCTGATTAATTTGTTTGTTCATTGTTCGATTGGACAGCGCAACACCATGAATTTACATCGTTTAATAATACTGTACTCAGCATCAACTAATGTATGTTTTATAATACCTTTGTATGTTAATTTGCGTCTACGTCGACACACAAAGGCCTTAAAACATTCTAAGACCTAAAAAGACTATCGAACCAACCAAGCGCTCGGATTAAGCGCCTTGCCTTTATGCCTAATCTCGAAATACAAGCTTGCTCGAGCTTGACCGCCACTTGTGCCGACTAAGCTAATAGCATCACCGGCGGTGACTGTGTCGCCCACATTTTTAAGTAAGGCTTGATTGCGACCGTACACGCTCATGTAGCCTTCTCCGTGATCGACAATAACAACCAAGCCAAATCCTTTCAGCCAGTCAGCATATAAAATGACACCATCAGCCACCGAGGCTACTGTGCTGCCTGCTTTAGAGTTTATTACAATGCCTTTCCAGCGCACCTGACCTTGCCGGCGTTTACCAAACAATCTTTCTATCGTGCCCGCCGTTGGGACTCTCAGTTGTCCTTTTATTTGGCTTAATCCGTTCAACTCAATGTCGGCTTGTTCAGCTTGCTCACGTGCTCGGCGGGCGTCAATTTCGGCTTGTTCAATAGCCGCAACCAAGTCATTTTCTTGTTGTTGAAGCTGCGATACCCTTGCTTGGTCTGTTTTAATTTGTTGTTCTAGTTTTCTGAGCGAAACAAACCTTGCCTGCTGTTGGTCACCTAATTTTCTTGACTGCGCTGACTGTTGTTGTAGTAAATTTGCTAGTTCGGCTTCTTCTGCATCGAGCTCAACCTGCACGGTATCTAGCGCATGCACTAACCCTCTAAAGTTTTCAATTTGCGACTGTCTGGCTTTATTTAAGTACTGATAATAGGTGAGCACTCGCTCAAATTTACCCGCTTCATTTTGATTAAATATCATCTTGGCAAAATCATAGTCGCCTGTCATATAGGCACTTTTTATTTGACTGGCTAACGCAGACTGCTGGTTTTTGATTTCGGTGTTGATACGTGTTTTTTCTGCGTTTAAACGTTCAAGCTCCACACGAGTGGTCTCAAGCTCTTTGTCGGTCTTGTTTAAAATAGTGGCTGTTTCTGCAATTTTAAGCTCTGCAAGCTTCAATTCTTGCTGCAAACGTTCGGAATCGGCTAGGGTTTTATCTAAGCGCGCTTGCGTTTGCGCAATCATTTGTTGGATATTCGCTAGGTCTTTTGTTTCGCTTTGACTGTAGGCTACACCAAACGGGGCAAAGGTAGCGCAAAGCATCAATACAAGCGCAAGTATCGGCGCTAACAAAACACCACTTACCCTCTCAGTAATTACTAAGAGGGTAATACTATTTTTTTGCCAGCCGTTAACTAAACACAAATTGTGTTTGCCTCATTTAATGTTGCGCTAAACGCTTATTTAAGCGTGACAATGGGCGTTCCAGTCATTTCTTTTGGTTGCTCCATGCCCATTAAATGCAACATTGTAGGAGCAACATCGCTTAATGTGCCTCCACTGCGCACATTGGCTGGTCGTCCAAAGTAAATAAATGGCACTGGCTCACTAGTATGCGCCGTATGAGCAACACCTGTATCAGGGTCTTGCATTTGTTCTGCGTTGCCATGATCTGCGGTAATTAAGCATTCACCGTCATTTTTGGCCAAGGCTTCAGTAATGCGCCCAATGCATGCATCTACCGCCTCACACGCTTTTACTGCTGCATCAAACTTGCCAGTGTGCCCAACCATGTCACCATTGGGGAAATTACAAATAATGACGTCGTATTTACCTTCTTCAATAGCATTAACGATGGCATCGGTCAGCTTTTCTGAATTCATTTCGGGCTGTAGGTCGTAAGTCGCTACATCGGGTGAAGGAATGAGAATGCGCTCTTCTCCATCGTACTCATCTTCTTTGCCACCGCTATAGAAAAACGTGACGTGAGCAAATTTCTCGGTTTCCGAAATGCGTAACTGCGTTTTGCCATTTTGGGCTAACCAGTCACCCATTACATTCACTAAGTTTTCTGTTGGATAAGCAACAGGCGCTTTTAAGTTTGATTCAAACTCTGTTAACTGTACAAAGTTGATAGCGGGCTTTACTGCTCGCTCAAACCCAGAGAAGTCTTCGGTAATTAGTGCATGCGAAAGTTCGCGAGCACGGTCTGCTCTAAAATTCATAAACAAGACTGCATCACCGTCTTGCATACCATTATAGCCGCCGATTATGGTTGGTTTAACAAATTCGTCGGTTTGTTCGCGCGCATAACTTTGAGCTACCGCTTGGCTGGCAGTGTCGCTTGTAAATTCGCCCTTGCCTGACACCAATAAATTGTACGCCAGCTCTACTCTGTCCCAGCGGTTGTCTCTGTCCATTGCATAGTAACGCCCAACCAAACTAGCCACTTGCGCGTTATTTAGTTTGGCACAAGCTTCTTCTGCTTGTTTGACGTATTTTTCTGCACCTTGGGGCGCAGTATCACGGCCATCTAAAAAGCCATGTAAATATATTTTTTTAGCGCCCTTTGTGTCGGCGAGTTGCATGGCAGCAAACAAATGGTCTTGATGCGAGTGCACGCCGCCATCCGACAATAAACCCATAATATGCACGGCTTTATCATTTTTTACCGCGTCTTCAATTGCTTTAAGCAAAACTTCGTTGTCGTTAAAACTACCATCATCAATCGCTTTAGTGATCTTGGTAAAATCTTGATAAACCACTCTACCTGCGCCTAAATTTACATGGCCAACTTCCGAATTACCCATTTGCCCAGGCGGTAAGCCCACATCTAGGCCAGAGCCTGAAATAAGTGTACTGGCATATTCTTTATTTAAGCGGTCTAGAATAGGCGTATTGGCCGCGGCAATCGCGTTGTTGTTGGTTTCTTCTCGGTAACCCCAACCATCAAGAATGAATAGCGCGAGCGTCTTTTTTTTGAGCGTCATATTGGTCCTTTACAGTCATTTAACCGTGTATTTGCAAGTGAAAAGAGATAATGAGTCATGTCGTTTACGTATCACACTGTATAAATATATGAATTGGTCGAGCGTGACTAAAATGCGTAAGTAATTAAGATGGCTAATAATCTATCAGTTTTATGGCCGCACGTGAACAACAGCAGTCGATAATTACTGTTATTTAGCTGTGGTTTATATATAATTCGTGCCCGTTGTAGCAGGTCTAAGCACTATTACCCTATATTTGTTGTATTTACTTGAACAAAAAGCGCTTTGCTTAAGGCTTTGACTATAACCATCATGATAAAATGAACATTACGACTGACGCATACACCTTACATAAAAAGAGAGAAGCAGTAGCATGGACCAAATGATTGAATTTGCCAGTGACAACCTAATTTTAGCCGGTATCTGGGCTGCACTAGTGATAATGTTGCTATATTCGTTTCTTAGCCCAATGCTTTCCAAATTCGCGAGAGTTGATAACCATCAAGCCACATTATTGATGAACAAAGAAGATGCAATTGTGCTCGACATTCGCCCTCAAAAAGACTTCCAAAATGGGCATATTATTGGTTCTCGCCAAATAAAAGCGGAAGAAGTAAAAGCCGGTAACTTCTCTAAACTTGAAAAACATAAAGCACAACCCATTATAGTTGTCTGTGCAATGGGTAACCTTGCCGCAGGCACCGCGTCGAAAATGGTAAAAGAAGGTTTTACCAAAGTTAACGTATTAACCGGCGGCATGGGTGCATGGACAGGCGCTAGCTTGCCAGTCACCAAAGGTAAGTAAAACCATTAATTAGCATCAAGCTATTGCGAACACGTAGGCTAATACCAAAGCGTGAACGCGCAGACTTTATCTATAAGTCGAAAATATAAAAGAGAGTAATTATGCAAAAAATAGATATCTACACAAAAGGCTACTGCCCATATTGCAAACGTGCTCGAGGCTTATTAGAAGCTAAAGGCGCAAGCTACAACAATATCGAAATTGACAAAAATCCTGAACTACGCGACGGCATGATTGAACGTGCTAACGGTGGCTCAACCGTTCCCCAAATTTTTATTGGTGAAACACATGTAGGTGGATGCGACGATTTATTTGCGCTCGAATCTGCCGGCAAGCTCGACGCACTTTTAGCGGGCTAAATTTTAACCGTGCTGTGAGTGAAAATCACTTAACGTCACTTATGTAGATACTCAGGTTCATTACCTCAACTTTAAAATACATAAACGAAGCACATCAACTAGTAGTAAAAAATAGGAATACCCATGGCCGACGAACCACAAGCAGCTGCACAAGCACCTCAAGAAGTACAATTTAACTTGCAGCGTATTTACACAAAAGATATTTCATTTGAAACACCTAACTCGCCAGCGGTATTTCAGAAAGAATGGAAGCCAGAAGTAAAGTTAGACATCGACACTCGCACAAACGAGCTTGAGCCTAACCTATACGAAGTTGTATTAACTATCACTGTAACTGCCACAAACAGCGGCGAAACTGCGTTTTTGTGTGAAGTTCAGCAAGCAGGCATATTTGCTGTTAGCGAGATGCCAGAAAACAACAAAGCACACATGTTAGGCTCATACTGCCCCAACCTACTCTTCCCGTATGCGCGTGAAGCGGTCTCTAACTTGGTTAACCGCGGTACTTTCCCTGCGCTTAATTTACAACCTGTTAATTTTGACGCTATTTTTGCGGCCTACGTGAAAAAACATCAAGAAGCGCAAGCTGGTCAGTCGGGTGATGCCGCGCCAAAGCTTGACGCATAAGCAAAACTCTTCCATGCTAGCGTAAATCACTGGCAATAAGAGAAACGTGTGGACAAAGAGCATAAAATTACAGTAATTGGCGCAGGGTCATATGGCACTGCGCTCGCTTTTTGTTTGTCTCGTAATCAACACCATACTTACTTATGGGGCCGAAACGCCAGCGACATCGCAGACATGCAGCAAGCTCGCAGCAATCAAAAGTACCTCCCCAAATTCGAGTTTCCTGATGCGCTAGCACCAACCAGTGACCTTAGCAATGCAATTACTGCCAGTGAATACCTATTAATTGTTGTGCCTAGCCACGCTTTTGCAGATATAGCCAAAGAAATCGCACCGCTGATTAAATCTCAGCACAAGGTAATTTGGGCAAGTAAAGGTTTAGAACCGGGTACTGCCAGGCTGCTACAAGAAGTTGCAGCGGATTTTTTACCTAACTCAACCCCCACGGCCGTGTTATCGGGCCCCACGTTTGCTGCAGAAATGGCCGCTGGTTTACCCACTGCAATCACTTTATCGAGCAAAAATAAAGCGCTAGCCGAAGAGTTTTCTGCACTGCTGCACAACCCCAAAAGCTTTAGAGTATATGTTAATGAAGACCTCATTGGTGTGCAGTTAGGTGGTGCAGTCAAAAACGTCATTGCTATTGGTGCCGGGCTTGCCGATGGGCTAGGGTTTGGCGCAAATGCTCGCACAGCCTTGATTACTCGCGGGTTAACAGAAATGAAACGCTTGGGCTTAGCTTTAGGCGCGCAAAGCGAAACCTTTATGGGCATGGCTTGTTTAGGCGACCTCGTGCTCACGTGTACCGACAATCAATCACGAAATCGGCGGTTTGGGCTAGCTTTAGGCCAAGGCCTTTCTGTAGAACAAGCAATTGATAGCATTGGTCAGGTTGTAGAAGGCTATCGAAATACTGATGAGGTACACATTTTAGCCGCAGCTCAACACATAGAAATGCCAATTTGCGAGCAAATATACGAAGTTTTGTATAAAGGAAAATCTGCCAAAGAAGCAGCTGTCGCGCTGCTAAGCCGAGAGCAAACTAGCGAATAGTAAATGACTTTCAAGTGCATTAACGCGCTTTAGTAAAGACTATTGCCCCTTAACAGGCATCAACAAAGCCTAATTGTCGCCACGACTCATATACAAAAACGGCTACTGCGTTAGACAAATTCATACTTCTACTATTTGCCGTCATGGGAATACGTAATCTGCATTCCAACGGCAGCGACTCAATCACGTCACTGGGAAGGCCGCGTGTTTCGGGCCCAAAAAGCAAAGTATCACCTTTTTCATAAGCGGCTTCGTGATGGTATTTTTTGCCTTTTGTGGTACACGCAAAAATACGTTTTGGTTGCTCACTTTCAATATAAGCTTGTAAATTAGCATGTCGCTTTACTTTAACAAATTCTTGATAGTCTAAACCCGCACGCCGCACTTTCTTTTCGTCTAAATCAAAGCCGAGAGGTTCAATCAGGTGCAGGTTGTAACCACAATTGGCACACAATCTAAAAATATTCCCTGTATTTGGTGGTATTTCGGGTTCGTAAAGGACAACGTCTAGCATATTGTTTCTATTCTCGTGTGGTAAATTTTAGTTAATAAGCGGTAAAACTTAGGCTTCTAAAAATTCGTAAATTTTTGAAAGGGCAAAGCTTCTGGCGGCGTCTTGCTCAAAAAACACTTCATGACGAGCATTAGGCACATCAATAAGGGAGGTATTTGGCATCAGCTTGGCGGTTTTACGTAACAAGCGGTTATCCACAATTTGCTCGTCTTCTGCAATAATGATTAAACAAGGTAACAACACCGATTTTGCGTTTTTGCGCACTCGAGAAACTGCCTTTAAGGCCTTACTTAGCCATTCAAAGCTTATTCCGCCCATTTGATTTTCAGGATATTGAGCCATAACGGCACGAAACGCTCGGTAGCGAATTTCGCTATGGGTTAACCTATTTTTATAAAATGCAATTGCACGATAATCGCTTTGGCCCCACAAATAGGTAATCGGCAATCTAAATAAACGTCTTAACATTATCAGCACACTCAAAAAAGCAGCGAGCAAATATTCGGGCATGGGTGCTTTTACGCCATACATGGGTGTCGATAAAACCATTTTGTTAAACACCAGCGGATACTTTTGGACAAATAAGCTGCCAATGGTGCCGCCCATTGAGTGGCACAAAAGGTACTTTGGGAGTGTGTTTTGTGAATGTTCGTCTAGCAAAGCATCTAAAACTTTGTCGATAAGGTGTTTAAAATCCTCTACATATTCGTCGAAATCGTCAATATAGCCTACATGACTATTAGCCAATACTCGCGAAGACTTACCTTGCCCTTTATGGTCAATAGCGAAAACAGAATAACCGTTTTGGTATAACTCGTAGATGAGTTCAGCGTATTTGATGATTGGCTCGGCCCGACCAGGAGAAAGCACCACCCACGCTTTAGCCTCAGAATTAACCACATAACCATAGTGAGTACTCATATTATTCGCTTGTTGCCAGAAGCCTGTCGTTACTTGCTGCTCATAAAATCGAACATAAGCACAATCAGGGTATTTTATAACATCGGCTTCTCGGTTAATAAAATGCGACATATATCTCGTGGTGTAAGTTTAAAACGGTGTTGCGCAAGTCACGTTTTAACTACATGTAGAGTGTTATCGCGATTTCTCTTACGCATTACTTTAGGCTTAACAGCTCAGCCGATTGGCATCGACAAACTAATTTGTAAGCCTCCCAGTTTTGAGCGCTTGGCGCTTATGTGGCCATTGTGCAACTCTATTGCCGCCTTTGCAATGGCTAAACCCAAACCTGTGCCTTTAGACTTGTCGCTAGCGCTTATTGGTAATTGAGACGCTGTTGAGCGGTAAAAAGGGTCGAATATATGATCATACTCATTATCTGGCACGTCTGCGGCCAAACCCTCGCCGTCATCGTCTATAGTGATAGTGACGCTATTTTCGGCTCGATTAATACAACATGATAGTTGCACTGTTGTTTTTGCATATTTAATTGCATTACGGGTGACGTTCTCTAAGGCACTTTGCAAACTGTTGGCATTCATGTTGAGAATAAGTTCGGGAAACGTGCTGCTATTAATCGATATCTTGCTGGCTTGTGCTTCAAACACAAGGTCTTTACGCACGTTTTCTAGCACATGAGCTAGATCACTTTCAGCTTTTTGCAAAAATGTGTTTTGATTGTCTTGTGTTTTCGCAAGTTGTAGAGCTTGACCTATAAGCTCGTCCATTACTTTTACTTCTTTTTCAATTCTTTGAGCGTATTTAGTTTGCTCGCCGTCTTGTGGCGCAAGCATGGCAATAGACAATTGTAAGCGGGTTAAGGGAGTCCGCAGTTCATGAGAAATATTCGCCATTAGTAATTTTTGTTGATGAAGGCTTTTTGCTAAATTTGAAGCCATTTCATAGATGTCATGGTGTAGCTGCCCTAATTCGTCTTTTCGTTTAATCAACACAGCATCAGGAGCTTGTTCGTCGCCGCTTGCAAATCTATTGCTGAGCTCACTTAAACGGCGTATAGGTTTGGCAATAGTCCACGCAATTGCAAGGCAAGCGAGTGTGCCTAACAACAAAATAATGAATAAAGCTGAGCCAATAATAAATAGAGGCCTTTGTTCGCGAGGTAGCAAGCGCCCAACAAAGACACTGTATTGCGTGTTATCTGCGCTTAGCAAAAAGGGCCCGGCCATTTCCATGTTGGTCGTGCGTGCGAGTACTGGTGACTCCGACTTTGCGAGTTCAAAAAAACGCTTTCGCTGGTTCAGCATAGGAGGCGGAAACCCAAACACAATATCATTGTCGATATTGCGAATTGCCATAATGTGCCAGCGCCCTCGCGCGCTCACTCTGCGAAGTGCA
>CAZXTD010000003.1:52722-69155 GCA_964643575.1 uncultured Glaciecola sp. | reverse complement strand
GTGTAAACATATGATTAAAGTATCTAATATTGGATTCTCATCACCCTTAGGAAATACGCGGCACAATAAAGCATTTTGAGTACAAGGAGGGTTAACACTATACGCTACCGTTGGTTGCAACTGTCCTACAGATTAGGTCGGTTTGTTGAAATGCCGAATTGTGTGAGTTTTGTTTGACGTGTTAGTTTGAAATGTTGTGCGACGAAGAGCCATTTTTACGCCCAGTGTTTACAATAGAACAAAGAAGCGTCCCGGAGGTCGCTTCAGATTGCTCGAATTTGTGCTTGCCCATATCTGTTGTTCACGGGCAGACTTTTGAGTCAGAACACCTAGTCAATCTCAAACTCGTTGATTATAAACTCACAATTTCATCATTGATAAGATGCTTGACCAGCTCACTGTTTTGAGCGTCTTCAAACGCCGCGTCAAGTGCCTGAGAGCGATTAGCAACGGCCTCACGGTAATTGGGATGAGTAAATATGTACGTTTGTTTACTCGCCAATGCCTCTACCACGCGTTTCGCCAATAATTCAGCCTCAATACCTGATTCAACTAGAGCCGTTGCTTTACCAAAGCCTTCTTTTAGGCGTTTTGGATCGCCTTTAATGGCCTCGGTCTTGTATTTGTCTTGCTGTGTACGCAAGGACTCGTGAATACGTGTTTTGACAAAAGCAGGACACAAAGCCGACACATGAATGTTGTCGCGTTTGAGTTCAACGGCCCAACTTTCTGTCATAGATACAACGGCTGCTTTGGTGGCTGAATACGCAGCAGAATAGGGTACACCGCCCATTCCGGCCATTGACGCTACGTTAATGATCCATCCGCCTTGTCCGCTGGCTTTAATTGCTGGCGTGGCAGCTTGTGTGCCATACATAACACCCAACAAGTTGACGTCGACAACCCAGCGCCAAGTATCGTTATTGGTTTCTTCTATTTTACCAGGGATACCGCCTACACCTGCGTTATTGACTACCATGTGTAAACCACCAAACTCACTGACCGCTGTTTTGACGCAACTTTCCCATTGGCTGTATTCGGTAACGTCAAGTTCGAATGGCATAACGTTTAAACCTTCACTTTTAAGTGTGCTGCAAGCTTTATTTAAAGCAGTCATTTCGATGTCTGCCATTACCACATTCATTCCTAAACTACCAAACTCACGTGCAAGCGCTAGGCCTATACCACTCGCTGCACCCGAAATTAGTGCTGTTTTACCCTCATAAACATTAGCCATAATTTATCCTTATTGTTGTTATTTGTTTAGCTATTTCTACTACTCATCTTCAATCGTTTCACTATAGTGTGAGGCGCCAGAAGAGGCGAATTTTTTACAGTTATTGAGCTGCATAAGTGGTGACTAATAGACTTTTGTGCAGCTGCTTTAAGCTTTTTAAAGATATGAGGTGATTATTTTACTATGAGTTCCGATAACAACGTGTTTGGTAGATAGACTTCGGTAAAATTCTCGTTTTTGAAGGAACTACTAATATGACTAATTTCAATCGTTTTCAATTGCTTCACGATACAAAACAACCCTTGTTACTTAATAATATTTGGGACGCTGCAAGCGCTGCGTTAGTCCAAGCTAGTGGGGCAAAAGCCTTAGCTACGAGTAGCGCATCTTTAGCGTGGGCACTTGGGTATGCAGACGGTTCATATTTACCTATTGATAAGCTATTGAGTGCAATAGAAAGTATTCAAAGAATAGCGAAGGTACCGCTTTCTGTCGATATTGAAGACGGATATTCTAGCAACCCAAAAGAGGTAGCAAATCTGGTCAATCGTATTTTTTTACTAGGCGTTGTCGGTATTAATATTGAAGATGGTGCGGGCTCGGCCGAGCTATTGACCGAAAAAATAAAAACAATTCGTGAATCAGTTGGCAATGAGTTATTCATTAATGCGAGAACAGATGTATATTTACGCGAGCTTGCAGAGGGGGAAAGCGCTTTTAATATGGTAATAGAACGGTTGAATACTTATCAAAAGGCGGGTGCGAATGGCGGTTTTTTACCCGGAGTATCAGACGCCTCGATAGTTATGCGATTCTCAGACTCACTGTCGCTTCCAATCAACATAATGGTCAGTAATTTAGAATCAGACATACCTAAATTTGCTCACAGCAAAGTTTCTCGCTTTAGTGTGGGTCCTAGCTCATTTGTAAATGCATACAAGCACTTAGTGAAACCGAACACGGGACTTGATTATAATCGAATCAACAGTCTATTTTCTTAGAACATGGTTCAAGCGCTGTAATCATAAATGCTCTGTAAGAGAGGTGTTGTAATGAGGGTAACAATATCTTTGAAATTGATGGTGATATGATAAAGTCTTAATACAATACATGGACACAATTGCAGATTTAATGGAATGATAACCACTCAACGATTTTTAGCCTTAGGCGGCTTATGTATCCTCGTCGTGATTGCGGTCACTGTATTGCTACCCGAATCTTCTAGCGGAGCAGACACAAGTGGGTCTCAAATTGAACCCAATACTACGCTCGACGAACCTGCGTTTCTTGCAAAAAGCAACGAGGAAGGTAAAAAAGAATTGCTAGCAATAAGCGCCGCAGAAAAAAAAACCGCAAACAAACCCAACTATTACCTAGCATCTAAACAGTGTCACGCACAAGCGAGTGACTTTTTTAAAAAATATCCGCTAAACGCCAATGCTTTAAGGCGTTTTCATGCGCTTGGTGCAGAAAAATTTAGGACCGAAGATGAAGCAATGAGAACTTACTCTCAAGCCGCAGCAAGTCAAATTTTCTCGGGTCCAAAAATTAGCAGCGTGTTAGACGCCGTTGACCTTAATTCGATAGACTACAAAAGGGCGGATATTGATTTAGCTACTTATGCCAGAGAGCACACAACAGAGGTAGATGGGGCTAGTGTATTAAGTGCGATTGAAAAGGGTTACTTTCAGGAGGCAGAGGGTATTCTAAGACAACTTATTGAGCAATACCCTAATACTCTATTGAGCTTAAAAGGCGCTCAAACGTCTTTATTTCAACTTGCGCTAATTAGTCGCGTTGGCCAGTCTAAACAATCAACTGATTCAGTAAAAAACGTTATAGATACTTTTGTTAACGCGGGATATCGTATTCACTTTCCAGAGTTGCTTGAATTGAGCAATTTACACTTTAGAAACCAACTAGAGGTTGTTGAACATCTTGCATCGAATTTTAACGGGGATTTAAACACGGTATATAACCGCTCTTTTAATTTATCGAGTAATTTGTTGATAGATGCTATGACTAGCGGAAATGTCGAATTGGCTGCGTTTTGGCTAAAAAAAGACGTAGATCCTTTTAGCAACTTTAGTGCGATAAAGACCATGGCGTATTCCATTAGTTTTCCTGAATTTAATAAGAATGAGCCTGAAACACAGGCAATACTTGCCCTTTTGGATGCCGGTCTATTGACTATTTCCACTAACCAAATAATAGAAGAAAACTTAAATGCTTGGCTTCCTAGCGGCAATTCTGCCCACTATTTTGAGCGACATGCGCGCTTGTCAAATTTGCCGAAAGACCAAGATGAGCAATTGCGAAACGATTTCTTTTCAATTTTAAGCACTTTTACGACCGAGCATTCAAACGGCGAATATGAACTGGGCGAAGACTGTGTTGATGAGTTTTTGGCATTTATACGTCGTGTTGTAAATAGAATTCGGAATCGTTCACAAGCCGAAACCCAAGCTAAGAAAGAGGAGTATGAACAGTTACACAAACAAGCCATGGATATATATGGCGAGTTCAGCGATGGATTAATAGACGCAGACCTCGCCATTGACCAACTTAGTTTAATTGACGAGCACAGAGCAAAGAATACTCTTGGGCATATTCTTGATCAAAAACTTTCAAAAACATGGGGCAACCTCTCTTTAAAGCCAAAGATTAATGTTGACGAACAAGACGAAGCAATATTAAAAAGGATACAAGTTGCTGTAAATGCAAACGATATATCACTAGCACTCAAACTGGCAGAGAGTCTAAATCCTGCAATACAACCCCGATTGTATAAATCCTTTTTGGACTATGCTTTGGACACTAAACAAAGCAGTGAGGTTTTCCGCGTTCTTTTTAGTGAAATAGAAGATAGTGCAACAACAATCATATCTTTTTTTAGGCGAACTGAAGATATGCAATTGCTAGAAACAATTGCCTCTGCAGGATTTGATATCAATGCCCAAGACATGTTCACAGATAACCTGCTCACCATGTCGATTAAGGCAAAGCATAAAAATGCGCTAAACGCGCTTATTCGCTTAGGTGTTGATGTAGAGCAACCGAGTATTGGTAACGACGCTCTAGACATAGCGCTAAGCAATGTTTTAAAAGGCCATGGCGACTTTTACTTTGTGCAAAAACTATTAATGGCCAACAAACAAATAGAAGGTAGTCACAGGCAGTTGCTTTTAGACCTTCTGCAACTGTACCCTCAACCGACTCAGCGCGTCATAGATAGATACGGCATTGTGATGTGATTGTAACTAGATGACTAACGCACTCCTTCTAAGCCAGAGCAAACTAAAACCCGCCAAAGGTACAGTATTTATTACCAATGATGCGTGTAACATGTATTAACGCAATCAAATTGTTGATTGCGTTAATACAATGGAATGTAAAGGAGTTATACAAGTATGTATGAATTAAGCTTTGAAGAAACAACGGAGATAAACGGTGGTTTGTCGACGGTTATGGTAGTAATGACTGTAGTTGGTTTTATTGGCGCATTAGAGCCCGCTATTGATGCGGTCAACGATGTAATTGATGGCTATAACGAAAACAGACGCTAGGAGAAGAAGATGAAATCAAAAATAGAATTAATTGAGCTTTCAATTAAAGAAACTCATCAAGTTGCTGGTGGCAGTGACGATGATAAAGGCTTCTGGTATAGTGTTGGCAAGTTTTTCGCTGAGCAAGCAAATGCCAGTGATTCTATCTATAGCCAGTATGGGAATACGAACAATAACTTATAGTTTAGCTTGAAATTGTTGTTCACTCACTTTCTGAAGTATTCAGAAAGTGAGCTTTTAAGGAAAAATAATGAAAAAGTACCTTCACTTTATACCGCTAGTTGCAGCCACTTTAATCACTATTAATGTTGTTTACGATTATTTTTCTGAAGGATTAAGCATTACCGAAAATAATAGCTTTCAGACAGCTTTGTTGTTACTTATCTTGGCGGGTGTAATGAAAATGGTACTCAACGTGAAATCTATCAATTTAGAGTAAGACATTAACAAAATGAAATAAACCGCTCTATTTTTTTAGCAAACTAACGAGCGGTTTGTGGATTAAACGGTTATTTATTGTTGCAGTTGAACAACAGGTCTAAGTTTAATTTTTTCGATATCCGAAACGCGACCAAATCCATAAGTAAATAGAATACTGTTGTCTACTTCGTTGTACGTTAGGCCATTTGGAAAACGTGTTTCATTGACTCTGCGTGAACGTTCGCGCACTTTGCCACTCATTCTTATTACGTAGATTGTTTGGGCGGCTGCGCCAGAGGCATAAAGACGTCCGTTGGCATAAGCCATATGTCCAATAGCAAACCCATTTGGAGCGTCGACGGTGGCAAGCAACTCTTGACTACCTTCAGGCGAAATTTTAATAACCGCGCCTTGGTTAAAGTTAGCGACATATATATTGCCATGTTCATCTATTGCAGTGGCTACAGGTGCGAATAAAAAGTCACCTTCAGCAAAGACACTTACCATGCCGTCAGGAGTTATTTTTAGTACGGTATCGCCGTCTCCGTTACCTTCTCCATAGTGAGAAACATATACATTGTCGTTGGCATCAACAACGATACCGGCCGGGCCCGGCAATACGTCGGCAAATTTTTCTACGCTGCTGCCATCGGGCGAAATCTTTGTGACAGTAGCATCGTTAAAATTAGTCACATACAAATTGCCTGAGCTATCATTTGCCACATCTATCGGGCCTGCCAAACCTCCCGCTAGCACAAATGTAATACCTTCTTGGGTGATGCCGAAAACTCTTGAGCCGTTGAAACCTTCGGCAGCATAAATGATGCCGTCGTCTGCTGCATGTATGCCATCCATGTTGATGACGCTAAGAGGGATTGATCTGCCAGCCATTGCTTGGCAACTAAAAATAACTAAACACGCAAGAAGCGCGGCAAGCGTGCTGTTTCGATTCAGCGATGTTGATTGAATAACGCGAGATATTTTCATGGTCGTTCCTTTTTTTATTTATTTTCGAAAGTAGTAATGCAACACCAGATTCTTCCTACCCAAGAAGCAAAACAATGCCTAAGTGACGAAACTATAGTTTTTTGATGATGAAAGTACTCTTCAAACGGGATAAAAAAATTTATGATAGAAAGGAGTAATCAATGACGTATATTTGAATGACATCTAAAACAACAACTTCTTTTGTTTCATTTCGCACTGTTGCCTTTATTTGGTTGATATGGGCCATAATTGGCCTCGTACATGGCACATCGCGTTATACCGATATTGTTCGATACAGTCTTAATGCAACATTTACCGCTAGCGAGTTTGCTCTTTACGTCTTGTCGTATTCTTTGTGGGTGTTGATTACCTTTGCGCTGCTTTCTTTGTTAACGCGTATGTCTTATCCATTCTCATCTACCAAGCTTGCTTTTTGCTGCATGTTTGGCCTCATTTTCTGGTTACCTATATATTTCGCAATAGACTATGGTATCTCCACAATTATCGCCTCTGGCACTTTTGAAGACTACTGGGCTAGATTAAGCGGAACCAGTGGCTCGGTGGTATTTTTTTATGCCATTATATACTTGCTAACATTCGCGGCGTGCATGGGGGCAGTGTTAATGCAAAATACAAACAATATTAAGCAAGCCAATTTAGCCCTAGAACGCAAGCAACACGAAACCGCACTGCTACTAGCAGTGCAAAAAATGCAAATAATGCAGTCGCAGCTGAGCCCTCATTTTTTGTTTAATTGCTTAGGTGCGATAAGCGGCCTTGCAAGACAAGGTGATAAAGATACCCTAGTCGAAGCGGTCGCGAAGGTCGGAAATTTATTAAGATTTACGATAAATAATGCGTCTGAAAACTGGATTAGCTTGGATGAAGAAATTGGATTTTGTGAAGATTACCTTTCATTGCAGCATCTTAGATATGCCAATCGATTCAATTACACCGCAGACATTGAGTTGAATGAAGTGCACCTTATTTGCCCACCATTTACCTTACAGCCGTTGTTAGAGAACATATTTAGGCATGTTGTGGATACTACATCTCAAACAATTGACATCACGCTTAAAATAAAAGACGAAGAAAACAAAATCGCCATTACTGTGTGTAACAGTTTATTTGAGAGTACACAACAAGTGCAAAAAAGTGGGACCGGTATTGAAAACCTGCAAAGCCGTTTAGCACATTTATATTCGGATAATTATCAATTTGTGATTACATCAAACGAACAACAATATTGTGTGTGTTTAACCTTGCCAAAAGAAGCAATAAACAGTGACGTATAGTGTTGTAGTGGTTGACGACGAACCTATGGCTCGCGCTAATTTGGTCGATGCCCTAGCCAAACATGACAATTGGCAAGTTATTCAAACATTTTGCTCGGGCGCTGGTTTACTGCAAGCTGTCGACGAGCATCAGCCCGATGCCGTATTTTTAGATATTCAAATACCAGGACAAGATGGCTTGACCCTAGCAAAGCAACTATTGACGCTTAGTTCACCACCACTCATTGTTTTTGTGACTGCCTATTCAAATTATGCAGTAAGCGCATTCGAGCTTTATGCAATTGATTATTTACTCAAGCCGTTTGATGACAAACGTGTTAGCCAATGCATAGGTAAACTTGAAGCGGCCTTGGGCAACAATTCTGTCTATCGAGAGCAAATCAATGCTCAACAAGCATGGGCGTATAAGCAAGCCGTCTCTAAATTGGTGGTGAAGTCCAGTGCTAACGTTCGAATTATTCCGGTTGAAAACATCCACTGGATTGCTGCCAATGGCAATTATGTCGATATTCATCACAGCGATGGTAAGCATTTATTACGCGATAGTCTTAAGCATATCGCTTTGGTGCTTCCCAAGCATGATTTTATTCAGGTCCATCGACGGTTCATGGTGCGTCGTTCAATGATAAGAGAACTATGTACAGTCGAAGATGAAAGACTTGGAGTTACCTTGTCGAATGGGCAATCAATTCCGGTGGGCAAGTCTTTTAAAGCTGACTTAGTAGCGGCGGTATTTGTGTAAGCTCAAGATATAACAATCGACGAGGAAGCTGCCTATTCGATTTTCACTGGCACTTATGGTAGCGCCGAAAAGTTTTTGATCTTTGCTAATCGAGCGTTTAACCGCATTCAATTCCGTCATAACCCAATCAATATAAAATATGGCACAGTAGTAAAAAATCCAAATTTGAAAAGGATGTCGAGAACTATACAAAAGAGGTCACAAAGAACCTGTCTTGGATTTTCAATAAGCACACGACCCGTGAGTGTTTAGTTTCTCAGTTTTTAACTTGCGTACCTAATTTTTTACGCTCGTATCGGCGATTATGTCCTCTCGCATGTCGCCGCTGATCTACTTATGTTTTATGTGGTAAAAATGACATATTCATGAAATAGAGACGCTTATGGAAACAGTCAAGTCGACAAGGCTATCTTGCTTAAGTAAAGCAGAGTTAAGAGCGAGCCATGCCGGTGAGGCAGGCGCGGTTTGGATTTACCGAGGAATCCTATTTGTAAATTGGTTCAGAGGTGATGAAGACATTCGCCAATTTGCGCAACAACATCTAAAGACTGAAAAACAGCATTTAGCAGGTTTCGAGGAGATTATTCATCACTTTAGGGGAAGTTTGCTGCTTCTATTTTGGGCTGTGGCTGGTTTTATAACAGGGGCGCTGCCCGCTTTATTCGGCAAAGACTACGTTTTTTACACAATTTATTGCGTTGAATCTTTTGTGGATGAACATTATCGCGAGCAAATAGAACTGTTACGCACCGATGCTCACCCTGTTATGGTTTCATTTATGAAAAAGATGAAAGAGTACCACGCAGATGAACGCCACCACATGCAAGAAGCGTTGCAATTAATGACAACAAAGCCCACACGCCTTATGAAATGGTGGGGTATGCTTATTGGCAAAGGTTCTGCAGGTGCGGTTGTGCTTGCTAAGAGAATATAAGTGCTCGAAACATGACGCTTTCGCTCAAACAAAGACAAGTCCTACAACAAAATTATTTATATCTAACATCTGAGAAACTTCCAGCGTTAGTTTCCGCCAGGAACCTAGCCTCGCCGGTCACTGAAAATCATTGTTTTCAGCGCATAGTGCTCGATAATTTGTGTGGCGGGCAGTGGACAGAGTTTATAGCGCCACCTGCTTACCTGAATATGACCGATACGCAGCTAGTGCACGCAGAATCTATGTGCCTCGATGTTATTTCTGGCGAGTTAGATTTATTTGTACTTAATCGCAATTCGCTACTTTGGCGAAAAATAAGTAAAGATAAACAACTAACATTGTTTAATTAAACGGAGATTCATATGAACAAAAGAACATCTCCTCGCGATGCCAAAAACATAAACTTTGCTGAAGATATTGACGAAGTGGTGCGAGACAAACGCGCCAGCTGGCGAGCGAACCCAGCTAAAGCGAGGCGGCGACAAAGGCGTTACAAAAGGCTACTCACCACTGAGATTTTCAGGGATGCAAAGGCAGAAGATTATCGAGACTGTTAAGTAGGGAGAGTACCTAGCTTTTTGTTATTTGGCTAATCCAACTAAAAGATCAGCTTGTTTAACTATTGATTATCGAACAATAAATTAGAAAAAGGATGATGGTTTTTGAAACGGTAAATATCAAAATCTCGTTTATCGGTACTCAAAATTTTGCCTTCATTCAACTCTTCAGCAAGCACCACAAGCGAAGCGTCTGTCAAATCCATAGGCAAGTCTTTGTATTTCAACATAAGCGCGGCACATTGATTTAAATGTTTTTTTTGCAACTCAAACACGTCGCAAAAAGAGGTAATATTTTGTACAAATTTGATTTGAGCATTTACACCTAGTCGACTGAGTAACATGTGACAAGTTTCGGTGATCACGGGCCAAGTGGTGATTAGCGTATCATTAATGTATTGCGTCTTGTTCAAGACTAACTCATGGTATTGATCATTTTTATTGGCCAATGCGAGCCAATAGCTTGTATCAACGATTATCATATTTTTTCGCTAAATCATCTTGTAAATATTCTTTGTGATTTGAGGATAAGTCGTACTCGGCCTCACCACAGGCAACAAATCCGCTGTTTAAGAGGGCGTGAATTTTATTTTCACTGTTACCCATTTGCTTCTCATGCAGTTCATCTAGTGCTTGCAAAACAACTTCAGTCGTTGATGCATTGAGATTTTTTTTGAGTGCTTCTAACTTTTCAAGACGATCTTTGTCGAGCCTAGCGTTAATCCGTGACATAGGGTTGCCTGATGTTTATTTTACTGATTGGTACATCATAGCTGTATGACGACCGTCATACAAGTTTTCGGCATCAAACGTAGAATTTATACATCACTGAATATTGCCCATAAAATCGAGATACTACTCGCGCGTATACAAAATACCCGCCTTGATAGAAACAAAGCGGGTAATGATATTGTATTAAACTATAGTAATTAAGCGTCCAGTTGAGACAACAATTTGTCGATACTCGCCTTAGCATCACCGTAATACATACGCGTATTTTCTTTATAAAACAAAGGGTTTTCGATACCTGAGTAGCCAGTTCCTTGGCCGCGTTTAGATACAAAGACTTGTTTCGCTTTCCACACTTCTAACACCGGCATGCCAGCAATAGGTGAGTTGGGGTCTTCTTGAGCTGCTGGGTTAACGATGTCGTTTGAGCCAATGACAATGGCTACATCGGTTTGCGCAAAATCTTCGTTAATTTCGTCCATTTCAAGCACAATGTCATACGGTACTTTCGCTTCAGCGAGTAATACATTCATATGACCGGGCAAGCGGCCTGCAACTGGATGTATTGCAAACCTTACTTCTTTACCCTTAGCGCGTAAGCGCTTGGTAAGTTCGCTTACAGCTTGTTGGGCTTGTGCCACTGCCATACCATAACCTGGCACAATTACTACGCTGTCGGCATCTTCAAGAGCTGCAACCACGCCGTCTGAGTCAATCGCGACTTGTTCGCCTTCAACCTCCATAGCAGGGCCTTGTGTATTACCAAAACCGCCCAAAATAACGGAAATAAACGAGCGATTCATCGCCTTACACATAATGTAACTTAAAATTGCGCCTGATGAACCAACCAGTGCACCAACAACAATCAGCAAGTCATTACCTAGCGAAAACCCAATTGCGGCGGCTGCCCAACCTGAGTAACTGTTTAGCATCGACACTACCACTGGCATATCAGCACCGCCAATTCCCATAATGAGGTGATAACCGATAAAGAACGCGAGTAAGGCCACTAAAATTAGGGTCCACACACCGGCGCCATTAATAAAGCTAAACAACAAAATAAGGCTTAAAATAGCGGCGCCTGCATTTAAAAAGTGTCCACCGGGGAGCTTTTCTGCTTTTGAGCTGAGCTTACCCGCCAATTTACCGAAGGCAACAACAGAGCCGGTAAAGGTAACCGCACCAATAAAGATACCTAAAAACACTTCCACTTTGAGTATGCTTTGCTCAACTTCACTCTTTTTCGCTAAAAGAGCAGCAAAACCCTCAAGTGACCGTTGTTCAAAGCTGCCCATAGCGAGCACGCGCTCAAGCTCGATAAATGCATTAAAGCCTACAAACACCGCTGCTAGCCCAACTAGCGAGTGCATCGCGGCAACGAGTTGTGGCATTTCGGTCATTTGTACTTTTTTGGCGACGTAAAAACCAATAATACCGCCTGCGGCAATCAAAACTACCGACAAACCCCAAAGGCCTTCACCGGGGCCAACTAAGGTGGCAATTACCGCTAAAGTCATGCCCGCAATACCATACCAAACCGCGCGTTTGGCGCTTTCTTGATCTGATAAACCACCTAATGACAAGATAAAAAGAACAGCTGCAGCAACGTATGCCGCCGTCGTTAATCCATAATCCATTTGCTATTCTCCTTAAGACTTTTGAAACATGGCAAGCATGCGACGCGTGACCAAAAAGCCACCAAATATATTAATGCCAGCCATAAATATGGCCAAGCTTGCCAGCGCAATCACCAACCAAGACCCAGAGCCGACTTGCATTAAAGCCCCTAAAATAATGATTGAAGAAATCGCATTAGTCACCGCCATTAATGGCGTGTGTAACGAATGACTCACATTCCAAATAACTTGAAAGCCAACAAAAACCGCCAGCACAAACACAATAAAGTGCTGCATAAAGCTAGCGGGCGCAACGCTGCCCACAGCCAGTAAAAGCACAGTACCAATACCTAACAAGGTCACTTGATTGCGGGTGGCTTTTTTGAAATCGGCTATTTCTTTAGCTTTTATTTCTTCAGGCGTGGGTTCTTTTACTTCGGGCTTTTTCTGTGCCGCGATGGCTTTCACCTTAGGCGGTGGTGGTGGAAAAGTGGTTTCACCACCAAAGCTTACCGTTGCCCCGCGGATCACGTCATCTTCCATGTTGTGGTTAATATTACCGTCTTTGTCGGGTGTTAAATCACTTAGCATATGGCGAATATTGGTTGAATATAAGCTACTTGCTTGTGAAGCCATGCGTGAGGGGAAGTCGGTATAACCGATAATCGTAACGTTGTTATCAGTCACTACTTTTTCGTCAGCAATTGTTCCCTCAACGTTTCCGCCACGTTCTGCGGCTAAATCAATGATCACTGAGCCCGGTTTCATTGCAGCAACCATGTCTTCTAACCAAAGCTTAGGCGCATCTCGGTTTGGAATGAGGGCAGTGGTTATGACAATATCGATGTCAGGTGCAATGTCTCTAAATTTGCTTAGTTGTGCTTCTCTAAATTCAGGAGACGACACACTGGCATAGCCGCCGCTTTCTGCGCCGTCTTGTTGTTCTTCTTTAAAATCTAAATAAACAAACTCCGCCCCCATACTTTCAACTTGTTCAGCTACTTCTGGGCGAACATCAAAGGCATAGGTTATTGCGCCCAAAGAAGTAGAAGCGCCAATTGCTGCAAGACCCGCCACACCAGCACCTACAACTAACACCTTGGCAGGCGGTACTTTGCCAGCAGCGGTAATTTGGCCTGTAAAAAAACGACCAAAATTATTTCCTGCTTCAATAACTGCTCGGTAGCCTGCAATATTTGCCATTGAACTCAATGCGTCCATTTTTTGGGCGCGCGAAATACGCGGTACCATTTCCATAGCAATTACGGCGGCTTTAGCGTCTTTTGCAGCATCCATACCAGCGGTATTGCCAGCAGGATTAAAAAAACTAATTAGGGTTTTGTTTGCAGTTAAATGTGCGAGTTCTTTCGTATTGGGCTCGCGGACTTTACTAATAATATCCGACTTTTCCCATAGTGCTTTGGCAGTCTTAACAACTTCAACGCCTGCTTCTTTGTATAAGGCGTCAGAAAATCCTGCTAATTGACCAGCACCACTTTGAATAATGCAGGTGTGCCCGAGTTTTTGTATTTGTCGAGCCGATTCTGGCGTCATGGCGACTCTAGCTTCGCTCTTATAGGTTTCTTTTGGTGTTCCAATTACAGCCATAGTGTTGTCCCTTAAGTGGTTATATGTACCGTGTTTTGCAAAAACTTATGTACGATTCTAAAATACGCCTAAAACAAAAAATTATAAACATTATTTTTGTTATATTAAATTATTATATATGCTTTTAATGACTGAAGGTGACTAAAAAAGACTTAATTTGACCATTGTAGTTATTTCCTTCCACTATTACAAGTTCGTTGCTAAGTATAGAATACAGTAGAAAATAAGTTGTTTTGACCTCATACTCGTTTAGCCTATCGATATAAATTTTACTTGCCTCTTATTTAGCTTTGTACATCAAAAATTGAACTCTTCTGTGCCTAAAAGTGTATTTATTACGTCTTTTAATCAGGAATACACCATGAAAATTCGTTCATTAGTCATCGCTCTCTCTTTTACTGGCATTACTGCTTGCGCAAATAGTCAAGTTGATTCACCTGCTATAACTCCAAACGACAGCGACACAAAATATGAGTTAGTCAATGTTACCAATGGCGTAGTTGTGCCATGGGGAATGGTTTGGTTAAACGAAACAGATATGCTGGTAACCGACAGAAGCGGCGATTTGCGCCTCATCAGTAACGGTGAAATGCACGAAGAAAAAATCGCTGGCGTACCAAAAGTAGACGCCCGAAACCAAGGCGGCCTGCTTGATATTGAAAAGCACCCTGATTACGCGTCAAATGGTTGGTTATACATTTCCTACTCAGGATTTGAAGGTGAAGAAGAGGGCAGCAATGCATCGATAATTAGAGCCAAATTTGATAAAAATGAGATGGCCTTAACTAATGTCGAAGTTATTTTTGAGGCAGGCCCCAACGATACTAACTCTCGCCACTTTGGCAGCCGTTTAGAGTTTGACAACGATGGCTTTTTATACTTTACGATTGGCGATAGGGGCGAGCGCGACGTTAATCCGCAACGTTTAGACAGAGACGCCGGTAAAGTGCATCGTATTAATTACGATGGCAGCATTCCAAAAGACAATCCTTTTGTTGGTCAAGAAGGTGCTAACCCGAGTGTTTATTCTTATGGTCACCGTAATCCGCAAGGTATGGCTAAGCACCCTAAAACAGGTGATATTTGGACGCACGAGCATGGCCCGCGCGGTGGCGACGAATTAAACCGTATTCAAAAATCACTTAACTATGGCTGGCCAGTGATTTCTTACGGCATTAATTACAGCGGCACAAGCTTTACAGACATCACAGCTAAACAAGGCATGGCCCAGCCAGATTGGCAGTGGACGCCGTCAATCGCACCTTCAGGCATGGTATTTGTAGACAGCGATAATTATCCTGAATGGAACGGCCATATGCTGGTGGGCTCGCTTAAGTTTGCGCAAGTCGTATTGGTGCAAATGGACGGCAATGACGTAACTGGGCATTCTAGCTTATTTGAAGGCATTGGGCGCGTTCGCAGTTTAAGCATTAGCCCCGATGGCTATGTTTATGTTGGTGTTGATGGTAAAGGTGTTTATAAGGTCGTGCCGAAGGTTTAACATGGCACAAGACATATATTTGAAACTGTTTTAGAAGATATCAAAATCAAAGTTACGCATATTAAAAAGTTGGACTAACAACTTGAATATCGGTATCGGGCAAGTTAGTGCGAATTAATAAGGCATTAGTTCCGTTCGGATTGACATCAAATTCGTGCTCAACGTGAGATTTACTAAACAGTGAAGAGGTTAAAGTGTCGGTTTTGAAATTGTAAGCATTGAAAACAATATGCTTACCATCAAAGTCGTTCCAATAAACATAGTCATTCACCGAATGCCAAGGCGGTTCGATATAGATATCTAACAGGGGTGTTTTTGCACTTACACTGTCAAGACTTTCAGAAAAAAATAACTTACCGTTTTCTCCAACTAGCAGTAATCCATTATTTACTTCTCTAAGTGATTTGAAGCCAGGGATTAAAGTGTCTGACATCTTGCTAGATAAGTCATATCGTCGAACCTGCCAACTGGCATTTGTTTGGATTCCATAATAAACAGCCCGGTCGTCTAACGAAAAAGCAGCATCGTTATACAAATGTTCACTTCCTGTTGATATGTAGTCAATTTCTCCATTGAGTGTGTCAAACAGTGCAAGCAAGCCATCAATGAACATTAGCATTTTACTTCCGTCTGATGAAGCTTCCACAATCCTCATCGACATTGTTGTTTCTAATAAGACTTGTTTGTCTTTCCCATTATTAGGTCTAATCGACAGCGTATTCACGCCATCATTTTCTTCAATGATAAAGTATGTATTGTCGATGTGTGAAAACGCTAATTGTTGTATCGATTGTTTTCCTTTTTCGACTAGTCTTTGGGTATTTGCGTTAAACTCAGGTAACGATATCTCAATATAAATTTTGTCTTTCTTTTTTATTTTTAAAGCGACAAATTGCCCTTCAGATAATAAATCTACTCCTATGACCCCATCTAATTCAATATCCTTAGCAATCGTTTTTTCACCTGTACCAATGTTTATTTTGGTTAATTGGTCAGTATCAAGAATATAGAAGTTATTGTTTTTATCAAAAATAAGAGAGTAAATAGGATTAGGGTGCAATATACGTGTCTTTACACTCCAATTTTGAATGTTATACACGGTAACTTCTTGTTCCGTACCTCGGTTTTTTGTTGTCGCAACGGCAAGTAGCTTCTTGTCCGAGTTTAGTGCAACCCGATAGTCATGCTCTCCTTTCGCTTGGGCTTCAGTAATCGCAATTACTTGTTCAGAAGAATATTGA
>CAZXTD010000003.1:36990-52712 GCA_964643575.1 uncultured Glaciecola sp. | reverse complement strand
CTAGTTTGATTTTTTTCTTTTACACCAGAAAAGTATAAACTTTCACCATCATTCGCAACGTCTACGTCAGATAGTAAATAGTAATCATCTATAAGCACTTCTGGTGGCGAGTAAGTTTGTTGATCTATTGCTACTCGACTCAGTTTAGACTGGCCTAAACTCATATCTATAAAGTACACGTATCCTGAACTCTCATCAATTGCGGCTCGCACAATATTGTTGGCATCATTTGTTACCTGCCTAACCTTTAGCGTGTCAGTCTCTGCTATAAATAATTGATAACCTTGAAAGTCAAATACCTTGCCTGCAAAAGCAATATATTTTCCGCTTTCACTTACTGTGACATGTACTTTTTCACCCGGAAAATCTACTAAATTTGAAAATACTTTGTCTTCTTGAATACTCTGGAAGCCAAAATAAGTTATCAAACATAGTAACAATAGAGCCGCATAAATTAAGCGTTTGGAAACAGCATTATTCGTAAACGTGTTCTTTAAATCAGAAAGGGGCTTAGAAGTGTTTTTTGCTGAGTAGTCTGACAATAGCGATGGTAGGTTCAGCGTCTTCTTTTCAACATTATAATCGAGTTTGTAACCTCTTTTGTGTTGAGATTTAATATATTGTTGCTCGGTTCCGTCTGACAAAAGAGCTCTTAGTTTACTTATGGAGCGACGTACTGCAGCATCGCTTACTACTCTCTCTTTCCAAACATTATCGTGTAAGTCTTGTAAAAGTACGTAATGCGATGCATTTTCACACATGTATATAAGCACTTCTAGCACTTGAGGCTCTATCGTGACTTCTTCGCCCGACTTAAGGAGTATTTTTGACTGGGTAAGTACTAAAAAGTCACCCAAGATGTAGGAAATTTCGCTTTCCGGATGTGAATCAATTTCTTCAGAAACTGACGAATCGATACCTTGCATAAGATGAAGTAAACTTTGCGTTTCATATTTCTTTTGTACACTACCATACGGTATTCGCAATAGTTTAGCCAGTCTTCGACATAAACTTATTGTTTACAAAAACTAAAGAGTTAAGGAGGGGTGTAAAAAGGTAAAGACACGGTACAGATTTAGTGTCAAAAAAGGCAGCCACCCAACATGTAAAGTGGCCGCCATCTGTGGAGCTTTTAAATATGAAAACTCAACTATTTATTGTCTGAGGTTGTGGCATAAATATTTGCTTTGTAGATAATCGCCAAAGGTTATCTAGGTGCTCGAGCTGCAAAAACCGAGAATGCACCTTTTTGACTTTTCCTCCGCTGACGAATGCGCCTGCATACTGACTAACATCTGCCTGTGTTGCAATCTCGACAATATCCTTGACACCCTTTTCAACAGGCTTTAATGATAGGGATGTTAACCACCTAATGAGTTTCGGCATGGGGTCATAAATTTTGGTTTTTACAGCCCCTGGGCTAATGCATGTCGCAACTACATTGCTGTCTGATAACGTATTTTGAAGTTTGTGCGTGAACTGCACTTGAGCCAGTTTGGAGCGGTTATACGCGCGATTCCAATTATACTTTTGAGATTCAACTTCATCATCGATAGCGTAGCCAGGAAGCTTGTAGCAATCAGAAGATACATTAATTATTCTTCCATTTTTAGCCGCCTTTATATTCTCAAGTAAGCCCATCGTCACTACAAAGTGACTGTAATAATTAACAACTAAGGTTTTTTCTAGACCCTCTGGTGTCTTCTGTGGCTCTATCTGGATAGCACCGGCATTGTTGATTAAAATGTCAATCACAGGATGATTCTGTTGTATCTCGTGGACCACATGATTGACGCTGGTCAAGTCAGAAAAATCTACTGCATAGCTAGATAATTTAGCATTTGGCACCTTCTCAAGAACTGACAAAGTAGTTTCTTTCAGCTTCCGTTTATTTCTGCCCAAAAGAATCAAATTATGGTTTTTGTTTGCTAATGCTATGGCAGTTGCTTTGCCAATTCCGCTTGTGGCGCCTGAAATTAATACAGTATTACGATACATAGTGGTTTTCTCCATTGTTGAATCAAATGCTTTAGCTACTTAGCTAAAGCCCGAGAGGGTGATAAGGTGCATGCTTTGGCTGCTGGCAAGATACTCACAATTACGCCAAGCACGAAACAAAATAAAGTAGTGTATAACCCAGTAATAAAAGGAAACTCGATGACATACTTTGCGGGTAGCAACCAACTTAGTAATATAGCCAGTAAATAACCTAAAAAGAGACCAAGTAAGCCGCCAACAGTCGTCAATACTGAGGATTCAATAATAAATAGAGAAGAAATAAATTTGCGGCCGGCACCTAGTGCCATGAATAAACCAATTTCGTTTATTCGTTCGTTAATGCTCAGAAGAAATATATTCACCATCCCGACCGAGGCAACGACAAGTGATAATCCTACGACGGAGATAAGCGTGGCGGCGACTATTTTTAAAACGCTGTTAAAAGTTCCCAATAATTCATCTGTTGTTTCGATTTTAAAATCGTTGTCTTGATTAACGCTTAGCTGATGAGTTGTGCGCAAAATATTGGTCACGCTCTGACGAAGGTGCTCAAGTTTGCTCACGTCGTTAACAGTCATTTGGATTAGAATATCTTGGTCAACGCCATTGCCAAGTAGTGAATGCGCCGTCTCATATGGCATGATGACTATGTCATCAAGGTCAACACCAAAAAAGGAACCTTTAGAGGCCAACACCCCGACGATGACAAACCATTCGTGATTGATCTTAATGTAGCGACCAATTGCTTTTTTTACTTCCAGTTGTTCTAAAACAGTGGCACCTACAACAACTGAGCGGCGCCTTAGTTGATTGTCAGCATCGTTAATGAAGCGGCCTTCTTCTACAAAGCGGTTGCGCATTTGCATATAACTATATGTCGAGCCTACTATTGATGGATTTGCTGATTTATCTGCAATTTGTACATGTGCTTGGGGAACTTTTATTAAAGGGGTAATGTTGCTGGTTATATCTGAAAGCTCTCGTTTAATTATTTCAAATTCATCATGGTTAATGACTGCTTTGTTTCCTTTTAATTGTTCAGAAAGCGGTAAAAACGAAGAGACCGTAACTGTATTAGAGCCTAAATTTTCAAATTGCCAAACTAAAGACTTAGATAATGTAGTAGAAAAGGTCAATCCTAGTATTAAGGTAGTGACACCGATGGCAACACTCAAGATCACTAAACCGCTTTTCAAACCGTTAATTTTTAGGCCTTCTAAGACGTGCTTAAAAACGTCTACCGAATAATTATAATTAATCATGATGTTCCCTAAGTTGCCCTTGTTTTAACTCCCATTGACGAGCTGCCGATTTAGCAACCACTGGGTCATGTGTCACAATAACAATAGTGTGTCCATCGGCATTTAAATCACAAAAGAGCTGTAAAATACTATCGGCTGTTTCGCGATCAAGAGCGCCTGTTGGCTCGTCGGCTAGTATTAACCTTGGTTTAGAAATTAATGCTCTAGCAATGGCTGCGCGCTGGCACTGTCCACCCGACAGCTGATTAGGGTAATAGTCAGCTTTATCCGCTATTCCTAAACGCTCTAAGATACACTGAGAGCGCTCTTTTCTTTCTTGTGCAGGTAATTTTTGCAAAAGCAAAGGCAATTCAACATTTTTGCGAATTGTAAGATGTTTGATTAAATGAAAACTCTGAAAAACAAAGCCAATATTTTGCATTCTGAATTGGCTAAGCTCATTGTCTTCAAATTTGCTTATATCTAATTCATCAAAAATGTAATCACCTTGGTCAAACTGATCAAACCCGCCTAAAATATTTAGTAGAGTTGATTTACCCTCACCCGAGCGGCCGAGCAAGCTGACGTAATCCGACTCCTTAATTTTAAGTGATAAGTCGTTTAAAACACTTACATCACCCTGCTCGCTAGCGTATTTTTTACAAACGTCTTTTAGTTCAATCATAAGATCTCTCTCACATACTGACCGTCTGTAAGGTTGACTAAAGCGTTCATTGGCCCAACAACAACTCGCTGGCCTTCTTTCAAACCATTTAAAACATGCTGGCGTTGAAAGTCGGATATTCCGGTTTCAACTGGTTGGCGTTTAACTTTTTCGCCGTCAAATATGTAAACAAAGGTTTCGTCGTCGCCTTCAACAATTGCCTGCATAGGGACGATACTGCCGTTATCACTTGACGTTATTAACACTTTAACCAAGCAGCTCATGTTTTGACGAAGTCGCATACCTTCAAGATCGTTTTGCTGCAGTCTTATCCTAATCTTGCTTTTTATACCCTGTGAACTTTTATCTATGGTGGGATAAATAAAGCTTATTTCGCCCTTTACAGGTGTGTCGGGGTAGGGTGCTAAGAAAATATCGGCAGTTTGACCTTCATAAATATCAGCAAGTGCACGCTCGTCAATTTTCACGTCAACGTAAACATCAGAATTGTCAGCTATTGAAACTAAAAAGTTAAAATCAACATTCATTTGATTGGGATAAACGTTTTCTCCTTTTGTCGCGTTTACCTGGGTTACCAAGCCATCGTTTGGTGCTTTAATTTCCAAATACCTACGCAACCCAGTCACACGGTCAATTTGTGCTTGTTTTGCAGATATAAGCGTTGATATGTGTTCGACACTTAGTTGAGCGTTGGTCAGTACTTCTTGACTCAAATTATATTGGTCTTTTCCTACTAAACCTTTTTTGACAAGCTTTTGATTGATTGTCAGTTTTCTGTTTGCAGCTTCAAGGTCGCCAGTGGCGATCTGTTTTTCTACTTTATAGCTGCTGAGTTCCTTCAACAGGATGTTCATCTGATTATCGAGCTCAAAGCTATCAAGCTCTAGCAGCACATCACCTTTTCGGACACGGTCACCTTCGCTGACAAAAACACCCGTCACAGTTGACACAATATGAGAGTCTAAATTAGTTTCATTTTTGTAGGTTAACGAGCCTGTCGCTATTAAATACTCATCTAAACCACCGATTTCAATTTCAGCAAGTTCAACTTCAATGCGTTTATTGGCGTCGGCTGCAAGCTTGATAAATGGTGAGCAGGCAGCGATAATTGCAATAATAAATATAAGTTTTTTATTTTTCATTTCAAATCACCGCTGTTAGCAACATTACAGACCATATCGTAAGATAAGGCATCAAGTAGACAAGAACCGCACGGTTGAGAGAGTAATTAAGCTCTTTATGCATAAAATAGGCGCATAAGCCAATAAACAAGAACGTGCTCATCGACAAGGCATTAGCTATAGCGAAAAAAGCACTTTCTGCAGATAACATCAAACCAAGGTTATTCAAACTCAAAAAATCTACACTATGCAAATCTACTTTATTCTCAGGTGAGAACATTATATAAAGCGCTTGTGGTATAAATAATACTGCTAAATACAAGCTAGACTTTGCAGCAATGTTTGTGGCTTGACTCATGCTAAGTTGCTTATCTTTGGGCATTGCAAATCTACTAAACAAGCTTACGTAAGCCGAAAGCAACACAAGTGTAAGCAAAAAGCCAACTACCTCACCCCCTATCGTCGACAATTTCAAAAAGCTAGGGCTTATTATTCCCTCAAGCATTGCGATATCTTGCTCGCCCAGATTGTCTGAAGCAGCTTGACTTGCAATCATATTTTGAACTAACCATTGATTGTCGACAGTCGAAAAATACCATTGCCAAAATATGGCGAGCAAAACAATTGTAGCGACTATAGGTAGGAGCTTAAGCTGATGTTCTCTGTTAATTAGTACGTTATCTATGTTGGTATTCATAATGATGTCCTTTCTAAATAATTTCTTTAACAACAAGACGTTTAATATCATAGAGGCTGTTAAAGCATATGCTGACGTTCACAATCGTTGATACGAGCAAATGCCACCAGTCTAAGGTTTGGGTCATCGCATTATTGACACCAGCGAAAACGTTTACGACAGGTATAAATGCAGTAATAAAAAAGTTCTCTGCGCCTAAATCCACCTTTGTCAACGCCATAATGACTAATATCAAGAGTACGCCAAGCAGCTTTGCTTCTTTCATGTTGCGTGCTAAACAACCTGTGAAATTGACCAGTGAAGACACAACAAAGATGGCTGGTATTAAATAAACAGTCGCCACAAAGATATCGGTAAAAGAAAGCATCTTTACGTATTCAAAAAACGCAGTGATTTTCTCAGTTTCACCAGGTGTCATTGCAGTTTGGTCGCCATAAAAAGTATCAATTAGCAACATAGATATAATGATTCCGGCGATTCCTAATACAGCAGTTAGCCCAGAACACAACGACGTAAAAATGAGTTTTCCTGCAAAAATTGAACTTATCCGCTCTTTAAACTCTGAATACAGCTTAAAAGACCCTCGTTCCTTTTCTCCGGTGGTAACATCTATACCAAAGTTAAGGGCGCCGACGAAACTAAATACTATGACCAGCATAACAAGGACATTCGCCAAACTTGTACCAACAATACTAAGCACAGATTCTTTGCTATCAAGGTCCTCAACAGAGAGCTGTTTGAGATCAGAATATGCTGTGCTTAGATGATATTTTTCAATTGCTTGGCGAGTTTGCTCGCTTGTAAGGGTTGCATTTGCTAAATATATTTTTCCTTCGTTTACATCTAGTACTGCTTCCAATTGGGCGTCATGCAAATCTTGCATCACTTCAGCTTTTTGCGAAGACGCTGCACAATATAGGGTACTTAAATCGGTTAATGCTGAGTCATTGCATTTTTCATCAATAACGGCAACTAGCTGTTTGCCTTCAACACTGGTCACATTGCTGCTATATGTCGTAAGTGAAATTGCGGGCATAAACAATAAAGGGATTAAAAACACAATAAACAAAGTACGAGTATCTTGAGTCAATTCTCTAAACTCTTTTGCATAAACTGCTTTGATGATGTCCAGATTTAACATGAGACTTCCTCCAGTTTTTTCATATATGATGATTCTAAGCTGTCACCCAGTTCGCTGAACTCTTGAAACGAGAGGTCACATAAGAGCGAACCTTGCTCGAGCATGAGGACGCGAGTAGCAATTTGATAGGCCTCAGACATATTGTGAGTTGAAACAATCACGATTTTGCCGAGTGATTTTATTTCATTAATTATTTCAATAAGAGTGAAGCTTGATTCTATGTCTAAGCCAGCGGTTGGCTCGTCTAACATAATTACCGCAGGGTCTATTAAGAATGTTTTTGCAAGCGATACACGTTGTTTCATACCAGTGGATAGACTACCGACTTTCTTGTCAATAAATGCTGATAAATTGAAACGTTGAATCACATCCTGTATGGCTGCAATAGCGTCTGCTGGCTTCAACTCATATAAAGCACTAAAGTATTCCAAGGTTTCACGAACGCTAAGTTCTTTATACAAGTTTTCTGCAGGTGTTAGCAGTTGGACTTTACTATTGCCAGGCACGTTGAGTGACACAGAACCAGAACTTGGCAGAATAATATTGGCCAACAACTTCATAAGTGTCGACTTACCTGCACCATTGCGGCCTAATAGCGCAATAACTTCTCCGCTTTGCACAGTAAAATTGACGTCTTTTACACCCCATTTATCGTCTGACTTTTTGACCTTAAAACGCTTTCCTAAATTATTTGCGGTTAACATGATATGGCCTCCTGTTCTAGCAAACTGATATGCCGTCTGATGCTCTGATCAAAGTAGCTATTTTTGCCTTCTAGTTTTTTAATCAGAAAATCAATTTGTTCACACTCAGGTAATTTTTTGCTCAGAGATATTACGATCGCTGTTTTAGTACGCTCGCACTTAGAGCGAGTTGATAAATCGTTTAACAACTGGATCGTATTACTATTGCCTAGCTCGGATGCAATGCTCGCAAAAACAGGTCCACTATTTCGATTGATTATTCTGTTTACGGATTTGCCCTTTATGTCAAAGCGATATTGATTGATTCGAGGAAGGTCAACACTATCTTCCATAAGATTTAAGCTAACCGAAAAAGATTCCGGAGGAATTTGATAGTGCACATCGGTTTTAGCGCGATACAGCATCACTTTCCCTTGCTCTAGTCTTGATTTTTTTACAAACCGTAAATCAAGTTTTTCGCCTGGCATGCCAGTTACTTTGTCGTGGTCGTAGGTATAGTATTCGCTAGTGTATCCAGGACCATAATAACCAACAGATAAGAAGTTAAAGTTGTGGTCGTGTGGCAAGTAATAAAAAAAAGCATCGGGACCACTTTGTTGATATGACTTTTCGTTTTCACTTGGCCAAAAGCATGCTCGCATAAAAAATTTCTTTTTGCGGCCAAGCATTAATACTTGAGCACCGTATAAATTATCTTCCTGAAAATTAGCGATTTTCATCAACTCTTCGTTAATCTTGTCTGCAAGAAACGTTTTGTTGTTCGACAAGGCTTTTAAATAGGGCGCTGCTTCTATTAAGGTTTTTTGATCTCGCATATCTACATGCTTTTCCGCATATTCGATAAACTCTTCTAGCTCAATCGTATTTTCGTTTTTTGGGTATAATTCTATTGCCATGATAGTTCTCCTTATGCGCTTTCAAGCATTTCGATGCACTGCTTCGCAGTATTTTTAACATCGTAATGAGGGTCATTGGTTAATTGCTGGATCATTTCTTTGCCTTCTTTGTTATCTAATGAGTAAAGGCTAGTTGCTGCGCTCCAACGAACAAAGTGGTCGGTATGTGCACATAATTTTTTCAAAGTAGGAATGGAAGGTTTGTATCCAAAATTGGCGACCATTTCAGAAAACATTTCTGCGCGAGAAGAAGATAAGTTTGCAGCACTGACACCAATCAAACTCTTTGTGTTTAAGCAATATTCGCCTATTACTCGCACTTTCGATTTAGCAGAACTAATTTCATGGTATGTAACGTCATCGATTACGGTTTTGAAATGTAGCGCCTGTCTACCAGCTTCCACAAAGATAAAGTCACCAGAGTTTACTTTGAGTGACTCCTTTATCTTCATGCCTGTACCCGCAGGCTTTTGTTCGCTTGCTTCTGCGACTTCATATATATCAAGTTCGGTGTTATTACTTTTCGAAAAATATAAAATTTGATCTTGTGCTGCAATTTGCAAAGAGAAATTATTTCCCTTGTTGGCGAGCCGGTGCTGTGATACAAGCTTTTGGTCGAAGTTGTAGGTGCTAAACCTGAAGTATGGTGTATTTAGAACTACCCAGCCTTTTGCCCTATTTGAGTTAAAATAAAGAGGTAATTGATAACACTCTTCTTGTAGAAAGGCATTCGCTTCTTTCTCCAAGGCAAACTGAATGAAATCTGATGTTAATAGTGCTTTAAACTGAGACAAATAGTCCCAAAAATAAAAGTCCTTTTTGTGTGTTAGGCTGTCTAAAAGGGATTTGAGCAAAGAATGCTCGCGGTAAGATTGATGCACTTTCAGCTGAAACTTACTAATGTCGTTCACAACTTTTTTGTTTTTCATATATCCTCCACAGATACGTTTAATAGTCAGTCATTGCTTGACAATATTAAGTATGGAGAATTTCTTAAATTATATAACTGTAAGATGTAACAGCTAAAGTCATTATAATATGTATATCAGGGAGTTAGATTACTTTTTCGCATCATTAAATTTAGGTGTTGG
Organism: uncultured Glaciecola sp.; assembly: GCA_964643575.1. GTDB lineage: Bacteria > Pseudomonadota > Gammaproteobacteria > Enterobacterales > Alteromonadaceae > Glaciecola. The sequence continues at coordinate 43,138 of CAZXTD010000003.1, read as the reverse complement.
AGTAAAGCAAGCGTAAATTATTTAGAAAATACTGCCTCTTTGATATGCCCTATTGATGTTTAAATGAAGATTGCGCATCATCCATTTACCTCAAGCAGACTCCAGGAAAGAAGGTGACTTAGCACGTAATAATATGCTATTCGTTCCGAATCTGCTTAAGGCAAGCGGATAAAAATATTACTTCAAGTAGATACCGATGCCGATACCAATCGCTATGCCAGCAACAATAGCAAAGGTTTCAGATTCCAAACGTGAACCATGCACAGATACGGGTTGGTCTAGATTAGGTAGATTTTTCATTTTTTTTCCTCTTTTTTGGTTGTTTTAAGTAAAAAAGCTTATTTAAGATAAATGCCGATGCCGATACCAATCGCTATTCCTGCTACGATAGCAAAAGTTTCAGATTCCAAACGTGAACCATGCACGGACACGGGTTGATCTAGATTAGGTAAATTTCTCATTTTTTTTCCTCTTTTTTGGCTGTTTAAAAACTCATTAATAAAGGTAAATACCGATCGCTATACCGATAGCAATGCCGGCAGTAATTGCAAAAGTTTCAGATTCCATGCGCGAACCATGGACAGAAACAGGCTGATCTAAAGTGGGTAAATTTTTCATTTTATTGCTCCGAAATAATTGTCTATATCTATGTATTAATTAGTTACTAGTACAAATAAATACCAATTGCGATTCCGATGGCTATGCCGGCAGTAATTGCGAAAGTTTCAGATTCCATGCGAGAACCATGGTTAGATACAGGTTGCGATAGGCTAGGTAGTGTTTTCATAAAATTTCCTTTGGGTTTGTGTTAGTTATCTTTGTTCTGTCTCACCAGAAGACAGGTACAAGTATCCGGAATAAATCCAGATTGTGTACTGATAGATCTAACAGCTAACAGGAAATCGTCAAAAACGTTTTGGGTTTATGAGGACTTGAGAGTTAGTCGTTTATGGGGTGTAAAAGATGTTGAACTTTTTAGCTCTATTCCTATTTTTTTATGCAGAGTATTGTCATTTTTTTTCATCGGGTTTAGCTTAATCTTCAATGTACCTGAAATCCATTGGTCACCGTTGTTTAAGATAACGTTCGTACCCAAAAGTATATTGTGTAAATCACCTTCAAGCACCGTAAAATATAGTGTTTTGGAAGGAGTGTTGTTTTGAACGATGTAGCCAATAACCGTTCCTGTTTGTTCGTTTGATTTAAAGAATATACCTGTTTTGTTCGCTATTACATGTTGCGATGTTTTACTAGTTGATTGATTTACCGCAATTATTTGATTAATCGTCACGGCCTCTCCGCTTTCTACTAATTGCTCATAATTCGACATATCGTTAGAAACTGAAATTTTAGTAATGTGTTCGCTACTTAGCTGAACAATTAAGCTTTCGTTATTACTATTTGCCGAAGTATTAATGAAGTACAATACCATCAGGGCGACTAGTAATACCGCAACGAATGCCAAATTTTTGCTAGTATTTTTCATATTTGATCAATCAGTTCCAAGTAATAATAAAACGTCGACTAGACTTCAATGCTGTAAGAAAAATTATCGTGCAAATCCTCAATTACATAAAAATCAGATTCATTATCTTCAATAAAATCAAGACAAAACGTTTCTAATTCAATTAACTCCTTCTCAGCAGATATGCTTTTGTTTTGTGAATAGTCATTAAACTGGTGAACCTCTTCAGTACTAGTCGTACTTTTGTCGCTGTAATGTTGATGTTTCATTAGGTTTCTCTCTTTTCTATGGGTTAAAAAATGCTAAGCTGCCATTAAATGCCCTTGTAATAGACACTTAGCAATCGCTTGTTGCCGATTGATACTGCCAGTTTTTTCAATATAGTTTGCGATATGAAAATTTACGGTACGTTCAGAAATGTTTAATATCTGACTAATTTCCCACGATGTCTTGCCTTCCGATGCCCATTTCATGCATTCAAGTTCACGCTTGGTTAATTTGACGGTGGCTTCTTTTGAACCTCTTCTATAGGCTTTATATATATAGGGAATAATAATCATCCAAAACCAGCTCAAGCTTTGCAGTTTCTCGCGCACAGCTGCTTTTGCATGCTTTATAACTCCCAGGATTAGAAAACCAAATTCGCTGCTTTGTGTATCAAATTTGACTAAAACAATGCCTTGTAAATCGATATCCATGTCCCACCCATCATTTGGCATATTTTCAATGTAAATGCTTGTTTGGTCCTTGCAAGACTCGATTAAGTCGGCTTTTTCTTTGATCAATTTTTTTACTAAGCGTTGCGGAATATTACCAATATAACGAACGCTGGTGCTGCTAGCTGTTTCGGGTACAAACATCATTAATCCCGACCACTTGTATGCACCTATGGCGCTTATTGAACTAAAAAACTGCTCCAAACTTTTATCTGACTCTATCTGTTCAATTTGTTGGACTAGTTGAGATATTTTTTTCATCTTCTTCTCTTGAAAACTTTATTCGTTTAATGCAAAAAGAATGAGGCTTTTGAATATTTAACGTATGAAAAACAAACGCTTAGAATAATCCTCATTTTTTCATTGCTTATTTTCTGATTCGTCAAACTTATTCGATACATAATTCGGGCAATAGCGTGCAAACGAGTTTTAAGGGTGTAAATGGTGGTTCAACCGGAATCGTTTCTACTGGTGTTGTTTCTTCTGGCTCGGTTTCACTAGATGTTTCCTTTATTTCGTTTTCAGTTATTGCATATGCAGCAGGTGCAAAAGTAAGCGTACCTATGTTAATAAAAGTAAGTGCGATAAGTGCTTTAGTAGATGTTTTCATGTCTTGCCTCTCGGTGTTTAGTGTTTAGTGTTTTACTGCCGTTTGTTGATGACTTAACAGTAGAGAGAACTTTTTGTAATTGGAATAACTAGAGTGACACCTTTTGATGATTTATCTGGAACTTATTCGCAACCTTTAAAAAATAAGTTTGGTAACACTTCGGTTACAAAAAAGTCACACGTAAGCATATGAAATATATAGGTTTATTATTTTAGTCTTTAAAAGCGTTCAATAGTGAAATTATTTTAAGAGGCGCCTTTGGGTTTTAGAACCCACTAAAAAGTGGCGTTAAATGATGAAGAAAAGAAAAAAACTAAGGTATCGTTCGAACCCGTTCTAAGAAGTATGATGAAAGAGACGCAACAGATTGCTAATTGCCAACGAGATTTTAAGATAACAATGGCAGATTGCTAACTTAACTAGTGTTAGTTTACTAGAGTGAGAATTTTGTGCGTATCCCTCATCAAAACTGTAAAAACTACAGCCTTACCACACCATCCCAATCTAGTTGATACATTAGCTTTTGGCACAAATTAATATGGTAATCAAAGACTTTATCTTGCGGGTGGGTTTCGCGACCCTGCTTGAAAATATCGAGAGCGGCTTTAAAGTCCTTTTGATTACGAAGCCTGACGCCTTCACTAATCACAGAAATACTCTTTTGCCGCTGTTTTATAGCATTGGCGTCTAAATGCTGAAAAATCTCTAAAATTTCGATGCTGGTGCTTTTGCCTTTTAGCACGACCTCGTCGATGCTGCGGCAGGCGAGTGTATCTGTTGCTTGTGCAGCCTCAATAAGTGATTTAGTGCATAAAATCTCTAGGCCAAAATGCTCGGTAAGACTTTCGATGCGCTGGGCAACGTTAACTGTATCGCCAATAACGGTGGTGTCCATGCGATCATCTGAGCCAACGGTACCAAGTACTACCGGGCCGTAATGCAAGCCAATACCATGTTTAATAGGCGGATAACCACTGTTTGCGCGGTGATGGTTATAAAGGTGTAAGGCCTTTTGTAAATCGAGTGCAGCATTAATGGCGTCGTTAGCTTTGTCGGCCGAGGTGCCCGCAGGATGATCGAACAAAGCCATTATCGCGTCGCCAATGAATTTGTCGATAAAGCCGCCGTTATCATGAATAGGTGCGTTCATTCTTAAAAAATATGAGTTTAAGAAGTTCATGAGTTGTTGGGGTGACATTTGCTCAGACAAGCGCGTAAAGCCGCGTATGTCACAAAACATAACAGCCACTTCGTCTTCGTCTGCATAGCCTAAAGAGAGTAATTCAGCGCCGCCTTTGGCAAAGTGCTCAACAAATTGGCGTGGTACAAATTTTTGAAAGGTTTGCTGCAGACGCTGTGCTTCATCAGCTTTTGCCAACATCGCTTCGCTAACTTCAGAGCCTGTATCTTGACTCTGGGCTAGCGCAGTGGTGACTGTGTTAGCATTATCTTGAATCGAATTAACTTGCGGCTCTTGCCTCTGACGCCACCACATTGCGGTAATAAATACCGCATATATGGCAACAACAATGGTCAATAACAGCAAGTAAGTCATAACTTATTTAATGCGTGAAAATGCTATATCTGCCGCTTGTAGGGTGGCATCAACAACGTCGCTAGTGTGCATTTTTGAAACAAAACCTGCCTCAAAAGATGCTGGTGCTAAATACACACCTTGCTCTAGCATATGATGATAAAACTGATTAAATTGCGCTTGGTTAACATTAATCGCCTGCTGATAATTAATCACTTTTTCTTCTTCAGTAAAAAAGATGCCAAACATGCTACCGGCAACGTTTGTGGTTAGTGGAATACCGTTTTTATCGGCCATTTGTTTAAATCCATCAGCCAAAGCTTGGGTGTTTGCAAAAATGCTGTCGTAAAAACCATCCGCTTTCAGTTGTTTAAGTGCGCATAAGCCAGCGGCCATCGCAATTGGGTTACCCGACAAAGTGCCTGCCTGATAAACTGGCCCCGTTGGCGCAATATGAGTGAGTATTTCTTTTTTGCCCCCAAATGCCCCAACCGGCATGCCGCCGCCGATGACTTTACCCAAACATGTTAGGTCGGGCGTAACTGAAAAGCGTTCTTGAGCGCCGCCTAAAGATACTCTAAATCCTGTCATAACCTCATCAAAAATAAGCACAGCGCCGTAGTCATCACAGATTTTACGTAAGCCTTCTAAAAAACCCGGAATAGGCGGTATGCAGTTCATGTTGCCTGCAACAGGCTCAACAATAATACAAGCGATGTCGTCACCATGTTCGGCAAAGGCTTGCTGCACAGTTTCGATATCGTTAAATTGCATGGTAAGGGTATGCTTAGCGACATCATCTGGCACGCCGGGCGAACTTGGTACGCCAAGCGTAAGTGCACCTGAGCCCGCTTTTACTAACAATGAATCTGCGTGACCATGATAACAACCCTCAAACTTAAGCAGCTTATTCTTGCCTGTGTAACCACGTGCTAAGCGAATAGCGCTCATAGTGGCTTCGGTGCCCGAATTTACCATTCTGACCATTTCCATTGACGGTACAATTGAGCTTACCAGCTCGGCCATTTCAACTTCTGCTGCCGTGGGTGCACCATAGCTCAAACCAAACTCAGCAGCATCGATAACCGCTTGGCGAATTTGCGGATTATTGTGACCCAATACCATTGGTCCCCAAGAGTTGATGTAGTCAATATATCGATTGCCGTCTACGTCATACATATAAGGCCCGTCGGCGCGTTCAATAAAACGAGGCGTTCCGCCTACTGCTTTAAATGCACGTACAGGAGAATTAACGCCACCGGGAATGGTGTTTTGTGCGCGTTCAAATAATGATTCAGATTTATTCATATGATGTTTTTAACTCTTTTTGCTGTGTGTATTGCTATGACTATTTGTTAAAGGATATTCTTTTTGCTGTACCAAACAACTTTACGTTCAAAGTCGTGGACTTTATTTTCGACGCCCAATATTAGTGCGAATAATGCCATACGCACTAACACGCCATTATCAGTTTGCCTAAAAATAGCCAAATTAGGATGACTATTTAGGTCGCTGTCGAGTTCGTTAGCTTCAGCGCGTGAGTCGCGCGGGAGCGGATGCATAATGACAGTCTGAGATTTAAAGTGCTGCGTATAAGTTTGCTGATTCAGCCTAAATTTTCCGCGATACTTATTTGCTTCATCTTGCGAGGGAAAACGCTCTTCCTGTATGCGAGTTTGATAGCAAATATCGGCCTCAACCACTCCTTCGAGTTGCTCACTGATAATAAGTTCGTGGCCAGCGTTGTTTATGGTGTCACAAACACTTTGCGGCATGCACAAATCTTTTGGTGAAATCAGCGTGAACTTTACATTCTTAAACAG
>CAZXTD010000003.1:31646-36980 GCA_964643575.1 uncultured Glaciecola sp. | reverse complement strand
TTGATAACAAATGTCGGCCTCTACCACACCGCTTAGTTCATCACTAATCACAAGCTCGTGACCAGCATTAACAATGTTGTCGCATACTTTACCCGGCATGGCTAAGTCAGTAGGGGAGACCAAAGTAAACTTTATATTGTCAAATAATGACAGCATGGTTGCTAAGGAATGCACCGTACGGCCATGTTTTAAATCGCCAATCATGGCAATGTGCAAACCGTCTATGCCTTGCCCAAAAGAACGGCGCTCTTTAGCGATCGTGTATAAATCGAGTAGTGCTTGGGTGGGGTGCTCATTGGCACCATCACCACCATTAATAACGGGCACTCTGCTGCCGGTTGCAAACTCTCTGACCGAGCCTTGTTGCGGATGACGCATTGCAATAATGTCGCTGTATCCACTTAACACGCGGGCGGTATCGTATAAAGACTCGCCTTTTGCTAGCGCTGAATTGCTCATTCCGGTTGTTTCTCGGACTTCACCGCCCAGCAGATTAAAGGCAGTACCAAAACTGACACGTGTACGCGTGCTGGGTTCAAAAAAGAGATTGCCTAAAATAGCGCCTTCTAGCACGGTCGTCCGTTTTTCGCGGCTAGCATAAGCCTGCATGTTGTCTGCGATTGAAAAGACTTGCTCAACCGCACTGCGGTCAAATTGCCCCACGCTTAAGATATGTTTGCCGGTAAACGATTTCATGAATTCTAAAGATTCTCGCGTCTAATTTGTCTGCACAGATTGTATCAAACTTTGTTTTGAATACCTTTTGTTTTTATAAACAAGCATGCATTCATCTCACAATTCCGTAAACCATCTTGCTCATCAGGTTCTTAACGCAGTTTGTCGATCATTTCGTTACGAAATACGATTTATTCGGTTAACTACTATCACTGCCCACACACTTTCAGCGTGAGCAAAACTAGAAGGTAGTTATTATGAAACTGATTAATTCCATTTTATTAATATTGTCAATTACAAGCTTGCCGGCACTAGCCCAAGGGCAACAAAATACGAGTAAAGGTCCATTTATTGATTCAAACCTAGAGGATGAGCTAGTACAAATGTGCGTGCTATTAAAACAAGACAATTCTGCAAAGCTAAAACGCGCAATTAGACATTCAAGATTAAATAGAAATATGCTGAAAAAGGGCCTTGTATGTGATGGTTTGCCTGCGGTTACTTTTGCTCTCGTTAACGGCGCAACTAATACGGCTATGTTTATAGCGGGTAAAGGAGGTATTACTGACAAGGAGTATCTTGCAGCAAAGAAAGCTCGTGCACCGATTAATGAAATCCATGGCGAATAATTTGCATGGTATATGAAGGTTTGCTAACGATACTTGTCGAATAGACGAGTGTTCTCCCTAGCAATTTTGGGTGCTTTTAGCGCCCTTTTTTATACCTTAGGCTTGTATGATAAAGCCATGCTTTGTCGCGTAATTCCGTATTTTGTCTAATTTATCAACGCGAACGAAAAGAACTGTAGTACCATCTAATTTGATATCGTAAATAATATGCGCGTTGCCCTCATTACATGATAAAGACCAAGTCTAATACAAGCTCTCCATCGCATGGCAAGCAAGCCCCCAAGCTATCATTTTGGCTCTTACATTTTGCGGGCTGGTTTTCGTATGTGATTATTTTTACTTTTGACAATGTTTTGTTTACGCACAACGAAAAAGCCAGTTTAACGATAATATTTCCGCTAATTGTAAGTGGTTTAATCGCCGCTTTGTTAACGCTTCCTATGCGCTACGTATACCGCAACTGTTGGCACTTGCAAGCTAAAAGCCTACTACTTTGCATAATGTCCGCGAGTTTACTGGCGGCTCTTATCTGGACACCGCTTAAAAATTTAGCGATGTCCAGACTAAAAAGTAATGTAGGCTATGCCGAATGGCTAAGCGAGTCTGCTAGCATGGCTGATAACCCTTGGGCCATATTAGACGGGCTAGGCTATTCGTTTTTCATGATTCTAGTGTGGAGCAGTTTGTATTTTGGTATTAATTATCATTACCGCTTAGTCAACGAAAAACAGCTTCACTTTGAAGCGGCTCGCTTATCACACAAGGCGCAAATAAAAATGTTGCGCTATCAAATTAATCCGCACTTTTTATTTAATACTTTAAATGCAATATCAACCTTGGTGCTGCTCGACCAAAAAGAAAAAGCCAATGGCATGCTAGCGAGGCTATCGACTTTTTTACGTTTTTCACTAGATAACGACCCTGAACAAAAAATTCCATTAATCGATGAACTAAAAGCAAGTATGCTTTATCTTGAAATAGAAAAAACTCGGTTCGACGAGAGGCTGTCGATAAATATGGAAGTGCATCCAGACGCCGAAAATCTCTTGGTACCCAGTTTGTTGCTGCAGCCTATTATCGAAAACGCTATCAAATATGCCATCGCCAATATGGCCAGTGGCGGCGTGATTAGCATAAAGGCAGACTGCAATAATGATCACTTGAATTTGTGTATCAGTGACAATGGCCCAGGCGTGCCAAAGGCAAAAATCAAAGATTCAACAATGAGTAAGGTAGGTTTGCAAAACATCAAAGAGCGTTTAGCTGTACTTTATCCTGGCAGGCATCGTTTTGATACTCAGCAGCTCGTCCCGCAGGGTTTTGAGGTGAGTATTACGATCCCTAAGGAGCTGGCGTAATGCTTGAACCCAACGTACATAAGATCTCATTAGAGCAGGGCAGGGCAATTCGAGTGATGCTTGTCGATGATGAGTCATTGGCTAGAGAGGGCCTTAAAATACACCTTAAAGATATTGAGTATATCGATATAGTGGGTGAATGCGCGTCTGCCATAGACGCTATTGGTCAAATGGATAGTTGCCGACCAGATGTTATTTTTTTAGATATTGAAATGCCAGGTATGTCTGGAACCGAATTTGCGCAATGGCTGATGCAAAGTTCATACAAAGACTGTGCGATTGTTTTTGTAACTGCCTTTAAAGAATTTGCGGTGGAGGCCTTTGATTTTAAAGCGCTTGATTACTTATTAAAGCCGTTTGCGGGAGACCGTTTTGAAGCGTGCTTACAAAAAATAAGAAGTGCTTTTGACTTGCGTGAAAAATCTCAACAACATGAAGCACTCAACGATTTGATTTTGCGTAAAACAGGCAGCTCAGTCGATATTTTTATGCATAAACTCGCGCAAGCACAACCCGGTAACCTTAACGCATCTCACGACACTATATCTTTAAAAAGTGGTACACAATGGCTTCGTATAAAGCTAGAAAGTATTTTATGGATTGAAGCTGCGGGTGATTATATGTGTGTGCACACAGAAGGCGGAAACCACATCATTCGTAAGCCACTTAAAGAGTTTGAGAAAGAACTGTGTGTTAAGCAATTTATGAGGGCGAGTCGTTCTGCTATTATCAACCTCACAAAGTTAACCAGCCTAACGCCTAACTCCAATGGTGAATACTTGGCTTTATTAAGTTCAGGAGACAGCGTGAAAGTGAGTCGAAAATATAAGCTACAGCTTAAAGAGTTAGGCGCCAATGGATAAGCATTGGGTGTTTGTTTGCCAGTGTTGTTCGTAAAACACAGGTGAAGTATTTTTTTTCAACCTTAATCGCTCTTATGGCATTTGCAGGCAACTCAGTGTTATGCCGTTTAGCATTGCAAGACCAGAGTATCGACGCGACCACTTTTACTATTTTGCGCTTGCTCAGTGGCGCTATTACTTTAATCATGATTGTATGGCTTACCCGCCAAGCTTCAAGCAATACTCAGGCAAACACCATCGTCAATAAAAGCACCTTACAATTGTGGTTAGCACCTTTAATGTTGTTTTTATATGCTGCTACTTTTTCTTACGCATACATATTGCTCGACGCTGGCTTAGGCGCGCTTATTTTATTCGGCTGCGTCCAATTAACCATGATCACAGTCAGTATTTTGCAAGGACAGCGATTGGGTTTACTCAAATGGCTCGGTTTAGTAATGGCATTTTCGGGGTTAGTTTATTTGGTTAATGCGCAAAGTGGGCTCGATGAAGTCGACTTTTCATTAACAGGTTTTGTATTAATGATGATATCGGGCATAGCCTGGGCTGTGTATACAATATTGGGTAAAGGCTCACAAACGCCATTGCTAGACACGTGTGTCAATTTTAGCAAAAGTCTTGTTTTCGCCATCCCGTTAGGTCTCATGTACCTATTTGTTGAGTCTAGTTGGTCGGTTTCAGGGTTCGTGCTAGCAATAGCGTCTGGTGCAATTACCTCAGGTATCGGCTACGCCATTTGGTATTATGCATTAAATGGTTTAACGCCTGTGCAAGCAGGTGTTGTGCAACTAATGGTACCAGTTATTGCAGCGCTAGGCGGATTAATATGGATAGGGGAGGCGATTACCATGGCGCTAGTTATCTCGCAGTTAGTCATATTAGGCGGTATCGCTTTGGTGATGTTTACACCCAAAGCCGAACGTACGTAAACTTCGATGATTAGCGCGCTTTAATTAATTCTATTATCGCGATTGTTTTTTCTGCAACACGTTTGGCATGTTGCATCTGGTCTAGCTCTGTCATTTCATAAGGTAAGTGTAAAAGGCTCAACATATGGAAGTCGCCTTTCATTAAATTGAAAAAATCGAGCGCGACTTCTTTTGCTTGGGCAGCGTTAAGCTTGCTTTGTGGGTGAGCCATAAGCAGATTTTCAACCATTTCACAAGAATACACAGGGCCCGCCTCATAAAATAAGCGTGCTTCTGGTGAGTCTGGTTTTGATTCGGCGATAACCACTTTATACATTGCCACCACGTTTTCATCATTTAACAATAGGGTAAAGCGAAGCCCAATTAATTCTAATATTTCAGTTAAGGCTTGAGTCTCAATACAAATTGCGGCGTCTTCAATGCGATATTCTTCGCATTTTGTTTCGATTACTGCATTAAACAAAGCGTCTTTGTTTGCAAAATGAGAATACACCGTTTGTTTGGAAACGCCGCTTTCTTTTGCCACCGCGTCCATTGATGCCTTTGCAAAGCCTTGTTGCAAAAACAACTCAGCCGCGCTGTGTAAAATTTGCCCGCGCTTTTTCTGGCTCTTTGGCCTGCCTGCGGTGCGTGTAATTTCTGCTTTACTCATTCCTAACTTTGTTGCCTTTGTACTAATTGCACTTACGGTTTACCTGCATTATTTAGTTTTTAGTGCATATTTGAAAGCCTAAAAATGACGTATAAAACAAGCTTAAATAAAATTTCACATTAATAGACTAGACAGTCTAGTATTTATATTCTAGGATTATGGCTCATTATCGTACTTATGGCAATGCTAATTGCCAAACTGGAACCCAAACTGGAACCCAAACTGGAA
>CAZXTD010000003.1:10303-31636 GCA_964643575.1 uncultured Glaciecola sp. | reverse complement strand
AAAGGCAATGCCAATTGCTTAAACGGAAACCCTATGTCGACCAAAGACGACTTACAACACGACGAGCAGGATACTGCACAAATGACACAATCAAATAACAACGGGCCCGAAATTTCACCTAATAGGAGTCTATTACTGATTATTGCTACGGTGTGTTTTATTGCCCTTATTGTGTTGATGATGTTTTCGGGAAACCAAAGTGCGCTAGCCCTTGACAACGATAGAATGTTGGTGACACAAAACACGCGCGTGCAAGCTGCCGAAATAAGCATTCAAACTGAGTATCAAAAACCACGTAGCGTATACGGGCAAGTTGAGTCGGTGCAACAATCTGATATTGGTTTTGAATTAGCAGGTACCCTTAAAAACTTAGTTGTGCTTGAAGGCGCCAGCGTTAAACAAGGGGATTTACTGGCTCAGCTTGACATAGCTCGACTCCAAGCACGTAAAAACGAATTAGAAAGCGCACTAGCAAGTGCTCAAGCAAACGCAAAGCTTGCACAGCTCTCGCAGCGGCGCATCAAACAACTTGTAGAAAACAGGCTTGAACCACAGCAGCGCCTAGACGAAGCTCAAGCTGAACTAGATGCCGCCAATGCGCTTACGCAAGAAGCAAAAGCCCGTTTGAGCAGCTTGCAAGTCGAACTCGCAAAGTCAGCGCTTATTGCGCCATTTGATGGTCAGGTTGTGCGTCAATATGTAGACAATGGCACGGTGGTAAATGCGGGCCAAGCTATTTTCTCTATTTTGGCTAAAACCAATTTAGAAGCACGTTTTGGCTTGCCTGAGCAAACGGCTTTCGGCATTCGAGAAAACGCCACTTACATGCTTAATATTGGAGGTTCATTATTTCCTGCTCAGGTTAAGTCGGTTTCTAAACAGCGCAGCATGAGCACGCGCACTATTGACGCGGTCATGACCATTAACATGGCAGACCTATCGCCAATGCAGCAACAACTCATGGTTGCTGGCGACCTAGTATCGCTAACCGTTGATATTGTGCAACAGAAAAAGGGCGCGTGGGTGCCTTTGAGCGCGCTAGCGACAGGCATTAGAGGTATGTGGACCTTGTATGTGGTATCAGATAATCAAAGTATCGAAACGCGTGTGGTCTCAATTGAGTATGCAGATGACGTGCGAGCATACGTGAGTGGGGCAATTAGCAATGGCGACAAAGTTGTGGTTAACGGGATACACCGGCTAACGCCCCAGCAAAAGGTAAACGATGTTGATTTGGTTAAGTTAGAGGATTCAGGAGCTTTGATGTCATCTATCACACCACAAAGCGCTGAACAAAATGCATTAGCTCAACAGCTTTCTTCTACTCGATAAGGTATACGGAAAACCGCTATGCAAAACACATCAAATCAAGCTCCCCAGCCAGTAAACCCATCCTGGTATACGGCGTTTTTCCGTAAAGGGCATCTACTTGTTCTCAGTATTATTATTATTTTAGTAGCAGGCCTATCGGCGGTTAATACCTTGCCCCGCCTCGAAGATCCGCGCATAGACTTGCGCAATGTGATTATTTTAACCAGTTACCCAGGCGCATCTGCTGAGCGAGTCGAAGCCTTGGTGTCTGATGTACTAGAAGATGAACTGCGCCAGTTGTACGAAATCAAAGAAATAAAATCCACTTCAAAAGCAGGCTTTTCTTCTTTATTTGTAGAACTGCAAGACACCACTAGCAACGAAAACAACCAACAAGTATTTTCAAAAATACGCGATGCAATAGATGATGCTTCTCAGCGATTCCCTGATGGTGCGGGCAAACCTTTATTAGAAGATAAACGCGGCGCAACAGCATTTACTGTCATATTGTCGATTAAGGCTAACTATCCAGACACGACTAATTTGACTCAAGTGGGCCGTATGGCAACCGAGCTATCAGATCGTATCCGCAATGTGCCAGGCACCGAAATTGTGCGCGTGTATGGTGAGCCTGAAGAAGAAATCACTGTTACCATTAACCCGCAACAATTGGCTATGACGGGTTTGACCTTGTCAGAAGTGAGTCAGCGTATACAAAGCGCCGACCCTAAATTGCCTGCAGGTGTGTTACAAAATGCGCAAAAAGATATGCGAGTGCAAGTGTCTGAACCTTTAGATAGCACGGCAATGTTAGCGCAAGTGCCTATTCAGGCTGCCAATGGCAGATACTTGCGCCTTCAAGATATCGCCGACATTGAAAAAAGCCAACGAACGCCGCTTAATGAAATAGCTTTGGTTGATGGAGAGCGCCGAATCTTTATTGCAGCGCGTATGCAAACAACCCTGCGCGTTGACAAATGGACGGCCGGCGTGCGCGCGCAAATGGAACGATTTAACGAAGAGTTTGGCAATTCGTTTACCGCAGACATCACCTTTGAGCAAAACATTTATACCGACGCACGGTTATCTGAACTAAGTACTAACTTACTGATGGGCTCAGCAGTAGTAATGCTTGTGGTGTTATTTTTTATGGGCATAAAAGCTTCACTAATAGTGGGTTTAGCCTTGCCATTGTGCGCGTCTTTCGCGATTTTTAGTCTTAGCTTTTTTAACCAGCAGATTCATCAAATGTCGATATTTGGGATCATTATTGCTATTGGTTTGCTCATCGACAACGCAATTGTGATAACGGACGAAATTCGGCTGAACTTACTCGATAAATCGTTTAGCCGCCTAGAAGTGATGCAAAAGAGTGTGAGCCATTTGTTTTCGCCTTTACTGGCTTCAACAATCACAACTATATTGGGTTTTATGCCGATATTTTTACTCAACGGCAACATAGGTGACTTTATAAGCCCTATTGCCATTAGCGTGGTGATGGCATTAATTGGTTCGCTGGCTATTTCCTTAACGCTTATTGCGGCGCTGGCTGCCCGATATTTGCCGCGCGAAGCAGATGCACAAGCCCATTGGTTTACTCGAGGTTATCAGTTACCTTCGGTTTCTTTGGCCTTTAAACAGCTCATTGGCAAAGCAATAAGGCGGCCCCTATTAGTGCTGCCAATCATTACTGTTTTTTGCCTTTCAGGTTTCGTATTATCCCAGCAGCTCGCTAATGTGTTTTTCCCAAGTGCCGACCGCGACCAGTTTGAAGTCTACCTAATTATGCCTGAGGGCACTGGCATCGACCATACCTATTCACTTGCGAGAGAGGCCGACGCTTACATCGCCCAAAAAGAAGGCATTGCACAAGTGACTTGGATGATTGGCGGCTCTGCGCCATCGGTGTATTACAATCAAGTCATGAATCGAGATAATTCCCCCAACTTTGCCAATGCGGTTATTACAGCCCAAAGCGTTGCCCAGGCCGACCAACTTATTGTCGACTTGCAATACGATCTACAAGATAGCATTCCGGAAGCAAAAATAATTGTGCGTAAATTTGGGCAAGGCCCGCCAATTGATGCCCCCCTTGAAGTGGACATTTTTGGTAATGACCTACTGGTACTAGACGAATTAGGTAAACAAGTGCGCTTGGCAATGACGCAAATTCCGGGGCTCACTCAGTCGTTAATATCTATAAGCTCTGGCGAGGCTGAAGTGGTTGTGAATGTAAGTGAAAATCAGTCTTACCTGTCTCAGCTGTCTTTAAGCAACATCGCGCAGCAGTTGCAAGTTGCTTTGTCGGGCAGTACAGGCGGTTCGATTTTAGAAGGCACTGAAGAGCTCGATATTCGAGTAAGAGTGGGCGATAAACAACGCAGCACAATTCAACAGTTGGATGCGTTGCCTTTAATTGCACAAACCGGCAACACCCGAGCGCTAATTGGCGTGGGCGCTATCGGACAAATTGAAGTGCTGCCCAGTATTAGCGGTATCACGAGAGTAGACGGTGAGCGCGTAAACAAAATAAAAGCTTATTTATTGCCCAGCGTAGCTGCGGTAACGGCCAGTGAGCAATTGCGTGAATTAGTTGAACAAAACATTACTCTGCCACCGGGCTATCGCATTAAGATGGCGGGTGATGCAGACGAGCAAGCACAAGCGCTAGGACAGCTTGCTACCTATTTGCCGGTGTTATTGGTATTGATGGTAACCGCTTTGATTTTGAGCTTTGCAAGCGTACGCTTTGCTGCGGTAATTGGTTTGGTCGCAATGCTGTCGGTTGGCTTAGGCTTTTTAAGTTTATGGCTGTCGGGTTTGCCTATTGGCTTTAACCCTTTGCTTGGCAGCGCTGGCCTAATTGGGGTCGCCATTAACGGTTCTATTGTTGTGATTGCAGCCATTGCGGCTAACCCTAAAGCGATGCAAGGCGACACACAATCGATTGTTGAAGAAACCATGAGTTGTTCTAGGCATATTTTATCGACCACTTTTACCACCGTCGGTGGTTTGATTCCATTATTGTTATTTAGTGAGGGTTCATTTTGGCCTCCATTGGCTGTTGTCCTTGCCGGCGGGGTTGGCTTTTCTGTTATATTGTCGCTAGTATTTACCCCAGTATTAGTCGCGCTCTTATGTCGTTTGCGTACCCGCAGGCAACAAAAAATAGCCCAAAAGCGTCAACAAAACTTGCAGGTGGCATGAAGAAATTAAGTGATTGGTGGCACACAGATTGTGCTTTTTGTAAGCGAACACGGTATATCATAATATGGGCAATTATTATGATCGTATTTTATTTTTATGTCTGGCAATAATTCTATAGAACAAGTTGACGCAGTTGATGCGTATAACGCTGACTCGCAAAGCGTCGATGAAGCCGATGGTATTCTTATTCGCAGCAGCTCTGCAACTAACGGCATGACGACAATGTTGATAGGCGCTGTTGTGGCAACTATCGGTATACTTATAATCATGTTGCTACCCCAAATGTTTTTTTTAGTGGGGATCTTGTTTATTTCTGGCAGCATAATTGCGTTTGTAATGGGTTATTACAAAATGCGTGAACCTAAGTTTAGTCTTAACATTACCAAAGAAGCCATTTACTACAAACACCGCAAAGGCGTGTGGGAAATTTCGTGGCAAAATATTCAGCGAATGGATGTGCCTAAAGTGCACAAAGGCTTAGAGCATATCGATTTGGAAATGGTCGGGTTTAGGCTCAAAGACCCGGAAGCGTTTTTAGGTGCTATATCGCCGCGTTTGGTCACCCACCTACTCATGGAGCAGCGGCCGCTTGCCGCGCATGTTGCTATGAGTAACTGTGAGTCGGGCCAATGTTATGGCGACGATATAATCGAAGACACCAAATACAAACTCAAAGACGGTACGCTCATTAACGGCGTCAACGCTATGTTTGCTAATCGCATGCGCAAGCTACAGGCCGGTTTAGGTTACGATGTCTATTTATCAGTAAATGATATAGACCGCTCTGGCAGCGAGTTTGTCACTCTTTTACGCGAATGCCACGACAGTATTAAACAAGAAGAAATAGAAGCGCTCAAGAAACGCGCTTCATCTTAAGCTCTGTTTTAATAATCAGATACCCAGCGTTTCTCGGCGTTTGGGCCATTTTGCTTCCACTTGCTCTATTTCAAGTAACAAGGTAGACAAAGCCTTGGAGTTACTTTCTAGGGTATCGGTTTTTAATGTAGTCTCTGCTTCATGGCAATACTCTTGCAGGCGCGGTACGCCGGTATAACAACATGCACCATGTAGTTTGTGTACGCTGGCCAAAACAATATCGACACGCTGTTGTTTCCAGCCTGATTCAATTTCTTCTGAGTGCTCACCCAAGCGTTCCACAAAAGTGTCTAAAAACGAAATAGCGGCGTCTTTATTGCCATAACTGCGTTCTAGCGCAAGTTCCCAATCGATTGATTCAGGTGCAGCAACATTTTGTTCAGGTACTTGGTTACACCAGCTTTTGATAACCGCAATTAAGCTGTCTATTTGAATGGGTTTAGGCAAAAAATCGTCCATGCCCGAATCTAAAAAGTGCTGTTTTTCTGAAGCCAAAGCATGAGCTGTAATAGCGATAATAGGTGTCCCTATATTAAGCTCAGTCTTACGAATATATGAAGTTGTCTCGAGCCCATCCATATTTGGCATTTGAATATCCATTAAAATAATGTCGTATTCTTGTTTTTCACAATATTTAATGGCTGTTTTGCCATCGTAGGCAAGGTCGAGTGTGACAGGAGAGGGTGCCATCCAAGTTTCTAATAGACGTAAATTTAAATCAATATCATCCACCGCTAACATTCTAATAGGCGGCAGTTTACTGAGTTTTTTGCTTGCCTCGGTAGGAAAAACTTGATTACTTGTAGTTTCAATATCTCTTAGTTTTTGCGTTGTAAGTGGTAAACGAATCAGATAAGGCTGGTTGCTAAACCCACCGAATGATGCGGAGCTAGGTGATGGCCCAGAATATAAGAGAACAAGTTTGCTCGGGCGCAGGTTTGCAAGCTCTTCTAGCTGTCGGTTGCGGTTTTCATTGCTTCTAAATGGAAGGCTCACAAACACGTAATCATTGCTCAGGTTTAAGCTTTTTATAGCGCTTATATTGTCGACAATATCCACATTAAAACCCGCTATGGCAAGTTGCTGGCTGGTAGCTTTTTGAGAAAGAGGCCATTCGTCCACTAATATAGCGTGGTGATTCGCAAAGGGTTTATTCTTTCTTATGGAATGTACTTCGCGGTCAAGGATAAAGGGAATAACCGCAGTAAATGTACTGCCCACGTTGGGTTCGCTGTCGACTTCTATGCTTCCTTTCATCAGTCTTGTTAGCTCTTGGCATATAACTAAACCAAGACCGGTGCCTTGAAAAGAGCGATTAAGCTCATCGTCAAGCTGATGAAATGCCGTAAATAGTTTACCTACGTCTTCACTGTTAATACCGATGCCTGTATCGCGCACCTGAAATTCAATTTCACAATGCTTCGTACCCGACTCTAACACCTTTGCGCTTAGCGTTATGTAACCGTAATTAGTGAATTTAAGGCCATTACTGAGTAAATTACTTAACAACTGTTTAATTTTAAAGCCGTCACCAATGACTGATGGTGGCAGGTCTCCTACGTCAAAAACAAACTCTAGTTGTTTTAAATGGGCGCTTTTTGCCATAAGTGCAACAACATCTTCTAGAATATCCCGAGGCGAAAAGGGTTTGACATTAAGCACAAGCTTACCGGCTTCCATTTTTGAAAAGTCGAGAATATCGTTAACTATGGTAAGTAAGTCGGTGGCTGCAGAGTTGATGATTCGCACATGTTCATCACGCTCGACTACGTATTGCTTTGACTCTAGCTCTTTACTAAAACCAATGATGGCATTAAGTGGGGTTCGAATTTCGTGCGACATATTCGCCAAAAATTGAGATTTAACTTCACTTGCCTTTAATGCAGCTTTGCGCGCAATGTCTAAATGCACGTTTTGTTCTTCTATTAAGCCAAAATTGTTTTCAGCATCGGTTTGGGCTTCTTTGACTTCGAGCTGCAAGTCGTATTGGTTTTTAAGCACAATTGCGAGTAAAAACACAAGGCACTGGGCAACTAAGGCTAATTGAAAAAGATGGGTGAGGTATTCGTAGGGCGGCACTATCCCGAATATAAACGCACTGTTAATAAAGGCGCCAATAAGCAATAGTGCCCAGCCGACTAGCATAGGCCGAGCCGGGAAAAACCCCGACAAATATGCGCGCAGACTCATTAATATGTTTAATGATATGTTTGCAAAGCCTAAGCCGTAAGTAAGCAAAAGCCGCCATTCGATGGGCAGTAAGGAGGTAAAAAATAAAAGAAAGAAGAAAGCTGAAATGACAACGACAATATACATCATTTTAGAAAGGTGTTTACCGTGCAGAGAAGCAGGCACAATGGTTAAACTAAATATAGAGCTAGAAATTGCCATTAGCAGAATAAAAGATTCGGCGCGCAAATGTTCGTATACCTGTGACAGCGATACAAAGGTTATTGCATTTTGTCCGCTCCACAATATTTCGAAAGCAAATACGGTAACGAGGTGTAATAAAAAAACGCTGCTAATAAGCGAAGGTCGATAGCTTAAAAATACAATCGTATAAATAATCAAAACCGCCAATGCACCATAAAGTACGCCCCATATAGTGAAGTCGAGCATGGAGGTTTTCTCAAAACTGGCGTGACTCTCAATATAAATAGGCGCCATTAAGCTCATGCTATTTGAACGCAGATAAATGTAAATATCGACTTCTTGGTTGGGAGGGAAGGGAATATCAAAACTGGGTAGCGCAAACGGGCCTTGCTTGTTTAAAATGCCGTCGCTGCCTTGATAAATGATTTGGTCATTTTGTAAAACGTAAACGTCCGCTTCTTGAAGCTGCGCAAACCTTATGCTCAAAACCCAGTCATCCAGCTCCGTTTTGTTTACAAGCTTGCTATATAGCCAAACACCGTCTTTAACAAAACCATAGTTAGGGTCTTCAAATTTACGATAGGGGATGAATGTTTTTGACTGTAAAAATTCTGTAAGCGAGAGCACACTTGACTCTTGTCTGTATACTGCAAAGTAATTTGAAACAAGCTGGCTTTGTTGAGGGTTTGTTAGCTCTATCGCATCTTTGTTGGCAGCAAAGGCGGTACCACTGTGTTGTATAAAAAAACAACAGGCAATGAAATAAAAGCAGGTAAAAAGGGAATGTTTACTCAAGGCTCTATTATGCTTTTGGTCAAAATGCGCTACCATATATGTAAAGTCTAAATGACCTTAAAAAACAGATTTAGCAACGCTTACTCAAACGATTAGTAGTAAGATACACTAGTCAATGCAACAAGCACACACGTATCGAAGAAAAAATTAGAATAATAAAGCGCTTAGGTAACCCAATTATATGAATAACGACACCACCATTAATAGTGACGGCATTGAGCAAATGCCGCTTGGGCGTTTTACTGAAGACGCCTACCTAAACTATTCAATGTACGTGATCATGGATCGCGCACTTCCGCATATTGGTGACGGTTTAAAGCCAGTCCAAAGACGTATTATTTACGCGATGTCAGACTTGGGTTTAAGTAATAATGCCAAGTATAAAAAGTCTGCGCGTACCGTGGGTGACGTACTCGGTAAGTTTCATCCGCATGGTGACTCAGCTTGCTATGAGGCTATGGTGCTTATGGCACAGCCTTTTTCATATCGTTATCCGCTGGTCGATGGTCAAGGAAACTGGGGCGCGCCAGACGACCCTAAATCATTTGCAGCCATGCGATATACCGAGGCGCGTTTATCCAAGTTCAGTGAGATACTACTCACCGAACTCGGCCAAGGCACTGCCGACTGGCAGCCTAACTTTGACGGCACATTAAATGAGCCGATTGTTTTGCCCGCGCGTTTACCACATATTTTACTCAACGGTATTACCGGTATTGCCGTTGGCATGGCGACCGACATTCCGCCGCACAACGTGCGAGAAGTGGCCAATGCATGTGCTTTATTACTTGATAACAGCCGAACCGAATTAAGCGAATTACTGGAGATAGTGCAAGGGCCCGATTACCCAACTGATGCCGAAATAATCACGCCTAAGTCTGACATTGCCAAAATATATGAAACAGGTCGCGGCTCTATTAAGATGCGTGCGGTGTATCATGAAGACCAAGGTGACGTTGTGATCACGGCTTTACCGCATCAAGCGTCAGGCGCAAAAATCATAGAGCAAATAGCCCATCAGATGCAGGCCAAAAAGCTGCCGATGGTGTCTGATTTGCGCGATGAGTCTGACCACGAAAATCCAACTCGATTGGTTGTTACGCCTCGCTCAAACCGTGTTGATGTAGAGCAGCTAATGCAGCATTTATTTGCAACCACCGATCTTGAAAAGAGCTATCGGGTCAACATCAATATGATTGGCCTAGACGGGCGACCGCAGGTGAAAGACTTGCGAATGATTTTAACCGAATGGTTAGCTTACCGTAAAAATACAGTCACTCGTCGTCTTCAATACCGGCTCGACAAAATACTTGCGCGTTTGCATATTCTTGAAGGTTTATTAATTGCCTTTTTGAATATCGACGAAGTCATTGAAATCATCCGAACATATGATGAACCTAAAAAAGAACTGATTCAGCGCTTTGGTTTATCCGACAAACAAGCAGAAGCCATACTCGAACTCAAACTTAGACATTTAGCTAAATTAGAAGAATTCAAGATTAAGGGCGAGCAAGAAGAGTTATCCAAAGAGCGTGATTCTCTAGAGTTATTACTAGGGTCAGACCGTCGGATGAAGTCCTTAATTAAAAAAGAGATATTAGCGGATGCTGAAACATACGGCGACGACCGCAGAAGTCCAATAGTTGCGCGTCAAGAAGCAAAAGCTTTATCTGAAAAAGAACTTATTCCTTCAGAAGCGGTGACGGTAGTGTTATCTGAAAAAGGTTGGGCACGCTGCGCGAAAGGCCACGACATAGATGTTGAGGGCCTAAGTTATAAAGCGGGTGACAACTATTTAGGAAGCGCGAAAGGCCGTAGCAATCAGCTGGTCGTATTTATAGATTCTGGCGGTCGAACTTTCTCGTGCGATGCGCATTCACTACCGTCGGCCCGTAGCCAAGGCGAGCCACTAACCGGACGGTTCAGTGTGGTGGGTGGCGAGAGTATTCAAAATGTGGTGATGGCAGCAGACCAACAAGCCTTCCTTATAGGCTCTGATGCAGGCTATGGTTTTGTATCGAGCTTTACCGACATGCTAACTAAGAACAAAGCAGGTAAAGCCTTTGTGTCTTTACCTACTGGTGCAAAAATAATGTCACCAAGCCGTATCGTTAACCTAGAAACTGACATGTGTTTGTGCATATCAAATCAAGGCAGAATGCTCTTGTTTGCACTCAAAGATTTGCCTGTTTTAGGTAAAGGTAAGGGCAACAAGCTGATGAACATTCCGTCGGCAAAAGCAAAATCTCGCGAAGAGTATTTAACCCAATTGGCGGTAGTACCTGAAAATGCAAGTGTGAAAATTTTAGCGGGTAAACGTGGCATGACATTAAGTGCTGCCGACTTAAGCCACTACCATGGAGAGCGCGGTAGACGCGGTAATAAATTACCTAGAGGTTTGCAGCGTGTAGATGGGATTGAAATTGAAATGCCTGTTGCAAAAGCTGTTGAACCACCCAGCGATGAGCCGCAAAAAGGCGAACCACAACAAGGCGAATAGCCTATTCAGCACACAAAATAAAAAGCCAAACCTTTTGAAGTTTGGCTTTTTTTATGACTTGCATATCTGTTGTAACTTGTGTAATTTTTATTCAAGAACCCAACGGCTTTTATGCAGTCAACTGCGCATCAACACGTGCAGCCAATAACGCCTCTTACTACCGGAACACGTATGCAACGGAAAGCTGGTCGGCTTAAGGCAATGTTAATCGTCTTTTTGAGCATTTCATTCGCGCTCTTAATTTGCGTGCTCTACTATTTTTATCAAATCCAAGAAAACGAAAAATATCAAAATCAACTGCACTTCCGTGAGCTCAATAATATTACTGTATCTCTTGAGAATGGCATCAATGCTTTTAGTTCATACATAGAGCAGCGAGAGAAATCTGTGACGGCCAGAGAGGAGTCACAGACTTCCAAGAATGAAAAAGTGGACTTAGATAATAATTTTAGCAATCTTTATAAAGGAATGGTTCGCTATATAGAAAAACCGGACGCTAAATTAACAAGGTATCAAGAAAATCGTGATTTATTGGAAAAGAGAGTCGGTTTTTACAAAAGAATTGCAAAAGCAAAGTCAAAAGTTAAAGAAACTAAGGAGAATCTGCCTCGTATTGATGCATGGAAGAACGATTTAAGCACCCAAAGAGCTAAGATAGTTGAACTCGCTAGACGCATGCAACAACAGGATGCCGAGGTTGTAGATTTATACCTTAAACAACGATCAGTGGATGCTAGCTATTCGCCAAGCGATGATGGTGTATTAACACGTGCTAAATATGCCGTTTCTCAAGTTAAGTCATGCATCGAAAATAAAGCCCAAAACCAAGGTGATTTCAATAAGTGCTTTGGTATCTCGTACGACACATCTATTGTGCTTATTTACTATTTTATGTTTTTGACAAAGAGTGATGTGATTACTACTGGCGACAATAAAAGCTCACCATTACGTAACTTACAACGTACTGACGATATTCGTAAAAATGGTTTTGCACAATATCAGATAGCAGTAGGTTCTGCCGAAGTAAATAATGACTCACACAGTGAAATTGAAGAAGGCAGTTCTACTCAAAAAGTGTCTTTGGAGAAAAATAAATTTGAATTTTGGACAGTTCCGATAGAAGACTGGCTAGGAGGAAGTAAAACGCTTTATCCACTTGTATTGCTCGTGAACCATGAGGGTAAAACGGTCGCTCGAAAACAAAATGCACGGGTAAACTCCTCATTAATCGGTATTGAGTTTAGTGATTTGAAAGATATTCTGGACGAAAAAGGTAAGCCTGAGGATACTAAATCGCTGGTTAAAGCGGGATTTATTTCTGCTTCTAAAGAAGTATCTAAGTTTGTTGATGTGAAGATTGCGGGTAACGAATATCGTTTATTTGTCTCGCCTTTTATTAATCAAAGGCTGTTAAATGCCACTGACGAACAGAAAACGTTTTATGTAGTTGGATTGCGCGAGAAAAGTGCGTTTGACTCTACTAAACTTTCGATTTCAAGAAGTCAGGTTACAGGTTTCGTGTTCTTTACACTGGCTTTAATTGCCTTGATCCCTTTGTTAAAAATTAGACTTAGCTCAGTTAGTCAGGCTTTTTCGGCTTGGGATCGCCATGCACTCGCGGTTGGCTCAATTTTATTAATTACCGTTATCACCATTGGCTTGTATGACTATGTTAAGTACGGTCAGGTCAAACAAAATCAGGATAAACTGAATCAATCTATCTTTATGCAGATGCGCAATGCCTTTAATCTTGAGCTAGAAGAAATGCTGAAGATTGTTAGTGAAAATCTTCCTCAAGAATTACCTGACTCAGAAAGTTTAGACAATGTTAAAGACGAATCTGTAATCGACAATTTAGACCCTGTTTTAAATAAGTCTGATACAAAAATATCAAACTATACTCTAAACCCAAAGCTGACCATGGCGTTTAAAGACGAGCTTTTGATCAACAATACGCAAAGTCCGTTTTTTGTGGAAAATATGTTTGTATTAAATGGTGAGCAAACGCTAGAGAAATCCGTCAAATTAGATGGTTTTGCAAAATGGTCAACTACTAATCGTTTTCGTGGGCAAAATCGTGAAATAAGCTTAGCTAAGCGCGACTATGCCGTAAGAGGCGTTAAAAATGACTTGTGGCCGGTGGACTATGTCCAACCTATCAGTAACTGCCAGCCAGGCCTCTTCATAGAGCGCTTGTTTAATCTAAGAGATGGCGCAAAGTCAGCTCAGTTAGTGATGTCTTGCGGCGACAAAAATGCATTTGGATTTTACGATGCACTGTCGTTTGGTACTCAAATTCAAACGCTTACTAATGCCGTTTTGCCCAAAAACTATGGGTTTGTTGTGTTCGAAAACGCTACCGGGCGCGCACTCTATCATAGCGATGATGCAAATCGTAGCTTAGTTGAAAATCTGTTAGTAGAAACGGGAAATAACGCTTTTTTCAATACTTTAATAAATTCGCCGTTTTTACTCGACCAACCCGTTTTGTTAGACGTTGATTATAGCGGCAAAGAGCACCGTTTCGCTGTAGGCTCATTAAAAAAAGGAATCCCTTGGACACTGGTAGTGTTTTATGACAAAGAAGAGGCCCGTGCAGTTAATTTGATGGCTGTTTTAGTCACTTTAAGCATTTGTTTTATTGCTTTCTTATTTTTGTATTTTCTTAGTATTATGCTAATACCTAAAAGTAAGCGTCGACATCTTTTTTGGCCTACGCCCGTTGATAACGCCCGTAACACTCAGTTGTTGATGATAGGGGTCTTGGTAGGCGCTACGGCTCTGTTTGGTGGCATGTCATTACTTATTGCTAATCAGGTGTTTGAGCATCACGAAATTAGGCTGTCGCAGATTCACCATGCCGCTTTGAGTCAAGAGGTTGCGATAACGAAAAATGATGTCAACAGGTATCGAAATGCAGTGCTCGATTCAAAGTCAGCGTTCGTTGAATCGCAGGCAAGTGAAAACAACCCTGAGAAAGGCCCTAATAGTCTTACACTTTTTTCAGATACCAATGTTGTGTCGTCGGCACTGTGCTTTTTAGGAAAACAAACACCCTTTAATATACGGTTTACAAATAGTGGCTCACCTAATAGTAACAGTCGGTCTTTACAACTATGTCAAGCGAGTGTGACCGACACAACACTAAGCGAAAATTTGTCTAATGAATCCAATATAGGCGCTAGCACCATAGAGTCTTTATGGAAGTATTCGGTACTTGATGGTGATATCGATGAATCACTTAATGTGATCTCCTATCTCGATAATATTCATGAACGTGACGAAGAAGCAGCCAATAACCCACCTAATAAATTTGAGATGCACAACGGCCGCGATGAAGTCTTATTATATGAAGCTCAAAGCAGCACCTCCAGTAGCATACTGATCTCCGTTTTACGCTTTATTATGCAGCTTATAATCCTTTTTGCTGCGGTGTTATTTATTTATAAAGTGGCGAAAGATTGGATTTTCAATCGTTTCTTTGGCTTTAATATCCCCCCATTTTTTAGGCTTAGAAGCACAACAAGGTATGATGTGGTGCAGGCACTTGCCGACAAGTTCTTTGCATCTAAAGACAATATGATGGTGGTACGCGCAAAGTTAAGTACACGTCTAAATATTGTTGAGCCGAAGCAAACACCAAGCAACCCTTTTTATGAAAGCTTTCAAAAAGCACCATTAGTCAGTAATACAATTTTCCATATACCGAGCTTGTACGCCCCCGACATTGAAGCAACCGGTATGGTTCGTAAGTTTATAAAAGTCGCCTCCGAACAATATCCAAAGCACCGGCGTTACACACTGGCTTTAGAAGGCTTAGAAGAAGCAGCATTTGATGAGGACTTACGTAATTTTGCCTTGCAACTGATAGAGCAGATACTTGCATCAAACCTATTCAACATTATATTGTTTTGCGAACAAGCTCCGTTATTTCGTTTAACCCGAACAGAGCAGTTTCCGACGCGACAAGGGGAAGCTGTTGCAGCAAGTGCAGACGAAATCGTGCGGTGGTCCCATGCACTTCAACCTTTTGTAAAAGTTTATGATTGGAGCCCTAGCGTAAAACCGCGTTTGCACGACGAAGCAGATGCCACTGCCGTGCTTGTGCACGAGTCTTTGGCGTGGCCTCAACTGCGCAGCGTCCTTAAGCAATTTTTATTGTTTAGCCAATCAACCGCGCAGGGAGATGAAGAAGCGTTTGAAGAATTACTGCGCGTAGTAAAAGAGCAGGAAAAAGCTGATACCGTCGTCCTAAATTTAGACGAAGACATGTTGAGGCGCGCTCATATTGATGCGCACTGGCTACCCGAACAAATAGTTGAATTTTTCAGTGCTAATTCAAGCTCACTTTATCGCTCAAAATGGGAACAGTGCACAGTTACCGAACGCACTATTTTGTATCAAATTGCTAGTGGTTTAGAGCCTAACCCACTCAACAGAGCACCTCTTGAGCATCTTGTAAGACGCGGTTATATTTGCAGAGACAGAGGGTGGTTTATTATAAATCTGAGTTTTAAACAATTTGTGTTGTCGGCAGAGTCCGCTAACACCTTCGACGAATGGTTAAGAATCGCAAACGAGAGTGTTTGGCAGTATCTGCGAATTCCTTTCTTTGCTCTTTTAATCATCTTACTTGCCATTATGGCTTACACCGCTACTGATGCCATTGAAACCGCAATAGGTGTTTTGACCGCTGTGTTTGCTTTGATTCCGATGGCGATACGAAACTTTTCAATGATTAAGTCAGGGCAATAGGAAGAAAATACAACATTATATGTCAAAATGGAATATGCATATTCCAAAAAACCTGATGGTTATACCAAGTAAAGTCGACTTTTTTGTTCGACTGAATTGACTTAGACTCGACGCCAATTTAGTTTGACTTAAAAAGGTAGTCCATGTCTCATCTTAATCATCTTCAATTATTGGAAGCTGAAGCCATCCACATCATGCGCGAGGTTGCGGCAAGCTTTGATAACCCATGTATGTTTTACTCTATCGGCAAAGACTCTACCGTTATGTTGCATTTAGCTCGCAAAGCCTTTGCGCCGGGCAAAGTGCCTTTTCCTTTGTTGCATATCGACACCACGTGGGAGTTCCATGAAATGGGCGAATTCCGCGATAACTTAAAAGACAAATTAGATTTAGACGTAATAGTGCATGTTAATCAAGAAGCGCTTGATGCGGGCGTGCACCCAATTGAGTCTGGTTCAGTTAAATACAACGACAACATGAAGACGATAGCGCTTAAACAAGCAGTAGATAAGTATAAATTTGATGCAGCTTTGGGCGGAGCTCGCCGTGATGAGGAAAAATCACGGGCCAAAGAACGGGTGTTTTCGGTACGTAACGCGGACCATCAATGGGACCCGAAACAACAACGGCCCGAGTTGTGGTCACTGTACAATACCCAAATAAACAAAGGT
This sequence comes from uncultured Glaciecola sp., assembly GCA_964643575.1. Taxonomy (GTDB): domain Bacteria; phylum Pseudomonadota; class Gammaproteobacteria; order Enterobacterales; family Alteromonadaceae; genus Glaciecola. The sequence continues at coordinate 15,148 of CAZXTD010000003.1, read as the reverse complement.
GATTCGGTTCGAGTATTCCCACTCTCTAACTGGACTGAGCTCGACATTTGGCTATATATTTTGCAAGAGCAAATCGACATAGTGCCTTTGTACTTTGCTGACGAACGCTTAAGCTGGATAGATGAAGACTCAGGTCAATTATTGGCGCTTGATGATGAGCGTATGCTGCCTTATTTGACCGAAAAAGAAAAAGCCAGCTTAGAAACGCGCTGGATTAGATTTAGAACGCTAGGGTGTTATCCGCAAACGGGCGCTGTGCTAAGTAAAGCTAAAACCCGAGAAGATATTGTTACTGAAATGATTTTGAGTAAAACCAGTGAGCGCGAAGGGCGCTTGTTAGACAAAGATCAAACCGGGTCGATGGAGAAGAAAAAGCGTGAGGGCTATTTTTAGTATTAAGACAAAGATAACTAAGAATTAAGGTTTTATCGGGATTAGCAGGCAAACTTGTAGCTAATCCCGTTTAGTATTTAACCAGCGTTGGTGCTCTCAAAAATCTTATCGGCAGATGCTGCCACAAATCCTTGATACAGTTCACCGCTAGGCAGAGGATAACGTTGAGCAAATTCGTAGAAGCAGCTTGGAATATCAAGTGCAACATCGCTAAAGCTTACGCTTGAAGTGTCGGCCATTGTGCTAGATTGCGCTAAACACACATCTTTGCCGCCTTTTATCTCGCCGCCGGAAGTGTTAAGTGTAAATCCCGCTTGTTTGAGTAAGGTATTTACATCGCTTAATTCATTCATGCTAGCGAGCTGATTTATACTTACTGTGAAGTGGTTAGCGCGATAACCCCAAGCCGCCATCCATGCCGCGTATTCAGACTCTGCTAGTAAGGTTTTATAGTCTTCGCTAGAGACTTGCCAATGCGTGCCCGAATACAAAAAGTTATTATCACTAACTACCGCAGCATCAACTTGTGCAAGCATCTTGCTAATGATTGTTTGGGCTCGCTCACTGAGTTCAGCTACTCGAAGCTCACTTATAAACACCTTAGGTACAGTTGGGTTGGGGTGCTCAAAGTGCTGTGCGGTGAGTTTTTTACTCGCAAAATCGTAATCACCTTTTTGCTCATACCCTAATGCTAAGAAGTGAGCGGCTAGTTTATCTAAACCTATTTTTTCGCTTTTAAAAGTACGTAATGCAATATGGTCGTTAACTATATCGTTTGAGCCAGTTTTTTCTGCTAAAAGTTGGTGTATCTTGTTCGCAGAGGGCGTAATTTGTAAATAGTCGTTCCACAAACCGTCAAACAAGTCAGAAACAGAAGTGTGCATAAGGGTGTCCTATCTCGAGAGTATCATTTCTTAAAGTACCCCATGACCAAAGCTTGGTTTTATGGGGTACGCTGATTTTATTCTAATACCAAACCTGGGCTTAAACTCGCCGGCATTGTCACTTTCTCTAATTCAACAGAAGCAACTGGGTAAGCGCAGTAGTCAGCTGCGTAGTAAGCACTTGCTCTGTGGTTACCACTGTCGCCAACACCACCAAAGGGAGCGGCGCTGCTTGCCCCTGTAATTGGGCGGTTCCAATTAACGATACCCGCACGAATGCGAGGTAAAAAGTAGTCGTAGTCTTCTTGGCTATCTGCTAGCAATCCGGCGGATAAACCAAAACGTGTTGCGTTCGCTAAATCGATTGCTTGGTCTAGCGAGTCGTAACGAATGACTTTAAGTAATGGCCCAAAGTGCTCTTCATCTGGCATTTTTGATGCAATTGCCGTGACATCAATAATCCCGGGGGTGATAAGGCCGGTACTGCTATCAAGGTGTTTCATACTTACTAGGCTGGTGGCGCCTAGTTGCTGCAAAGTTTGCTCGGCGGCCAACATCATTGCCGCAGCTCGAGAAGAAATCATTGACCCGATAAAAGGTTGTTCGTCGGCATCATACACGTCAGGCTGTATCTTTTTAGTGGCTTCTACCAATTTTTTCAAGATTTTGTCGCCGTGCTCGCCTTTGGGCAAAAATAGTTTACGAGCACAGGTGCAGCGTTGCCCAGCGCTTATGTAGGCTGATTGTATAATGTCATGTACTGCCGCGAGCGTATCTTCAACTTGGGTAACAATAAGTGAGTTATTACCGCCCATTTCTAGCGCTAAAATTTTACCCGGTTGGCCAGCAAACTGTTCGTGTAAGAGCTTGCCTGTAGTAGAACTACCGGTGAAAAATAAGCCATCAATTAATGGATGGCTGGCAAGCGCTTTTCCTGTTTCAACTTGACCTTGTACCATGTTTAATACACCTTTTGGCAATCCGGCTTTTTCCCAGAGCCCTAAGGTATATTCAGCCACTAAAGGGGTCAAATCGCTTGGTTTAAATACTATTGTGTTGCCGGCTAATAGCGCAGGTACAATATGCCCATTAGGTAAGTGGCCCGGGAAATTATAAGGTCCAAAAACGGCCACTACACCATGCGGCCGGTGACGCAACATTGCTCTGCCAGCTGGCATAGGGTTTTCGACAGTACCGGTACGCTCATTATACGAGCGTTCTGAAATCCCAACTTTACCCACCATTGCGCCGACTTCTGTTGCGGTTTCCCACTCGGGCTTGCCGGTTTCTTTGGCAATGATTTTACTAAACTCTTGTTTATTTTCAGTGAGTAACTCAGCAAATTTTTTGGCAATGTTTAAGCGAAACTCAAAGCTTGTCATTGACCATTCATAAAAGGCCTCGCGGGCTGAGGTAATGGCTAAATCTACTTGTTCAGCGGTGGCGGTAATACCATGCCAAATGACTTGATTTTTGGCGGGGTCAATTGACTCCATTTTAGAGCCATTGCCGGCGTGCCATTTGCCGTTGATATAATGCGTGTTAGTTGTCATATATTCCTCTAGCGGTTGCGAGCATGAAAGGTATTAAACAATACTTCAATACTAATAAAGTAGTGGGTGAGCGTTTATACATTGCGTGAGAATCGAATGATGTCGCCGTTTTCAAGCAGCAAGGCATCGGCGGCCTCTTGATTAATCAAGACTGTGTTTTCATCGACTAAACGCAGCTGGGTAACACAAGCTCTAAAGTCACTCACTTTGTCGTTGATGACAAAATAATCGTCTAAGCCTGCCGTGTCGAGCATGGGTGATACTTGAATGCGCGCTTGTGCGCTTTGTCTGACTGTAGTGATATTTTCTACCTCAGCCTCTACAGTAGGCCCAGCGTCAAATATGTCGACATAGCCGCGCGATTTAAAGCCTTCTTTTTCAAGCATACGCAGGGCAGGTTTGGTTTTGTCATGTACTTTACCAATGCAAGCTTGTGCTTCTTTCGATAATAGATTGACATAAATCGGATACTTAGGCATCAGCTCTGCAATAAATACTTTATTGCCAATACCTGTTAAATAATCTGCGGTAGGGAAATCCACTGAAAAGAAGTGTTTTTCGAGCCAATCCCAAAACGGTGATTTGCCGGTTTCGTCAGATACACCACGCATTTCAGCAATGACTGTTTCAGAAAAACGCTGTTTGTGCTGAGCCATAAACAAAAAGCGGCACTTAGACAATAAGCGTCCAGATAAACCTTTTCGCGCATTTTCTTGCAAAAATAGGGTGCAGATTTCGCTGACGCCTGTGTAGTCATTGCAAAATGTCAGTATCTCTACGGTGTTATGTACGCCTAATTCGCGCGATGCATGCACGACTTTGCTTACGTGATAATGGTAAAAAGCGTCTTGTAAGCCTACTGTAGCTTCAATACCTGTTGTACCGACTACTTCACCGGTGTTGGTATCTTCGGCGACAAATAAATAGCTTTGCTGCCCTGGTTGGCTAGGGTTTGAAGCAAACGCTCGGTGCGCCGCATCTATTTTTTTGCGAAGCAGTGTTTCGTTAACTGGGAGTGAGGTAAAACCTATTCCCGAGTCCTGCGCAATTTGATAAAGCGCAGTATAGTCCGTTTCTCTGATGGGTCTAATCACTAGCATAAAATATCGCCGTCTATCCTATATAACGCAAACCGTCAGCTTATAGTTTCACTAAGAGTTAAGCGATGTGCACAAGTTTGATTGCGCACATACATTATTCATAAATTATGCAGATGCTCTTGCAGGGTCTTGTGTTTTATTTTCGGCGCCAACTAGTTTCGCAATACCGCGTTCGAATCGGGCTAAACCTTCAATAATTTCTTCGTCGGGGATGACTAATGAGGGAGCGAAGCGCACAACGTTCATGCCAGCGACTAGGCACATCATGTTTTCTTCATTGGCGGCTACCATAAAGTCACGTGCACGACCTTTGTAGTGCTCATTAAGCGCACAGCCTAACAGCATGCCTTTGCCGCGAATTTCTTCAAACACGTGATATTTGTCGTTGATTCTTTGTATGTGCTCTTTGAACAAAGCTTCTTTACGTAAAACGTCTGCCATTATTTGTGGGTCGTTAACCACATCAAATACCGCTTCTGCTACCGCGCATGCTAGCGGGTTGCCGCCATAGGTACTGCCGTGTGTACCGGGTTTTAAGCTTGCGGCTACAGCATCAGTGGTTAACATTGCACCAACAGGAAAACCTCCACCTAAAGATTTTGCACTGGTTAGAATATCAGGGGTGACGTCTAAGTTCATGTATTCATAGAGCTTACCTGTGCGGCCCATCCCAGATTGTACTTCATCAAAAATCAATAGCGCATTGTGTTTGTCACACAATTCTCTTGCCGCTTTAACAAAGGCAGGGTCGGGCACTATTATGCCACCTTCACCTTGCATTGGCTCCATCATAATTGCGCAAGTTTTATCAGACATCATCTCGCTTAGCATTTCGATGTTGCCATACTCAGAATGAATGATAGCGCCAGGTTTAGGACCAAAGCCATCTGAATATGCTGGCTGACCGCCTACGGT
>CAZXTD010000003.1:0-10293 GCA_964643575.1 uncultured Glaciecola sp. | reverse complement strand
GAAAAAAGTACGACCATGAAAACCTTGTTTAAATGCAATGATTTGATCTTTGTCAGCAGAGAAATGGTCAAGTGCATAACGGCGGGCTAACTTAAGCGCGGCTTCGTTGGCTTCTGCGCCAGAGTTTGCAAAGTAGACTTTATCTGCAAAGGTTGCATCACAAAGCTTTTTAGCTAATCGCAAAGCAGGCTCGTTTGTAAATACGTTACTCAAATGCCAAATTTTATTGCCTTGGTCCGTTAGCGCTTTGGTTAAAGCTGGGTGGCAGTGTCCGAGTACATTAACTGCAATACCGCCCGCAAAATCGATATATTCGTTGTTGTCTTGATCCCATACTCGCGAACCTTGACCACGCACAGGAACCATAGCGGCTGGGTTATAATTAGGAACCATAACATCGTTAAATGTGTCACGAGTTACTTGCATGTTAATACCTCACTTTTATTGATTCAGTGTTGAAAAACGACTCTGTTTTTCTAAATCGGAGTGTGATTATGCCAGATAAACACGCATAAGTCGCTACCCTGATTATACCAAAAGCCTTGTTTTTATTGAGCTTTGAAGAGATTTTCTGAAAAAGTGCATAAATATATGCAGACTTAAATTTGCTAAGCATAAGTATGCAAAATCTATTCAATAAATTTTTAGTGTTCAGCGAAGATGAGGACTCAGTCCTCATATACTAGACGAAAGCGCGTTTACTTTTATGTGTAAGTGGCAAGAAGTTATTCTACTTCGTCGTCTTCTGCGACTTTACCGGCTATGTTGAGTTCAACACCGGTTAAACTAATTGGAACAACAGAAGAAACGTCATTTGAGCCCACACCAAAGTTGCGCAAATACATCATCGCTTCTTGCTTACCCATTAGCTTATCTTTGGCCAGCATCTTGTATTGCATATAACCTTGAGAAGAGAAAAGCAAACGGGTAAAAGGATGCACGTTGAGCTTATCAACATGTGCAATACTGACTTCGCGTATTTTTGCGTAGTCCTCGAAGCCCACACCAATAGTCATCCATCTGCAATTAAGCGCTTTAACGATTTCGTAGGTAATTCGGCTAGCATGTTTCTTCCATAGCGTAATTATATACTTATGAGAGGGTGACAGGGTGGATAAAGCCTTCGCCTGATTAGGATTGTTATCTTTGCGCGCTTTAATGATTTGCTGTCTTAGTTTAGCGTCAAATGCTTTTAGGTAAATATTGACAACTGCCGTGCGCCCCAAATTAGATAACAAACCAATATTAAAACCAAAATGAGGACGAATATCGTATTTGGGCGCTAGAGTTTTAGCAATGTTGCCTGTACCAATGGTGTATAACCACATGTTTTTTACAAGATCAGGGGTAAACTCTGATTTTAGCGGCATAGTATGTTTTGCTACCAATACCGGAATCAAAGAGCGCAGGCTATCAATACCGATAAAGCTCAAAGCGCTTCGGATTGTTTTTAATATAATAGGAGAATTGTTTGCATCGACTCTGCGATATTTAGGCTGGCGTACAAACTTCATGATGGCTTCTTCTAACCATGGCATGGTCTCAAGACAAGTCACCAATCGGCTTATGGAGCAAGCTTCTGTGTAAAGTACGTCGAGAAGTTTTCCGAGACTTTCGTTGAAACCGAGCGTTTTTTCCATGATTGACTGGATATCGCGAAACTCAATTTCTAAATCGGCAATTAAAGTCTGATGAAAGTCGGCTTCAATTTGCAGTAAAAAAGCATTTTGCGCGGTCGCTGCAATTTCTCGCTTTTTGTTGGCAAGCTCTTCAACCATGAGTAAATCACGTCGTGCTTCATGTTGTTCTGAGTCTTCAATCAACCGCATCTTTTCGGTTTTTCGCCCAGCATCAATGATTGCCTCATCAATACTTAGCAGTAGCTTTTCAAAGCGTCCATTAAAGATATTGGCGAGCTGCGACACACTCTTTTTTAATTTTACGGTCAAGCGCTTTACCCTTCAGTGAGAAAGTTTTTTAATACTTGATGACCATATTCAGTGAGCAAAGATTCGGGGTGAAATTGTAAACCGTATAATCGTAAGCGCCTGTTCTCAATAGCCATCACTTCTCGTTCGTGCTCAGTGTTGCTGATAGCAGAAACGATAAAATCGTCTGGCAGAGTTGCTTCGTCTACAATAAGAGAGTGATAGCGCGTAATTTGAAAAAGGTCAGGGCAACTAGCAAACAATATACTCGAGGGTAAGGTCACTTGTAAGCTCGACGTTTTACCATGAAGTATGTGTTTAGCGCGCTTTACCGTTGCGCCATACACCTGTGCTATTGCTTGATGACCTAAACAAACACCTAAAATAGGCGTTACACCTGCAATACTCTTTATAGCATCTAAACAAATACCAGATTCATTGGGCGTACAAGGACCAGGCGATATAACGAGATGCGAAAACGTTTTTTGCTTGAGCTCATCAAGGCTAATTTGATCATTTTTGACCACTTCAACCTCGTGTTCGAGCTCCTCAAAATATCTGACTAGATTAAAAGTAAACGAGTCATAATTATCAATGACGAGTATCACTTTAGTGTCCAGCAATAAAACCTAATGATTTGTACACCTTAGCTAATGTATCGGACGCTTTCTCGCGAGCTTTAGCACTACCTTGATGCATGACTTCTTGCAAGTAGGCATGATCGGCACGAATACGGGCATATTCATCTTGAATTGGACTGAGTAAAGACACAACGGCCTCGGCAACATCGCCTTTTAAATGGCCATACATTTTGTCTTCATATTGCGGTATTAATGCGTCTACAGGCTTACCTGTCGTGGCTGATAACAGTGAAAGCAAGTTTGAAACACCTGGTTTTTCGTCTAGGTCATAATAAATACGTGCTTGCTCATCGCTATCGGTAACAGCGCGCTTGATTTTTTTGGTCAATTTTTTTGTATCTTCAAGCAAACCAATCACATTATTAGGATTAGTATCTGATTTAGACATTTTCTTATTGGGCTCTTGCAAGCTCATAACCCGTGCACCATCTTTGGGAATAAAGGGTTCGGGTAGCGTAAAAATATCGCCATATATATTATTAAAGCGAGTCGCCACATCACGAGTGAGCTCAAGATGTTGTTTTTGGTCCTCACCAACGGGCACTTCGTTCGCTTGGTAAAGTAAAATGTCGGCGGCTTGCAGCACGGGATATGCATATAAACCCACATTGACATTGGATTGGTTTTTTTGTGACTTGTCTTTAAATTGTGTCATGCGGTTGAGCTCGCCCATTTGTGTGTAGCAATTGAGAACCCAACCCAGTTGTGCATGCTCTGGCACGTGTGACTGCATAAAAATAGTCGACTTCTTGGGGTCAATACCGCAAGCAAGATATAGCGCTAAGCCATCCAAACAAGCTTGGTTAAGCGCTTCGGGCTCTTGTCTAACGGTAATTGCGTGTAAATCTACAATCATGTACAAACAATCATGGCTGGCTTGCATTTGCACCCACTGGCGCAGTGCTCCTAAATAGTTACCTAGGGTGAGTTGTCCTGATGGTTGGCAACCACTAAGTACCACGGGTTTGCTATTATTAGTCACTCTTACTTCCTACTTTAATTGTTGTTTTAATTCGTCAATGGCGACGGCGTAATCAGGTGCATTAAATATAGCACTGCCGGCAACAAACATGTCGGCACCAGCTTGGTGCACAGCAGCGATAGTTTCTTTATTAATACCACCGTCAACCTCTATGCGAGTTTGTAACCCCATTTCGTCGATAATTGCCTTTAAATGCGCTGTTTTTTCTACGATATTAGGTAAAAATTTTTGCCCACCAAACCCCGGGTTGACTGACATTAATAACACATAGTCGAGTTTTTCCAAGACATAGTCGAGCATGCTTAAAGAAGTCGCCGGATTAAGCACCAAGCCTGCTTTACAGCCCTTTTGTCTAATTAATTCAATGCTGCGATCAACGTGTAAACTTGCTTCAGGATGAAAGCTAATCATACTTGCACCAGCGTCCGCAAATTGCTCAATCATGCTGTCGACAGGGCTCACCATTAAATGTACGTCGATGTCTGCTGTGACGCCATATTTGCGTAATGCCGAGCATATAGTCGGGCCGAAGGTTAAGTTAGGTACGTAATGGTTGTCCATGACATCAAAGTGAATGATGTCAGCACCTGCTGCTAATACTTTGTCTACTTCTTCACCTAGACGGGCAAAATCGGCAGAGAGTATAGAAGGCGCTATAAGTGGTTTATGCATGACATTCCTTGATTAACAGTATATGCGAAAAATGAATCTACAGCCTAAAAACTACATAATATGACTGATGCTCATTGGATGGCGCACAGTATATTCGAATTGATGCATATTTGTTACATCAAACAATAAAAAAGTGGTCTTATTTGGTTTTGTGCCGATAAGGCGACAAGTAATGCGATTTGCCCCATATTGGTGAGCTTGTTACAAAAAGGTGCGGCGATGCGCTTGTATTTTGTAAATTACTATCGCAACTTGTAAATGAAATTAGCTTTTATGTTTGTTGCTTTCTATTAAGTTATTGTTTTTATAAAGATATTTAATCAAATTTATGGGTTTGGCACTGCAATTGCTTTAGCATGTACATAAATTAACGACCTGGTTGCATTATGCTTACAATAGTTTGCAAAAAGCATCAGACCGAAAAAACAATAAAAATAATAAACAACAACGACACATTGCTTTTTTATTTCTATCTCAAAAATACGTACGGAGAACACACATGAAACAATTTACTAAAATCGCACTAGGCGTGAGTCTACTAGCTTCAACACTTGCATCATCAATAGTTAGCGCACAAGAAATAACAGGTAATGTTGGTTTGATGAGCGAATACCACTTCCGCGGTATCGTCCAAAATACCACAGCAACGGCTAATGGCGGGCTCGACATTGAAAGCGGCAACTGGTCTGCAGGTATATGGGCGGCTGACGTCGAAGAGGGTTTAGAAGTTGACCTATACGGCGCTTACTCTTATGAACTTGAAAGTGGTCTAGGCCTAAGCGCTGGCGTGACTGAATATTTATACACAGGTGACTTTGACTCGGGCTACAGCGAAGTTAACTTAGGCGCCAGCTACGGTTTGTTTAGCTTGGAATATACATTAGGTGAGTGGGACGGCGTTGATTGCTCACCTGCAGATGAAGACTGCACAGACGGCGAAACAGAATCTTATACTTTTATTGGTCTAACTGTTGAAAATGAAGGTTTTTATGCGACTGTAGGTTCTTTTGGTGGTGACTTTAGCGGCGAATACGGCGAAATCGGTTACGGTTTAGAAGTAGCAACCTTTGATGTTGGCGCGGCTATCGTGTTCAGTGACAATGAATTAGACAATGATGAAGCTTTCTATTTTACAGTAAGTAAGTCATTCAGTTTATAAACGATAAAAGACATTAGCATCTTCAGGTTAAGATAATCATATTTGTTTTAACCGCACTGTTAATATCAACTTAAGCGCCGTGTTTAACCCGACATGGCGTTTTTTGTTTGCATGTTATATACTCTGTAAGCAAATGTGAATAAGCTTCACTGCTATCAACGGCGTCTTATAGTTATTGCAGTATAGTTATTGCAGTATAGTTATTGCAGTTTAATTGGCGAAACTATTAGGCGGTTCTATTAGGTAGGGGAAAGTGCATGCGAGATTTTATGGAAGAAAACGAAATGTCAAACCAGGAGTCAAACTTGGAATTAGGAAGACAAACACCAGAACAAGACCGCAGTAAAATGTTTCCTGTTAAAATGTTTGTAACTGCCGGTATCGCAAGTGCAGCAATGGTTATGATCATAAGTTCTGTTTTTGCTCAGGCAAATGCTCCCTGTATCAATAGTTACGACCTTCAAAACAAAGTTATTGTAGATACTAATGCAAGCACTCATTTCCAAGCCCGCGAAGGCGAGCCAATCGCTATATGTAACAGAAATAATCAACAAATTGGTTGGTTAACATGGATTTTTAAGCAATCTGAATCAGTGGAGTTTCATTACCTTGATTTACTTGAGCTTATTTCCAGAAACAACAACGACTCCGCACCAACCTTATAAGTGTTAAGTGATGCCAATCGCTTGTTCTATTAACTATAAATACTTACTGGGTAAAATAACATGAGTTTTATTCGGCGCTGGTTAGGTATCGTAAAAAGTGTCTTAGCAAGCTTTTTGGGAGTGCAAACTCATGCCCAATATACAAAAGACGCAAAAATGTCTTCTTTTGTTCCCTTCCTTATTGTAGGCATCGTCATGGTCATCGCCTTGATCAGCGTTATTTGGATTTTGGTCAATGTGATGCTGCAAAGTCACTGAATAAAACTAGAAATCGTCATTGCGTTGTTTTTATCTTATCGAGCGATTGCAATTAGTCCGTTGGCTGTTATTTATATATGGGATTGTTATTGAGAAGCATTTCTTTGTTATGCAGTCGCAAAAAATCGACTAATTTACTGTGCGGTATTGGCTTTGAAATAAGGAAACCTTGGATATAATCACAACCGAGCTTTTGAAGCTCATTAAACTGCGCCTCGGTTTCTGCACCCTCTGCAACAATGGGCACCGAAAGCCCATGTAGCATTTGCGTCAACGAGCCAACAATTCTTTGTTGTCTTGGGTCTTTGTCGATGTTGTTCAATAAAGAACGATCAAGTTTTACTGTATTGTAAGGAAACGCAGTCAAATAAGACAACGAAGAATAACCTGCACCAAAATCGTCTATTGCTATTTTAAAGCCAGCTTCTGTTGCACTTTCTACCCACTGTTTTGCTTGAGCAAAGTTAGTAATTAGTGAAGTCTCGGTTATTTCTAATTCTATGCGTTGTGCTGCTACGCCTTTATTTCTAATCTTTTCTTTTATTACAGTAAGTGCCGCGTCATTATTTAATTGTGAGGGGCTCAAATTGACGGATACTATGATATTGTCAAGGCCCATCGCATCAAGATGAAGTATTTCTTGTATTATGTTATCGACTAGCCAAGCAAACAAGGCATTCATGTTTTCACTTTCTTCAAGTACATCGATAAAAATCAAGGGCGGAATATAGCCTAGTTCTGGATGTTGCCAGCGGCATAAAGCTTCTAATTTTGTGACACAGCGTGTGCGGCTGCTAACAATTGGTTGGAAAACCACAAATAACTGATTATCTTCAAGCGAGGCAACAAAGTCGTTTTTGATTGTAAATCGCTGTTGAGCGGCATCTCGCATTGAATCATCAAAGAACTTGTAGCCATTTTTGCCGCTTTCTTTTGCTTGATACATTGCTATATCAGCATAACGAAGCAACTGGTCAGAATCGATGTTTTCGGCTTTTTGTTTCGCAATGCCGATACTTGCGCTTATAGAAATACTCGTATCATAAATGTGAAAAGGCGCCGAGAATAAATCAACGACTGCATCCGCAATATTGCTGAGTGACTCCATATTAGTGTAGTTGCTAAAACAAATCACAAATTCATCGCCGCCTATGCGATACACCTTCGAGTATTTGTTTACAACGCCTTTTAAGCGATAACCAATTTTTTTCAGCATGATATCGCCAGCTTCGTGCCCAAGGTTATCGTTAACGGGTTTAAAACCATCAAGGTCTAAAAAGAATATGGCAACATCTTTAATGTTACCTTCGTGATTCATTTTCTCTAGGTCTTCAACCAACACGTTGCGCGTGTATAGGCCGGTGATTGCATCAATGGTGGCTTGACGTACGAGCCTTTTTTGCGATGTCTTTAGTTGGAGCTCATATGTTTCTAGTACGTCTATCGCATGTCTAAATTCATCTTCTAACTCATGTAGCTCATCGCTAAAAATAGATTTGACTGGCTTGCCAAGACGGTAGCGGGCAACGTTGTATTCTTTTGCGCCAATAAGCTTAATCGCTCTTTTGAGCTGATTTATTTTAGATATTGGAATGATAGAAAAAAGAATCAAAAACAACAAAATGCCAACGGTTAAAGTAACGAATATAACGATAACCTGTTGAGTTTGGTTGTTTTGTTGCTCAAGTAACAAAGAGATATCTCTAATAAACATCAGCTTAATGTCTTGGCCTACGCCATTGATGGTTTCGAACCACACGTAATAGTCTTTATTGCTTGCGTGTAATTGCAGTCCCTTGTCTTCAAGACTAGATAAGTCCTCGGAGCTCAAAGTAATATTAAAAAGTTCATTATTACGTTCGGCACCTGTGATTATTTCGACCACGTATCGAGACAGCGACATGTTTTGAGTGGAAATGGGCTGATTAGGCGACACAACACCAATGTCGCTACCAACAACAGATGATAAAAAAATGACAGACGGCCCTATGTCTGATAATAACGACAAAGACCAAGTTTCGCCGCTTATATCAACCGGAATTGAAGACGACAACTCACACAATAGATGGCAAATTATGCCAGTTTGCGGTCGCAAACTTTCCACCGCTTGAGATTGCATTTCAATACTGTCGGATTTTGGAAACATGCCAAATTGTATATCGGTTGTGTCGTTTGCCAAAGATATTGAAGATAAAGACAAGCTTAACTGAATGCGAGGCCAAAGCTCTGATAAAAAAGGTTCGAGTTGTTCAGGCGTTTTATTTGTCAAGCCGCTTAACATAACAATTTCTTCGGCCGAAAGTATTTGCTCTTGCAAATGTTGTTCTAACAGCCTGCGCGCCGAACTGCCATGAGTGGCTTTTAGCGCTTCAATATTGTCTTCGAATGAAAATTTTTGCTGAATACTGACAAAAGTGTAAGACGCACCTAAAGATGTCACGGCTACGACCATGACTATAACCAACATTTTTGCTAATAGGCCGTGTAAACCTAACATTTCAAGCCCATTGTGTTTTGAATGTTCGCGACGGCTAATAACAAATACGCGTGCATTCTACATTTAAGATACATTTATAGATCGGTCACTTTTTAAAGGTTGATTTACAAGAGCGGTTTCTATTTAAACATATCGGCAGGTGCTAGCAAATAATTAGTCTTAAAAACGACATAGTTTACGCTTGATAAATTGCCATCAACTCTTTGCAAGGCTTACGTATTTGACCTTTACAACTGATAGTGCGGGCTACGTCAAAACGTACTATTTTATTGGCCTGGTGATACATTTTGAGGGTTTCTGGTAAGCAATGGTTAGAGATAATTGTGGTAACACCTTTGTCGCGTGCATCTTTGGCCATTTGAATAAGGCGGAGCTGGTCTGTATAGGTAAAACTAGTGCCAGAATATGCGGTAAAATTAGCTGTCTTACCAATGGGTGTATAAGGCGGATCGCAATAAACAATATCGCCCGTTTTTGCAGTATCAAATGCGCTTGAAAAATCTGCACAAACAAAACGGGCATACTTAGCGCGTTGGTTCACAAGCTCTAATTCTGGCATTGGGAAATATGGCTTTTTGTAGCGGCCAAAGGGTACATTATATTCACCCTTCGAATTATAGCGACATAGTCCATTGTACGAGTGTAGAGTTGTTTCATTATCGCTAATATTTATGATTTTTTTGGCCTAAGTTATTGAATTACATTTTTATAATTAATTATAAATTGTTCGTAAGAGCTATACTTTGACTTTGTCATAACTTATTGAATTGAGGTGAATAAAAAACAGTACCGGCAAAAAAATTATGATTCAACGCGCAATTACGATGATTTCAACACTATAATTGATTACACCCAGTTAATAAAGACACTAACTTTCAAATTAATAAGGCTAATAACCTTTTAAAATAGTTTTGACCATATAAATACTTGCGTATTATCAATAGTCAGTGATAATTCAGATTCTTTTTCGACGATTGAACGAGTTAAACTTGATTTTAAAGGCCGATACAAAAAAATTAGCATATATAGGTGCGAAACCTGGTACCAACTCGACCAAAGGCAGGGATTCTGATTCATGGTATACACCCCCAGAATACTTGGATTCTGTTAGGGCGGTATTAGGTAGCATCGATTTAGATCCATTTTCCTCTGAAACAGCGAACGAGATTGTTGGTGCACATAAAATTTTTACCAAGCAAGATAGTGCTTTTGATAATGATTGGAACGTTGGTGAAAATATAAGTGTATTCATGAATCCGCCTTATTCAGCGGGACTATGTGGGCGCTCTGTAAATCGATTCATCGATCAATATGAAGCAGGGAACTTTGCTGAAGGCATCGTATTAGCGAATAACGCGACAGATACTCGATGGTTCAGTGCCCTAGTCAGTCGTTGTTCTGCTATTTGTTTTACTAATCATCGAATAAGCTTTTGGAACGCTGATCGAAAAAATGTTTCTGGTAATACTCGTGGCCAAGCATTTTTCTATT
>CAZXTD010000002.1:70476-73200 GCA_964643575.1 uncultured Glaciecola sp. | reverse complement strand
AAGTTTAATCCAACGGCATATGTGGAAAACGATACTTTAGGCAATACCTTTTATGGTTTACACGTTTTGCTCGCCATCATCATGATTATTGGCGGTAGCTTGCAGCTTATGCCTCAACTGAGGCAGCGCTTTCAAAAGTTTCACCGCATAAACGGTCGTGTGTTTGTGCTACTTGCGTGCCTTATTTCTGTGGCCGGCTTATACCTAATTACCACCCGAGGTACTGTTGGTAATTTATTACTGCACAGCCTTACCTCATTTAGCGGATTAGTGGTGCTAGTGAGTAGTTTTTTTGCCGTTAGCGCAGCCAGAAAACGTAACATTTTAGTGCATCAAACGTGGGCAATTCGTCTGTTTCTTGCAGCCAATGGTGTTTTGTTTTTTAGGCTGATTATGTTTGCTTGGCTTATGGTTTTTGGCACCATTGGTATTAACATGGAGGACTTTACAGGCCCAACTGTGGTGACTATTAGCGTGTGCTCGTACATAATTCCTTTGCTGATTTTTGAGTGTGTAAGACGGGCCGAAAAGTCACCAAATAATGGACTAAAGATAACGTGTAGCGCACTGTTGGTGCTAATCGGCACCGTATTTTTTGTTGGCTTAGTCGGCATTAGTTTAGCAAGTTGGATTCCAGCTATAAGCACTTAATCAATAAAGTTCGAACTAAAAAGCACGGTATTTGTCTCATTTCTGCTTACAACCAAGGAATTGGACAATATATTTGCACACAATCAATATTGAACAAATTCCGCCAGCCGAAAAAGGCGCTTCTCACCTATTTAAGCGCCAAAAGAAATCGCTTGGCGCACCCTTTATATTTTTATCTGTACTGGCGCACAGCGTTTTTGTTGTGCTGATATTGAGCAAGTTGAGTTTTTACGAAGCCGTTGAGCAAACTGCTACTCAAATGGATGATACGATAAGCACAAAAATTCAGAGCTACTTGTTCATTCCTTTACCTAAAACTGAGCAAAACAAAGAAGCAGTTGAGCAAATATCACAAGTTAAAGATGCAGTTATCGAGGAACAAGAGAAAGCCGCCTCAAATACCGCAGAGCAAGCAACTGAATACACACCAGAAGAATTACCCCTCATCACTAGCGAAACGCTGCCTGAAAAGAAAGAGAGCAAGACATCGACAGCCCTCGAGTCGGCGAGCAGTGAAACAAATCAAGAATCTTCGCCAACGACACTTTCTAAATATGGTTCGCGCGACAATATTCAAAAACAATTACGGAATATCGAATCAAACAAGCTAAATGCACTTGCCCAATCAGCAAGTCGTGAATATTCAACAAGCCTTGTATCGCCTACTATAGACGCACCAGTATATAGCAATGAATATTTGTACTCTAAAGAGCCCGGCGTGCATATGATCACTTGCGATGACTCTATAAAAACCAAACTGAAAATATTGAGCGGTTTAATGGGCGGCAAAATAACATGTCGCGAAAAAGACTTTCAGAAGTACATCGACAAGTACCTAAAAAAAGAGGGTGAAGTTAATATGCGCAAAGACCAATAGTGACATTTAGCGCTGCATTACTTCATGCTATTTTCATTCTTTATCTATTGTGGTTTCTTTAATCAAGATGTTAGCGCCAAAGGATTAAATAGCGCTTAACTGCAATATTCAAAACGCATGGCTCTACCGATGAGGATATAAACTGTAATCATATAAGCTGATCTGTAGAAAAGTACTCTCTCTTTTGGGTGGTCAGTTAATGACAGATAGTGACAGTTAAGGTTTAAGTCACTGTTTTTACGCTTTTAATTTGTTTTTTTCTTTACTATTGTGTTTAAAAGAAACGTTCAACTGTTGAAGTTGTGAGGTCGTTTATCTAATCAGAAATACTAGTGAATTAAGATAACGCGTCTGCCTAGTATTTCGTGAATATCACGTTAGGGAGATTAATATGCACAACGGTTCGTATCAACAACGTCAAATAATGACGATTCATTTAAAATATCTACTTTTTATTATATTTATTGGCTTTTCAGGTCACTCGTATGCCAATAACCTCGTAAACGGAGGCAGCGTTACAGGTGCTATTGATATTGCTGGTGATGTTGATACTTACCAATTTACGGCAAACCAAGGTGAATATGTTCTCATTAGCGCTGTAGACATAAATAATTCATCTCTTTTTCCAAGCATACAAGTGCGCGATCCTAGTGGCAACGTTGTTACTAGCAGAACAGAATCAAGAGCTGCACGAGTTGGGTTATTCGCTAATTCTACCGGAACCTTTAGTCTTACGATTAGAGACAATACTCCTAATACTGATGAAGATACAGGAATCGGTGCTTACCGAATTCATTATGTTAAAGCGCCCGGGGCCAACGAGCACGGCAGGTTAGTCAATGGTGACTTTGTCACCGAAGAAATCACACTAGGCGATATCGACTCATGGACTCTCGAAGCCGATGTAGGTGAATATGTGTTTTTGTCGGCAGTCGATATAAACGAAACAGCCTTCACACCTGAAATTGCTATCTACCGACCCGACGGTCAACGCGTCACCTTTACTACTGAAAGCACCACAGCAGGTATAGCAATGTTTGCGCCACTAGCAGGCACCTATACAGTGCTGGTGTATGACAATACACGTAACTCTGGCAACGATGTTGGTGTAGGCGAATACCAATTGCACTATGCAAAAGCTCCCGGGGCCAACGAGCACGGCAGGTTAGTCAATGGTGACTTTGTCACCGAAGAAA
>CAZXTD010000002.1:0-70376 GCA_964643575.1 uncultured Glaciecola sp. | reverse complement strand
AAATTGCTATCTACCGACCCGACGGTCAACGCGTCACCTTTACTACTGAAAGCACTGCCGCTCGCGTTTCAATGTATGCGCCCGCAACAGGCACATATACTGTACTGGTATACGACAATACACGCAATTCTGGCAACGATATAGGCGTTGGGCAGTACAATTTACACTACGCAAAAGTACCTGATGCAATAGAGCATGGCGTTTTATCTGGCGTAGGCACAGTATCAGAAACTGTCTCTTTGGGAGATATAGATACTTACCGAATATTTGGAAGCTTGGGTAGCCAGTTATCTTTGCAAATCAGTGATATCAATCTTGACACAGTGACTTTACAAGCGTTGTTATTTTCACAATCGAGCAATTTAATTGTAAATAGAACAGACAGTAACCAAATAAATGTAGCAAACTTTGTG
This sequence comes from uncultured Glaciecola sp., assembly GCA_964643575.1. Lineage (GTDB taxonomy): Bacteria > Pseudomonadota > Gammaproteobacteria > Enterobacterales > Alteromonadaceae > Glaciecola. The sequence goes on along the minus strand of CAZXTD010000002.1, from coordinate 69,963 downwards.
CTACCAGAAGATGGAATTTACACTCTACTGATTGTGGATAACTCTCGTAACACTGGCAATAATACTGGTATTGGTGATTACACTATTGCTTTTGACGTACCAACAGCGCCGCTACCACCTGAAGCACCTGTCGCTATTATCACTGCGCCAGATGTTGCGTTTAGAGACCAGAATATTTCGCTCGACGCTAGTATGTCGTTCGACCCAGATGGATCTCCTTTCCCTATTAGTTATCAGTGGCGTGTTGTAAGCGTTCCGATTGGCTCACAGGTGAGTAATGCCAGCCTAACGTCGCTTGACACTGTAAGTACCGGCTTTGTCGCAGATGTTTTGGGTAACTACGATATTGAACTGGTAGTGGATGATGGTGCCCAGCAGACGGCAACAATATCGACCATAGCCGTTGTGAATCAGCCTCCCGTTGCTGACGCCGGTATTTCCCAAGAAGTTGAAAATGGCAGCATAGTGACGCTTGATGGAAGTAGCTCTGCTGATGCAGACGGTGACATGCTCGAGTACGCATGGGTAGTTGTTAATCAGCCTGATGGAGCGTCAGTTAGCCTGTCGGATCCGGCTTCTGTTATGCCTAGTTTCACACCAACAGTTGATGGGACGTATACCTTCGGACTTGTAGTCGATGATGGCTTTGAGGCTAGCAATATTGACCTTGTAGAGATTATCGTAACAAGCGAAAACACAGCACCTGTCGCTATAATTGAAGTAAGCGGTTCATTGTTCGTTGGCAGTCAAATTACGCTAGACGCCTCTCAAAGCACAGATGCAGACAACGGGCCCTTGCCACTAAGTTATACATGGCAAAGCACAGGTACATTGCAAGCTAACTTGGACGAGACTGATCAAGTAACCACTCGCTTTATACCTCAACAAGCTGGTGTGTATTCAATCATGCTAAGCGTAAGTGACTCAGATATAGTGAGCATGGTTACTGCTGATATTACGGTGACTGAGCCGGTTGTTGTAAACCAAGCGCCAGAGGCGATTGCCGGAGACGATCAAACGCTGATTTTAGGACAAATAGCCGAACTTGACGGTAGCCTTAGTAACGACCCAGACAATGGCCCACAAGCATTAAGTTTCGCTTGGTCTTTGGTGTCAGTGCCAACCGATAGCGGGTTAGGCAATAGTGATATAATTTCAGCTAACACCGCGTTCGCGAGCATTGCTCCTGACACTGACGGTACATTTGTTCTGCAGTTAGAAACATTTGATGGGCAAGACAGCGATAGTGACAGTGTTGCAATAAGTGTCATAGAAAATATCGCGCCGATTCCTGACGTGATATTCGATAACGAAATCACCTTAGGTGACACTAGCATGCTCGATGGTAGCGGCTCAGTCGACCCCGACAATGGTCCTGCCCCGATTAGCTACTCTTGGTTCTTTAGGGACGTACCGGTTAATAGTCAGCTTGACGACGGCGACATAGTAAACAATACAAGCAGCATGAGTAGTTTTACACCTGACGTAACTGGCACTTATTTTATGGAGTTCGTAGTTGAAGATGGCGCAACGCGTGTGGCCTTAGACTTTGAAATTACAGTAGTGCCTGCTCCCGTTGTCCGCTGTGATGTCGACAATAGTGGAAGTATAGATTTTAATGATATTTTCGCGATTTCACGCATGCTCGGTAACTCAGCATTCGGACCAGATGACCCGGCAGATTGGAATGAAGACGGCACAATATCGGTAAGAGATTTACGTGGTTGTATGACTACATGTACTTTACCGCGCTGTGCAATAGTGAGTAACTAAACAAACGAAGCACGCACACCTATACGAGTGCGTGCAATATTATTGATATCTGACATTTTATAATAGTAAACTCAAAATAAGGAAATAAATCATGAAAAGAGTATTTTTGAAAGTCTGTACCATCACCGCGTTGATGCTTAATTTAACCCTAGCTCACGCTGCATTCTTATCATTTACAGAGTCTGAAACTGATTCAATTACCACTCTAGAAGTAGGAGAAACGGTTTCACTATCTTTTGGTATTTTTGATTTGGCTGATACAGAAGACTTAGCTGGATATAATATTAACTTAGCCATTAGTGGTGCATCAGCATTGCTTAATTCTGCAATTTCCATCGCACCATCTATTTTCGACTCGAGTCCTGTCACAGATACAAGCAACGCGATTAATCTTCTAGGATTTTCCTTTGCCTTCGATTTTTCAAATCAAGCTGATGGATTTTTACTAGGTGAGTTTGTGTTCACTGCGGCTTCATTAGGCAGCACAACAATATCGGTAAGCGATGCCGAACTCTCAGATCCGTTTGGTTTTTCACTTGCATCTTCAGGTTATAGTGCAACAATTAACGTGATCGATCCCAGCATTCCGCAAGTTTCGGCACCTCCTATTGCAGTGCTAGCGCCATTTTTAGCACTAGCTTTGATTTGCAGAGAGCGCTTTGGTAGTTAAAGCTTTTAATACCGGGAAGTCTGCAAAGCCTTTGCACATTGGCGCTACTTTTTGATAAAGACGCAGCGTACTGTCTGTCTCATTAAGTGCAAAATAAGAGAACATAATCGTGATGACATCTTCAGGTGTCGTTGCGTTTTGCTCAAGTTGATAAAACCTGTCGATAAACTTTTTGCGAGTGCTAGTTGGTAAATTATCCGAGGTTTTTAATAACTGAAGCATTAAGGTTATGTACTCGTCTTTGACTTCGAGTTCATTGGCACTTGCTCCAGCAAATATCTGCTGCTCGAGTCTTTTTTTAGCCCGCATATAAAAAGAGTTAGCCGCTTCGAATTGTTTTTTTAGACGATAAATATCGCCGGCGCCAATTAAGGCCTCTAATTGAGGTTGGCCATTTTGTTTCTCGAGTAATTCAAAGTAGCGTTCGAGAGCGATTGCCGCATCTGCATAGCGTTCAAAATATGAATATATAGACGATAAGCTATAGTGAGCTAGCGGAACTGAAGCATTGACTTGAATTACTTTTTCGTATGCTGTTAGTGCTTTTTCTTGCGAGCCAAAACAAAAATGTGCGGTGGCTAAATTAGTCAAATTATTAAAATTAGGGCTAATCCCTGTACTTTTTTCTAGCGCCGTAATTGCTTCAGTTGCATTACCCATCATGTAGTAAATGCGGCTTGTAGTAAACGACGACTTCCAATAGTCAGGAGAAACCTTGTCAGCTTTTTTACTCAACTCAAGCGCCTTCTTAAAATAATCGACATCGCGAGTACTTAAGCCTTTAGCCAAATAGGTCTCTGCCAAACCTAGCAAACTATTTACATTTGTTTCATTTAAGCGGAGCGCCTCTAAATAGGTCTCCTCTGCAAGGTCTAGTTTGTCTTGTCTACGCAGTAATTCGCCTTTAGCAAAAAGTGCAATAACATCATTACCTGCACTAGCGCATTCTATTTCTGCATCATCTAACAACAGTGGGTCACGCGCGACAATATATGAACGCGTAAGTGCTAAGCAAATATAAGCATTTACAGGTGTATAACTTGGTGCCTGTCTCAATATTCGGTATAACATTGTGCTTGCTGGGTCAATAAACTCCGCTAGTGTTGCTTCATCAAGCAACACTAAAGCATCTTGCAATTGAGAAATATTTTCTTGATTGAGTTCATGGTTTTGCCAAGCAAGTTCTGAATCGGATATTTTCAAAGCATATTCGAGCGAACTTTTGATCGTAAGGAAGGTGCTATCAAGTGTGTAATTGAGATCCCGAGTCGGCATCACATCAGCATATATCAATTGACGAGAATCCTTTTCATAAAGATGAAAATAGACTGCTATATAGCGGCCTTTTGTCTCATGGCTTATATGCAAGGCGTAGTCTACTCTCAGAGACTCTGGCGCATCCCACGGTTTTATTATGTCGCTGATGAGATTGGTATCAGCAACTTTAATGCTAATTGCCTCAGGCATAGTCTGCACAAATTTTTGAGTTAACGTTTCTGCTAATTCGACGTTTTTAGACGTTACCGCTATTGTTTTGGGTAAGGTTACGTTATTTATCTGAGACTGCTTATTGTTAGACCAGTCTGCACTGGTAAAAACTAGAAATGAGATAACAACGACGATACTTGCAACTGAAAGCCACAGGGCAGAACGACGATATTTGCTATGTGTCGATGTTGAGGGGCTCAACATTGTTTTTTGACTTGGTTGATCTTGTTCTTGGGCTAATTTAGTGCTGTCTTGACCGTCGGCATATACTTTTGCGGATTTAGTAATTTGCTCATTAGCTCCATTGCTCAGTGCCGCTTCTTCTTCATTCAAATAAAGAGTGAAGGCATCTACGTCAAGGACTCTCGCAATCCGTTCAATTGTTTTAGGTTCAACAGAGCGGCCACTAAAGACCTTGCGAACCATGTCAATGGGAGCTTTGTCTTTATCTATATTTTCATAATCGGCAATTGCTCTAGCAAGCTCCATTTTGCTATTAAAACCTGCCTTAAGCGTAGCTGCCTCAAGTTTTGATCGGGATGCTTTTATTCCTCGTTTTCGAAATTTTTTGTTGCTACTGCTAGGCTCACTATCAGAATTTTCAGTCATTTCCCTGTACCATGATTAGTCCGTAATTCGTTTACACATCGGATAGATTAAGATTTATATATGTAAAAACTCAACGATTATAGTAGAAGATAGCTTTTTTTTTCTACAATTCGGTCACACAAAATAAAATATTTAATAAATAACCTGAAGCTAGCAAGATTAATCAAGTTACAAACAGCCCTTCATTTTATGATGAGAATGCGAAGGAGATAATCATTAGAAACTTAAATTACGAAGAGCGATTTCAAACTGTTATTACGTTCATAGAGAAGCATCTCGATGCTGATCTCGACGTTGGCAAACTATGCAAAATTGCTCATATGTCGAAGTATCATTTTCATCGACAATGTTCGGCTTATTTTGGCGTTTCTGTGATTTCGTTGCTCAGATTACTCAGGCTAAAGCGTGCGGCTTATCAATTGGCTTATAGGGAAGATAGTGTGATCAGCATCGCATTGTCGAGCGGTTATGAGAGCCACGAAGCATTCTCGAGAGCATTTAAAAAACACTTTAATGCAAGCCCATCAGAATTTAGACGCAACAGCAACTGGACTCCTTGGCAAAAAAACTACGAACCTATTATCTGCTTAAGGAAAAAGATTATGAATGATGAAGCAAACTTTGAAGTAGAAATTATCGACTTTACCCAGATACAAGTTGCTGTAAAAGAGCACAGAGGTTCGCCGCAATTGCTAGACAAATCAATACAAGCGTTTATCGCGTGGCGGAAAATGAATAAACTGCCGCCGAGCATTAGCCGCACCTTTAATTTTCTTTATGACGACCCTCATTCTACAAAACCCGACGACCATCGTTTTGATTTATGCTGTGCTATTCAGAGCGATGTTGGCGAAAATGACCAAGGAATTGTGACCAAAAGCATCCCCGCTGGAAAATGCGCAAAAATACGACATATTGGTAGTGATGACACTATCGGAACAATCGTTACTTATTTATACTCACAGTGGTTACCCGATTCAGGGTTCGAACTTAGAGATTTCCCCATCTTCCTTGAGCGAGTCACGTTTTTTCCTGAGGTTGCTGAGCACGAAATGATTACTGATATCTACCTGCCGATTGAAAGCCCATAAAAACCAACAAAAGCTTATCTATCCACATAGCAAAGATTCCGCAAGCGAGTATACTCAGCTAAAACACGAAATTAGCAGAATTAACCTATGCACAAGAGTCTTCATAAAGACCGCTTTATTCCACTCAGAAAATCTGACCTTGTTCAGGCTTGTATTGATCACAAAGGGCTTGCTGGAGGAGATGTTGATGCATTTTCAAAGCTATGCAAGCTCATTATAAGCACGCTGCACTTTGATTATCACCAAAGTCTTGAAACACTCAAAGATAGCTATGCGCCATTTGATGCCAATGCCGACACTTTGCCAATTAAGCAGTTTGATAAAGCAACCTTACAAGCCCAGCAAAATATCTTTTCGGCTGCATTTTCTGATGTACTTAACGCTGCTAACTTTGAAAAAGTTACCGAACAAGATTTACAAGACGCCTTACAAGAAGAATCCTTATTTAAAGTAAGGCTCGCTGTAGAGTTTGATGACTTTGCAGAGGTTGTTTTTTATCGTCGGGGGGAGTATCAAAAAACGGAAACAGTGAGTTCGTTTTGGGGCTTAAAAAAACAAGAAGTCACGTTTACCAATTACGATAAAGTCGCGGTGTATATTAAGTTTAAAGATGCTGATTATTTCACTCAAAACAAACGAAATACCAGCCAGTTTGAACCCGACTCTACCATCATCAAGCTTTTTCAAAATGTACCAAAAGCCGATTTAGAAATGCTGTTTCCAAATAGTGAGGTACGCATGCGCCCTATCGACAAAGTCATTATTGGTGGCTCTGCAGTCGTCGGCGGCGCGATTATGTTAATTACCAAGCTTGGAGCGTCTTTACTGTTAGTGGCAGGAATATTGGCCTACTGGTTTGGTTTAAGCAATGAAGAAGTCACCATTAGCACAAAAGAATTACTCGCACTCGGCGCTGGTGCAGGCGTACTTGGTGGGTTCATCTTTAAAGAATGGAGCAAGTTTAAAAACCGAAAACTCAAATTTATGAAAGCTTTAGCCGACAACTTGTACTTTAAAAACCTCGATAATAACGCAGGCGTTTTTCATCATTTAGTCGACGCCGCCGAAGAAGAAGAGTGCAAAGAAGCCATACTCGCCTACTACTTTTTACTCATTAGCGAACAGCCCAAAACACCTGAACAACTCGACCAACAAATTGAACAATGGTTTAGCGATACCTTTAATTTTGATATCGATTTTGAAATCGAAGACGCGCTTGCCAAACTGACTCGCTTTGGTATTGTGAGTTTTGACAATAGCTATTATCGAGCCGTTCCGCTTAGCGACGCTCATAAAAAGATGGATTTGCAATGGGACAGCTTGTTTAACTGATGTACGCTGGTTTGGGTTAGTATTATTAAATTAACTATGCTGCGTCTATTTCTTATTTAGTGGACAGATATTAAGTGTACAATGATGTTTAAATGTCCAAAAGCGCTAATCATTCTTGCGGGGATGTTTTTCTCAATGTCTACTTTTTCTTCTGAGTTGGTTCTATTTTCTCCTGTAACGGGCCTTGTTACCTTAAACGGTAAACCTGTTAAAGGCGCAGAGCTGACCCACAGGTACAAATGGAAAAACGAAGAATTCATAGAAAAAGTAAACACTGATAACACTGGTAGATTCTCGTTTTCAAAAAATCGCATAAATCTTTGTTCTGGTCTTTGTTTCCTCACAACCCTGGTATCGGTCAGGAACTCACCATAAGTTTTGACGGCAAGTCTTATACTGCTTGGCGCTTCAAAAAAGGTGATTACGAACTAAATAGTGAAAATAATGGCTCGCCAATGAACATGTCTTGCGACCTTGCAAAAGCTGAGAAAGTGCATGAACTTTCTAAACTCAAAGATTATTTTGGCCTTTGCAAGCTAGAGTAAATCTAAAGAAAATTATTTTTAAGGACATAACAATGTACAAAAACACTGCTAAAACACTTTTAATCGTATTTGCATTCTTTATCGTTTTACCGGCGGTAGCGCAGCAATCTACTTTTAAACATGGCCCAGTGTTCGAAAAATTTGGCATGACGGCAGAGGTGCCAACTCACACCGTGAGCGAAGATGCTAAATTTAATGTGGCCTTTGATGTAGCTAGAGCCGGTAAAGAAGGCGAGCTTAATATACGATTTGAAAGCCTTGCCCGTTTTATCAATATGCACGTAAAAGCTGGTGTTAAACAAGAAAATATTAGGCTAGCTTTAGTTGTGCACGGGTCTGCAATTTTTGACTTGCTCAACAACGAGAGTTATCAAAAAGAGTATTTAGCCGACAACGCCAACCAAGCTCTAGTGCTTGCGCTTTTGCAAAACAACGTGCGTGTAATAATGTGCGGGCAAAGCGCGGCGAGTCGAAAACTCGATGTCACGCAACTTGTTGATGGCGTAGAAGTTGAACTATCTGCAATGACAGCTCACGCTTTATTGCAACAAGAGGGATATACGGTAAACCCTTTTTAGACCACAATAAAGCCAGCGCGTTTATGTAAGCAGTCAACAGTCATTAAACGCGCTAAATGCCCGTTGCATCATACACAATCACTTTTTCCCAAAGGCCTTGAGCTTCTTCAATAAATACCTTGTGGGGTATTTCGTCTTGATAGGCTTGTTGCGCCTCAGCAGACTCAAAAGTGACGATTAACGAGTAAGTAAACGAGCCATCTACCACGCCTCTTGTTGCCTGTGGTGGTACACCAATAAAATTAGTTTTTGCATATTCAGAGTTTGCTAAAAACTTTTTAAGTGCCGTCTCAAAAGCTATGCGGTCGCTGCTATTGTCAGGATTTTTAAGCCAAAAGAATACGGTATGCGTAAAGCTTGCATCAAACTCTTTAGTGTCATTCATCGAACTTCCCATAGTGGCAAAACTGATTAGAAGCAGCACAAACATGCTGATTTTTTTCATCATCGTTTCCTTAAATCGAATTTGTGATGCCATCATAAACATATTTTTGAAAAAAGGTCAGCTCAAAAAACAGTTTAGACCCTTAACTAGGCTTACTGCGTATATTCTCATAATGATTTTTATCAACGTAATTACTCGCATCTGAAGAAGAAAACTCCATGCCCCAAAACGCACCGCACCATCAGCTTGGCAATATTAAAATAACCGTTATTGTGACTGCCATTATTGCTTCAATATTTACGGTGATTATCATGGGCTTTGTTAGCGATGGTAATCAAGCTAACATAAATAGTTATGCACGCAATAACGAGGTGCTCGACCAACAAACCCTGCAGTTAGGCTTGAACAACTTGGCATTGCGGGTAGATGGTCGAATCGCACAGCTTAAACTGATCGCAAAGACAGTCGCTAACGATACACACATCCACGCTTCAATAAACGACAGCACTTTGACCGAAGACGCACCTATTCTGGTTGATAAGCTTCAGTTTTTAGTGGACGAGTTTGGGCTAACCAGTGCTTCATTTGCTAACACGCAAACTAATGAATATTGGAATCATCAAGGTTTTTTGCGCGTGCTTCAGCCTAGCATCGACACATGGTACTTTGCTTATACTGCTAGTGGTGAACAAGACCTAATTAGCGTTTATCATGACAAAAATAACAATAGGGTCGATTTATACGTAAACTACCGACAGCTCAACGGCATTGGTTTGTCGGGCATTGCTACTTCATTTAATGGTGTATTAAATATGCTGAGCGAGTCACAATTGGCTGCAAGTGGTGAAATATTCTTAGTCGACAGCACAGGTAAGGTACAAGTACATGCCAATGCTGATATTGCTGGCAGTGTTTCGTTGGCAGAGCTTTCATCACCCGAAACAGCCGCAATATTGTTGCAAGAAGTGTTGCAAGAAACAACTCACTCCCCTGTGTTTGAACCTAGCAACAATACGAAGTTTGCAGCTAGCTACATGCCCAATATGGGTTGGTATTTAGTATTGAGCTCTCAGTTAGCCCTTACGAATTAATAAAATAGCGCTTTTAAAATAATGTTTTACTCACTTTTTTTATCCAGAAATAACGGATCTAGCATTGAACACAATTAATCTCGGATTTACCTCTTTTACTGTTTGGCCCGTTGTATTGCTCATTGGCATTATCATTGGTGCCATCGTCACGCTTATTATGGCAAACAAGCATAAAAATGGCGGCGTAAGTGCTTTGTTTCTGTTTCTTTTATCCGGGCTTGTAGCAGGACGCTTGGTGTTTGTTGTGCAACACATGGATGACTTCGACGGCATTTGGCAAATGCTTAATTTTACCGATGGAGGCATTAGTTATACCGCTTCTCTTATCGCTAGCCTTGTGGTATTTGCCATATTTCAAACTAAATCTAAGCAGCGTAAGTCTTTAAACTACGGCGTTTTAACCATGTTAGGCGTTTATGGCACTTTTACGTTTTTAATTGCTGTTGCGAGTTCTCACGCGGTTTTACCTAATGATGACTTTATCGATGCTAACGGCAAGGCTGTTAAAATTATCGATGTTAGCCAACAAAGGCCGGTGGTGGTGAATCTTTGGGCCACCCCTTGCGAACCATGCAAGCGCGAACTGCCGCTTCTTGAAAAAGCTGCCGCAAAACATCAAAACATTGCGTTTATTTATTTAAACCAAGCCGAGTCTCAAGAGCGAGTGTCGCGCTTTTTGCAAAACACCAACATTAAACACCAAACAGTGCTAATAGATAGCCGCGGTATCACTGCCGAAAACAAAGGCATATTCACGTTTCCGGTCACTTTGTTTTTTGATACTCAAGGGCAGTTGATTTATAGCCACAATGGGGAGCTTGATACCGATAGCCTAAACCGCGGAATTGATGCTTTATTATAGTGGCTTCATTTGCCGCAGTCTAAGCACACAAAATAGGCTCTAATAAAGAACCTATCGAGCAGTGTTTCTCACTTTACTTATACTTGAGAATGACGTTCTTAATTTTAGGGTCTGAGCCCTCAGCGCCCCGAGTATTATCAGGATCAGTATTTACACGCCCATTTTTAATTGAGCTGTATATGTGCTCAAACACTAAACCCGGCTTACCGTCTGGGTCACCTAAAAAGTAACTGTGCCCTTTGGGCCGGTCGTATCGAATATTAAAATCGTCGCAGTCTATCGCATAAACGTTTGAAGCGACTTTATCCATATTTTCAGGGCCAGAATGACCTAAGCGCCTCGATGCAATTTTGTTTTTTAAATTGGATATTTTACTTGAGCGTAAAGCCAAATCATCAGACGCAAAATACACCGACACATTGCGCGATGCTTGAGTAATTAAGTGGCCGTCTTTGTTTGGCTCGAGGCTTTCATTAACAATATCAGCGGCAACTAAAAAAGTATTTCTAAACAATAATGGCACACCAGAGGCTAGCTCATATTTGTTCCACACTGCGAGGGTTTGCCGAAGCACTCGGTTACCCATTGAATGCGCAAGTACGTTAATGCGTTTAAGGCAAGGGATATCTTCAGGTTGTTCGTCACGCCATTTCATAAAAAACTCTAAGGCGCGATAAAAGCTGTATGCAGACATGTCAGCACTTACTTGGTCATCCCAATAGTCTTTTACAATCCCGATATCGTTGTCACAGGGCCAAATTATCGGTATTACTAAGGTAAGCTTCGGATCTTTATCATTAAATAGTTTCTGCAAATCTTGGGTACGCGGGAAAATATCTTTTTCAGGAAGGTTGCTAAAGCCGTGAATATAAAACAGCACTTGGTCGTAATCGGCCTCTTTTATTTTACTAAAAAAGCCTTTTGACCCTAACTCAACATAATCATCTTCGCCGTTCCGATAACAACAAAAAATCGAATTGGATGGCGCATTTTTATTTAAGTCAAACTTATACGCTCTATTTTGTTTAGTGCGAATAGAACCCTTTGGCTCTCTGTTGGTGATAAATAACATGGCAAATCCTTTTTCATCGTTGTAGTCACTTAAGTGTATGAAAAATAAACAACGGGGTCAAAGGAAGATATTTATATTACTGCCATTTATCATCTGTCTTAGAATAGAGTGATTTCACTTTCTGGATTGTCGGCCTTAGGTTCATCTGCTTCTACTGTGAACTTTTCAATAAGATTAGAGACTGACTCACTCATAATAATAACGTAGGCGTTAATAGAAGAGTTTTGTTCAGCAATAGCAAGCGTTCGTTGATTGCTTGATAAAATATCGGTAATGCTGCTGCGCACTTCTTTCAAGGTGTCTTTTTGTGAATCTGCGTCTTTGGCAATCACATTGGACCCTTTAAGGTTTTGAGTTATTGCCCGTTCTATTTCTTCAAACGTTTTTGCGGCTTTATCAACCGATTCTACATTTTCAGCAACTAAGCTGAGGCCATGCTTCATAAGGTCGAGTGTTTCTGAAGATTGTAATTGCAATTGCTCTATTATTTCGGTTATCTGACCCGTAGACACTTGGGTTCTTTTAGCCAAAGTCCTCACCTCGTCTGCCACAACCGCAAAACCTCTGCCTTGTTCACCAGCGCGGGCGGCCTCTATCGCTGCATTTAGTGCTAACAAGTTGGTTTGGTCGGCAATATCCTTTATGACTTCAATTACCGTACTAATTGACTGTGAATGGCTTTCAAGTGCTTCGGTTTTAGACGTTGATTGCGTAATGCTGTTTTCTAATTCTCTTATCTTTTGTGTCGCACTACTAACAGTAAGCGAACCCTCATGAGCAAGTTGTGTGGTCTGTTTTGTAGATTCTGCAGATAAGTTCGCCTGTTCTGCAACGTCTTCAGCACTCTCCCCCAAGGCGGTAATTGCCTCTTCAATTTGGCTTACACCCGTATTTAGTTCATTTACTTGCTCATTTAGTTGACTGACATTGTCTTGGCTATCATGAGTCGTTTTGTCTAGCTGCACTGAGACTTCTGAAACCTCTTGAACAATACTGTGAACATGGTTTATGAAAGAATTAATATTTGTAGACAATTCGCCTAGTTCATCATCGTTTGAATAAGCAACGCGTTTCGTCAAATCACCATCACCTTCGGCTATTTCTTTCACTCGATTGTTAATTATGTCAATCGGTGCAACGACTAATTTACTCGTTAGTAAACTCATGGTAACGACCAGCGCCGAAGTGAGTACAAAAAGCTGTATTAGGCCACTAATAATAGACTGGTACATACTACTGTTCAGTGAAGCGTCATCAAACAAAAGTGCAACTGAACCGGCACTTATAGACTCTGCAACAGAAACAAACTGAATATCTTTAGTTAATTGAAAAAATATATCGCCCTGATAATTACCAATAGAAGCACTTTCGCTTTCGCGGTCCCATTTTATCTCAAAAAGTGTTTCACCCTGCATATTGTATGCTGTAATACCGACCAAGCCATTTGTGCCTAGCTCAGACGCCGCGATTTTTTGAGCAGATTCGATATCATAGTTCCACATAGCCGAGGCAAGTGTAATAGCAATACGCTCTGTCGTTTTATTTATGTTTGTTTTGAGCTCGGCCTTGAGCATAGACTGACTCACAACAATGCTAGTGACTGTATAAATTACGATAATGGTTGCGACCACACCCGAAATTGCAATCGCTAGCTTTTTTCTTAAATTCAAAAGTAATGCCTTTTTAAATAATGTCGATACACTTTTTAACGATATATTGATTTAACGGCAAAGGAATAAATAGTTTGAACATTTTCTCTTACTTAATTGTGCTGGCGCTATTGTTGCTAAACACGATTTTCATGGTGCGCGCCGAAACAATAGAAGTTGGTGTTTTGACGGCAACTGCAATACAGAAAAAAGTCTATGTTAAACATGTTGAAAAATTTAAAGCAGAAAATCCTGGTATAGACGTTCAACTAGTATTCAAAACAGATTCAGAGTTTAAAAAGAGTTTTAGTAAATGGTTGGCTGACGGTAAAGGCCCTTCCATCTTATCATGGCAAGGTGGCAACCGTTTATATCAGGTTGTTCAAAAAGAACAGGTGCTAGACCTTTCAAACTTCTTCGCGAAATACAATTTACTGCCTCAATTTAATAGGACTACTATTGATGCAGCAAGCTACACTGGTCGGCAATATGGACTTCCTTTATCTTATTACCACTGGGGTTTTTACTATCGAGAATCTGTTTTCGAGAACCTTAATTTAACAGCGCCTAACACTTGGGAAGAGTTCGTACTAGTCTGCCAAAAGTTGAAAGACGCTGGTATTACTCCAATAACGCTTGGCTCAAAATTCAATTGGCCCGTTGCGGCTTGGTTTGACTATTTAAATCTGCGTATCAATGGCCTAATGTTTCATCAATCACTATTACAAGGACAGGAAAGCTTTGATGACCCTCGCGTGGTTGATGTATTAGCAAAATGGAAACGTTTAATAGACGCTGGCTTTTTCATAGAGCATCACAGCAAACTAGAATGGTTGGAGGCGATGCCGTATTTGTATCATCAAAAAGCAGGTATGACACTCATTGGTAACTTTTTTACTAGTTCGGTACCACAAGCCTTGGGTGATGATTTTAGGTTTTTTCGTTTTCCTATTGTAAACGATGAAATGAAAGTCTACGAAGAAGCTCCACTTGATTTACTCATAGTGCCCGCATATGCAAATCTGACGAGCACTGTTGAAAAGCTTTTATTATTGTTTGCCAGTAAGGAAGTTCAAGAAGAGTTGAATGAAGTCAGTGGTATGATTTCACCTAATATTTTAGCGAGAGCACCCACCGATTATTTTATCCAACAAGGGAAGCAGACCCTTGATAACGCTGCTGGTTTTTCTCAATTCTTCGACCGCGATACCACTGAAGAAATGTCTAGCGCAGCTATGCCTATACTCAATCAGTTTTTGCAAAACGCAGATATTGAAAAAACGGTAGAGGCACTAGAAAGGGCCCGCAAAGAACACTTGTCTGGTTCTCATCAATGAGAACCTTACCTTCAAAAATGTAAGCTAGAGAGTGTTAGTGTTTTCTACTAATTGCGCTCTGAATTGATTGTAGTAATCCGGTGTGTAGCATTTTTCATTTTTATCTAACTTTTTTGCGCACAAACCCACAAAGGTAGAACGGGTTGGCGTAAGGGGCTCTTCCGGCTCGTTTGCTACTGTGCTTTCGATTTGTGCCGATGAGGCTTTTTGTGATTGTTTATAATCGTCGACCAAGCCACCAATGATAGCCGCGTCGATATTAGCGCCTAATTTAGTAAATGGTACATCGGATGTTTTTTGATTAGCATTGCTATTGTGTTCACCATTATTGTCATCAATATTGAGTAATGCGATATCCGCCGCTGCTCCTATAGCAGTGCAGCCGCTTAAAAACGAAATTGAGAAGACTAAAGCTTAGCTTGAAACATATTTCATATGACTGTCCATAATATACTAAGACCACTTCAATGTTTGGTCTGGGTTTGAATAAGAAAAATTTTGACCTGTAAAAGTAACGATAGCTCTCAAATATAATCTATTGCGCTAACAAACTCGTAATTATCTTTAAATTCAATAAATAAGAGAACCTACACTAATGCGCATTGTATATGCTCTTACGCTCTGTTTACTACTATCAAGTTGTGCTTCATACAACTACCCATCCCAAGTTAAAGAGGGCGAGCCACTGCTGTCGTTTGTCGGGGCAAGTTTAGACGGCACTGAATATACTATTCCTGAACAAATGGCAGGCAAACCCGCAGTTTTGCTCTTTGGCTACGTCCACAAATCGCAGTTTGACATAGACCGCTGGCTTATTGGCCTAGACATGAAAAATATTCGCATCCCAATCTACGAAATACCTGCCATCCAAGGGTTTTTCCCGCGCTTATTTAGCACTCGCTTCGACGACGCCATGCGTGAGGGTATTCCTCGGGAAATCTGGAGTGACGTTATCACCGTCTATAAAGACGGTGACAGGGTACAGCGCTTTACTGGCAATGAAAGCCCCAAAAATTCAAGAGTAATCATACTCGACGAACAAGGCCGCGTTGTACATTTTTACGACCGAGGGTTTTCTGTGGCTGCACTCAATGCCTTAGTCGAAAAAGTAAGGTCTATAGAAGTCATTAATGAGTAAAAACTACTTTCGCACTAGTTGTCGTCTTATTAACAGCGCTATCGATAAAGCAAATAAGATGACTATGCTGGGTGACGAAACTTGCATAGAAACCAAAGCATTGCCCACGTATGTGACTGAGCTACTTTGCCTGAAAAACTCGCCAGAGTTTAATTCTCTTGATTGACTCATACTGAGTCGCTCAACAATTATGGCATTGCTTCCATGAAACCCCGTTAAAATATCGTTTATTGAACCCGGTGTTATGTCGAAAAAATCTGCTTCGCTTGTAGGCCTAGGTAAGTCAAACAATATCTGAAAAAAATATATAAAGCTGCGATTTGTTGTGCCTTCTTGGTCTTCGATAACCGTTCTTCTCGTTGTACCAAAAATAAAACTAATATCTTGACCAAAGTCAGTAATATTAGTCGCTAAATCAAGCACGCTTTGCTGACTAACAAATATATTTCTTATGTCCGTAACAGACTCATAGTCTGCAAAATCAACTAAATCCAAAAGTTCGCTGGTAAATGGCGTGTCGGGGCCAGTTAAATCTGCAAAATATGTTGCTCGTGTAGAATCAACTGCAACATCTGGGTCAACGAAGCTATCAACAACATTGACCACTGATTGGTTTTCAGTGCTGGTTGGATTAAATTCCATCGTTTTGATAACTGAACTTGGCACATCTGCGAAGTTCGTTATTAATTCAGTACTATCGATTATACCGCTAGCATCTCTGGTGATGCTATATTCTTGCTTTTGAATAAAACTACCTTCAACTTTAATTGTTGAAGCAAAAGAAAGTGAAGAAAAAGTGAATGCAAGAATACTGAAAAGACTGATTTTTTTTACTGCTAGGGACATCAAAAAACTACTCCATGATTTACTACATAAAAACAGACAAAAGCAAAAGAACTGCGTTTATCAATATAAAGTTTCCATAATTTACTGGGTTTACCAAAAACCGTTTGGGAGTATGGCATAATCAAAACAAATTGAATAGCTCTGTAGGACGACTATACAGGCGATATACTCCATAAACTGACGTCTGAAGGCCAAGGCATTACCGCATTTGTCATTTGTGATTTGTGATTTGTGATAGAAAACCGTGGTTGGGCTACTTGTTCTGTTCCTCGCACAGATGAAATGGCCGCAGAACGATGATTAAAATACGAGCCGGCTCGATAGTCACAGAGCGAAGCGCTTGCGCTTTACTGGCAATGAAAGCCCCAAAAATTCAAGAGTAATCATCATCGACGAACAAGGCCGCGTTGTGCATTTTTACGACCGAGGGTTTTCTGTGGTTGCACTCAATACTGTAGCCGATAAAGTAGGAGCACTATCCAATAGCAACTAAATCATAAAAACAGCGGTTCTATTGTACAATTTCCTCACGAAACATGTTCGCCATCATATAAAAGTAAGAACGCGCTGTATCGTTTTCTTCGTCAGACGAGATATCTCCGGTCATGGAGTTAGTTTGCACGGCAAAAAACCATTCCTGACTTTGCAGGTCTTGCATAAGCTTTGTTAATGAAGCGCTGTCTTGTTGATGTCCATATATTTCGCATTGACTCTTTTTGCAATTAACTTTAACTAATTCCACTAAATCGCGATTTTCATGCAATGCAAAAAAGTCAGAAATTTTTGACTCCATCTGTATTGCCCAATCGTAATCTTGCTCTTCTTCATGCAAATCTTTAAATTTATCAATAAAGTCAGGGGAAGAATTGGCAACAACACCGTCAAAGGGAGGCGGTAATATTTTAGAGACTTCCTCTTTTGAAATAGAAGTAGGTTCATCAAGGCCTGCTTTTAACAGTCGGGTTCGAGCGGCATCATATCTCTGCTTGAGCCGATAAAACTCTGCATTTACCCCGTCAGATGTTTTAGTCAAAGTAGCGAGTTCTTCTGCTAGCTCTTCATATGTTTTTTTATTGTTCGTTAAGTCTTCGACTAAGTCAGATGAAAGTTCAGCATTTGAAGTGTTATTGGGCAAACTAGCGTTTGGTACTTGGTGATTGCTCGATTGTGTTTTAGGCTCATTTGATAGCTGTTTGTCTGCGTAGAGCTTGTTCTCAGGGCTTGTGCTATTTGATGCATTTAAGCTGCCAAGCCAATAAAAAAATGCGGCAACAATAACGAGGAAAATTATATTTAGGGGCTTATTCAAAACTCTTCCTTAAGTTATCTTGAGTACAATCGAATTCAGAATTTAAAAATATCACATGCGATTGGATAATTCACTGACTGCATATGTTGCCAGGGCAAGATAGTGAGAAAAATAAGCACCATCGACCCAAATTAACGCGGCGCTACTTTTTTAGGTGCCGTTTTGGCTCCTTTTTTCAGCTAGTAGTTTTTCGGCGCTTAAGGTCCAATTTTGACCATCAAAAGTGCCACTGCATAACTCATCGGCATCTAACCCGTCAATGCAGCGCAAATTAATAGCATACATCTTATTTGAGTTTAGTCTGCCTTATTCCAAAGCTTGTTTTGCATATTCCATTAACGAAAGCGCATCTACTCGGAGTGAATAGGCTTCGACAAAGATTTTGGCTACGATTTCGCCCTCGCTATTTAAAATGAATGCGCCTGGGTGTCCAATGCCGTAGGCATCATCACCGGGCTCATAGTCTGTGTTAAGTATTCCTAATTGTTTGACTGAAGCTGCATTATTGTCACTAAAAATCGGATAGGCAATATTGAATTTGTCTTTGAATGGCTGTTGTTTTTCTGGTGGATCGTAGGTCAACCCTACTACATTGATTCCTGCGCTTTGAAATTGTTCTAGCTTATCGTTAATTTCTGCCATCTGTTTCATACAGTAGGGGCACCAATCAAGAGAACGACTGACGACAAATATTGTGCCCTTCTCACCATGGAAACTCTTAATTGAGCTGATTTGTTTTCCATCAAAGGTCGCATCGATGAGAGGAAACTTTTGCCCAATCTCACTACCGGGGTCAAAACTATCGGTGTCTTCGCTGATAAACATGTCTTGTGTCAATGCACCATAAATAGTCTGGATTAAAGTGTCTTTGAATATAAAACCGAGCAACACTAACAAACTAACGATGCCGGTTATGCTGATGAGAGCCTTTTTCATAAATGGACTTTTTTCAATTCACTAATTTCGGGTAACTTACTACTAATCAACCCAATGGTCTAGTCCGCTGTTATTAGTGATCAAACTCGAGGCTTGATTATTAAAAAAAAGCGTTATCAGAGATACTAATTGTAGCGTGCATCTCGCAAGCAATCTCTGTTTGCGCCAATGCTCGATTTGAAATAAGAAAAGCCCCTTTTCAGGGGCTTTATGACTGACTTGAGTATTTACTCTGCTTCTTTCTGCTTATATTTATCATAAAGCTGAGTATGGCGGCTGTTTAAATCTACTACGCGGCCTTCTATCATCATCATAGTGACTTTGTGGGTAAGATGGTCGAATAGGTCGCCTTCACTCACCACAATGTTTGCCTGTTTGCCAACATCCAATGAGCCCGCTATATCATCGATACCCAAAATACGAGCCGGCTCGATAGTCACAGAGCGAAGCGCTTGCTCTTTACTTGCGCCATGGGCTACAGATTGGCCTGCGGCAAATGGTAAGCTTCTTACGTTCCAGTAACCTTCAATCGCTAAAGCGAAAGGAATGCCGTTTTGCTCTAGCATGGCCGGAATCTGATAAGCCACGTCATATGCCTGATCGCTCTTTCTTGGAATGCCCCAAGGTGAAGTGTATATCAGCGGTGTTTTCGAAGACTTGAGTAAGTCTATCGCCAATGTTGCATCTGCACCTCCCACTAATACAATTTTGAGGCTGTGTCGTTTTGCAAAAGCGATTGCCTGCTCCATTTGCCTGTAATCATTGGCATGAATAAACAATGGCATATCGCCGCTTATGACCGAACGCATTGCTTCCCAGCGCACATCAATTGAGCTTGATGGGTCGTTGCTTCGGGTTTGGTGATACACTTTTACCAACTCAAATGTTTTTTCGAGATCAGTGAGCCGCTTTAGATTGTCCTCTTTTTGTTTCTCAACCGAGCGGCGCTCCCAAAACGATTTATTAATGCCCGCTCTTGGCCAGTTTAAATGCATAGCCGAGTTTTTCTTCACGACTGAGTCTGGCGAATTCCACCCGTCTAATTGCATGACCGATGCTTGGCCGTTGCCCAAAGGCGCAACTTCAGCATGGGTTATCCCATTTGCTCGCACCGTAGGGATAATTTCAGAATCGGCATTAAATGCCACGTATGCTTCAACCTCAGGGGTTAACCCGCCGGTCTCTCTTTGGTCGTTAGTTGCACGAACAGCGCCAATTTCCACCAGCCCTATAGTGGTGCTCAAAGCAATGAGGCCTGGGTAAATATGTTTGCCTGTCATATCAAGCACATCAGCGTTTTCTGGCACTGTTAGCCCTTTGCCAATAGCGATGATTTTGCCATTGTCTACTACCATGTCGTGGTCTGCTTTTATGCCATCAGTTGCGGTATGCAAGGTAGCATTTTGAAACAAAACAGGATTAGCCGGCACTTTACCGGGCACCATGTCGTGTGCATAAGCACTTGAAAATAACGTTACTGACAACACGCAGCTCGACAGTGTTTTTAAGAAAAGCGACGATGTAAGTGCAGGCTTGTTAAGAGCAAGGCTTGTCATTTTTGTTTTATAAAAAGAAGTTAAAGCTTTCATTAGTGGTGCCCTCCCGTGTGTCCGGACTGATTGTCACGTGCTTGCTTACCGGAGATATAGTGCCAATAATCAAAGTTGTCTTCGCAGTGCCAAACGGTGTCGTCTTTTAACAAGTAGCGAGAAGAATATGAGCCCGCGTTTGATGTATGAGAATGGCCACTGGTAGAAGATGCAGCAATTTTCGACAAGTAAGCAGCAAAATGAGGTTTACTCATTTGCTCAGCACCCTTTTTCTTACCATTATTAGAAGCTGTTAAAAACTTCTGAATCAACTCACTTTTTTCCGCTGCCAGGCTTTCTCTGCTAATAGCGTCGGCTTGCATATCGAAATATTTGCGACCTTCAATCCACGTCTGCTCAACTTTGGCATAAATAGATAATGGGTTTGCATTCCAGATAACAAAATCTGCATCTTTGCCTTTTGCTAAGCTACCTGTGTGTTCATCAATTTTAAGCTGTTTTGCAGGGTTAATAGTAACCATTTTTATTGCATCAAGCGGGTCCATACCGCAGTAATTAATAGATTTGGCGGCTTCTGTGTTTAGGCGCCTAATCAGGTCGCCACTGTCAGAATTAACCGATACATTGACGCCGTTTTGCATCATCAAACACGTATTACCCGGTATTGCATCAAGCACTTCAAATTTGTATGCCCACCAGTCGGCAAAGCTAGAGGCAGATGCGCCGTGCTTGGCCATTTCGTCGGCCACTTTGTAACCTTCAAGAATGTGCGTAAAGGTTTGGATGGTAAAATTGAAGTCTTCGGCCAATTCCATTAAAGCTAATATTTCTGAAGCAACATATGAGTGAGCGTGAACAAAGCGCTCATTTTCAAGAATTTCAAGCACAGCATCTAACCTGAAGTTTTGGCGAGGCGGTGCAGACTGCTCTTTTGCTCGGCGGCTTAAATCATCAAAGCGCGCAAAGCTGTCTTTGTATTCTTGCGCGCGCAAAAACGTGTCGCGCATAATGCTGTCTACGCCCATTCTGGTTTGCGGATAACGAATAGTAAACTCTTCACCCCAGTTGCTTTGTTTCACGTTTTCACCTAAGGCAAACTTAATCGAAGGCGGCGCTTGTTTCATTTTTAAGCCATCGGCGTCTTCGCCCCAACGCAATTTAATAACCTGCGCTTGCCCTCCAATAGGGTTGGCAGAACCGTGTAATAGCTGTGCAGCCGTTGTGCCACCCGCTAACGCGCGATAAATATTAATATCTTCAGGGTTTACAACATCACCAATACGAACCTCGCTAGTTATCGCGTCACTGCCTTCGTTAACGCCACCGCTTATAGCAATGTGACTGTGCTCATCAATAATACCGGCGGTAATATGCTTGCCAGTCGCATCAATGACTTCGTACCCGCGAGGGGTAGATAAGTCTTCACCAATTTCTCTAATTTTACCGTTACGTACCAGCATGTCTGCATTCTCAAGCATGCCTTCATCTTCAGATGTCCATATAGTGGCATTTTTGATATGTAGATTTTGCTGCTCTATTGGCTGGCTAAGGCCAAATGCACGGTTAGGATAAGTGAGGTTTGATAGATATGTAGTGTCTGACTTGTCCGTTGCCTTGGCATCTTTTGTTTTAACAGAATCAGAAGACGCCTCATCATTTGATGAAGCTTGAGCATCGGTTCTAACAAGCTGTATTGGCGCTCTGGTTAAATCTGGAAACAACCAGTTACCGCTTAAGTCGTTATCAATTAGACGACCGGTAAAACCATTAATTGTGGTTTTGCTATCCTCAAATAAAGATACGACAAAACTGATTTGGTCTTTGCTAGTTTGAACATTACTGAGGTCGGCGGTAAAACTGCCATCACCTTGCAGCTTCATAGAGCCCGATACTTTTTTATCTTTTTGTTCGAGAGTCAAAAGATACGATTTGTCGCCAACAGTAACATCATAAGTAGCAGCAAAATTAGTGGGAGCAAGCTCTTCAAACTCTTTGCCCGCGCCTTGCAAAAATACTTTTTTAATTTTGCCACCGTCAAAAAGATTACCATCGGCAATCACGAGATCTGCTCGATAACCGCTAGCAATTTTACCGGCGATATTGTCGACGCCAGCTATTTTAGCAGGGGTAGTGGTTAATGCGGCTAATGCAGTTGATTCACTCAAGCCGTGTTTTATTGCTTTATTTACGGCTTTAAAAAAGTCTTTTTTGTCTTTTAGGCCGTGC
Organism: uncultured Glaciecola sp.; assembly: GCA_964643575.1. Classification (GTDB taxonomy): domain Bacteria; phylum Pseudomonadota; class Gammaproteobacteria; order Enterobacterales; family Alteromonadaceae; genus Glaciecola. Next base: position 47,476 of record CAZXTD010000002.1, on the reverse strand, counting down.
TGCGTAAAAGCAAAGGTTACGCCCGCTTGTTCTAGCATAGCCGGATTACCGGGTGCACGTTCAAAATGGCGTAGTTCAGCAAGTGACGTATCTAGCTGGTCTTCAAAACTCGCTAATTCAGGCGCTTTTGGAAAGTTAAGGGGCAATATTAAGGTCGCGCCAATATTTTTTATCTGACTCAAACGTGAATATTCTAGGCCATCTCCTAAATAAACAGCGTTCACATCATATTCAGAAAACAAAGCGTGGGCGCGCACCACTGATAAACTGTCTCCAGCATCAAAAACCATACCTTCGCTACCCAAAGACGCTAAGCTTGCCAGCGCTGAATTGTATTCCACAGGTTCGCCCGTTATTAGCGATGATGTTTTTCCGTTTGCCTGCTTATACCATTGGGTATCGCTCAGGGTTTGTCTAATTAATGCAATGCTCCCCATTAAAGATGATGGGTAACTTTGTTTAGAGCTTCCTTTGTTAAAGCTCCCAAAGTGCATCGCGTTGGCATTATAAATAACATTATTCGGAATATCGTCAGCAAGCGACACGGTCACGCCTCTACCACGAAAAATACCGTCTTGACGCGCAGTTTGAACCGCTGTAAATCCGTTTTTGAGATAAGGTTCAGCGGCTTTTTCGTCTGCTTTGAAGGTGTCGACCCAGTTGATTTGGGCATGAATGGCGTCGTTCCAAGCATTGCCCCCTTTTCGGTCGCCCTCGTACTTAGGTGGATCGCCCCATCTTGGCGTAGACACTTCGGTTCCAAACACATAGTCAGCGTAAGGGTCGATAAATCCGGCGTATAACCAGTGACCGCTTAAATCGATAATAGTGGCGTCAACGGGTACATCATCGTTTTGCTCTACCGACAAAATAGACCCATTATCGATAACCACAACTGCGTTCTTGATTATTTTTCCGGGCTCGGTAACAACAGTTGCGTTAACAAACGCTGTTTTATTATTTGTTCTGTCGTGCAAGCCATAAACATGACTGGTTTGGTCGGCAAAGGCTACGTTGGAGACTAATGTGCTAACAACAGCACTTACTAACACAAAATACGTCAGGCAACGGCACATACTAAGAAAAAGCGTGTGCATAGATGGGTATCCTCTCAATTATTATAATTATGCAGCAAAACAACTCAACCATGGTTAAGCTGATTTATTGATTGTCGTTCTAAAGACAATTAGTCTGGCACATAGAAGTCGATTTTGCGAATCGAACTATGTGGTGAATGCTAATATTGTTTAAGCGCATGAGGCTTAAAACTTATCAAAAGCTCGCAAGTGGGTAACTAAATACCACCACCTTGCTCCCATGCAAATAAGCCGTCCACTTCCCACACTTTGGCTTGTTTGTTTGAGTTGATAGGCCTGTTTTGTGCTTGCCAATCATTAAACCCGCCCGCAACTGACCATACATTTTCGAGTCCCATTTCGCGCAAAGACTTTGCAGCCAATGCGGAGCGCGCACCCGACCGGCAGTATAAATAAATTGAGCTGGCTGCTAAAGCTTCCAGTGGATTCTCGCAGTCTTTAACATTAGCATGAGAAGTGATTTCCATTTCTAGTACGCCACGAGGAATATGCGTTGCTCCAGGTACCATGCCCAATGTGACTTCAGACTCTTCGCGTATATCAATCACGATAGCGTTTTGTTTAAGTGCTTGGTCAAGCGCTGCGCAGTCGCACTGTTGAATTTCGAGCTGAATGTAACTGACTAATTGCCTGCCGGTTAATAATTTCATAAAAATCCCCTTAATTGAAGAATTGCATAGATGAGTGAATAAGCATGCCCACTGCTGTGGCTAAAATGATGTAAGCAAAACCTTTTTTGAGACTTTGCTGAGGTAAACGTTTGGCGATGCTTTGGCCTATCAGGCTGCCCAAAATGCCAACGCTGGAAAAAATAAGGAGCGTCTTCCAGTGCAAGTTAAGCATCATCTGTGTATTCACGACAAAATGATTGGCAAGGCCGGCACTGGCATTAAAAAATATGATTGTTAGGCTTGTTGGCACAGCTGCACGCATTGGGAGTCTGGCTAATGTGACTAAGGCCGGCACAATTAAAAAGCCGCCACCCACGCCAACTAAACCGGTGACTCCACCTAAACCAAGTCCAGTAAAACCCAGCCGAAGTTTACCAGCTTGCTCGTGTTGTAGTGTAGGGGCTTGCTTGCCCAGCATGCGCCAAGCCGCCAGCAACATAATGCCTGCCAACAAAATAAACTGTAACTCACCGCTAATGTAATTAGACAAACCTGCTGCTAAACCACTGCCCGCCATGCCTGCTATAGATAACCAAATCACTGCTTTAAAATGAATGTGCCCATTACGTAAATTAAGCAATGCCGACACACCACTTATTACCGCTACTATAAATAAAGCACCTACAATCGCTTGTTTTTCAGTAAAGCCCACAGCATATGCAAGCAGCGGCACAGTAATAATTGAGCCGCCCGCACCCAGTAGGCCCAAACTTAGGCCGATAAAAATAGCGCCAAACAAAATAGTTAACAAATTATGTCCAAATACTCTTTACATTGTATATTTATAATATACGATATATAAATAAAATTGCTAGGAGTAATGTGTGATTTCGATAAAAACATTTTTCCATCAGGCGAGTTCGACAATAAGCTATGTGGTTTATGATGCTCAAAGCCTTGATGCTATGATCATCGACAGCGCGCTCGATTATACCGCTCATTCGGGCAAGCTTTGGACCGAATTTGCAGACCAACAGATTGCCTTTATTGAACAAAAAAAATTAAATATCCAATGGATACTCGAAACCCATGCACATGCCGATCATATTTCTGCAGCCCATTATTTGGGTGCAAAGATAAGGGGTAAAATAGCAGCAGGCTCGGGCATTAAGCACGTTCAAAAAACCTTTATTGACTTTTTTAATCTATCTCTGGACGACTACACTGGCGGTCAAGCCCATTTCGACAAATTGTTTGAAGATGGCGATTACTTTATGTTGGGATCATACAAAGTCACTGTGCTTAGCACACCCGGCCACACCAACGATAGCGTCACCTATTTGGTCGACGACAATGCATTTGTTGGCGATACTCTATTTATGCCAGATGGCGGAACAGCGAGGTGCGATTTCCCAGGTGGCAGCGCTTCGGTACTATTTAAAAGTATCGAAAAATTGCATGCTTTGCCCAGCCACACAAAACTATGGATGTGCCACGATTATCAGCCAGCGGGTAGAGAGCTTAAATATCAGTGCACCGTCGAACAAAGCCGCGTATTTAATATTCATGTTAATAAGAATGTGACGTGTGATGATTTTGTGCGCTTGAGAGAGTCCAGAGACGAGACTCTAGATATTCCTCGCCTATTATACCCTGCAGTACAATTAAATATATCGGCAGGCCGACTTCCCAAGAAAGAAAGCAACGGCAGGCGTTATATTAAGCAACCTTTATCCTTCGTAGGAGAAACTTTATGAATTTTATCGACCCTCTAATTGGTGGCGCTATTTTAGGTGCATCATCACTTTTATTGTTAATTGCAACCGGACGCATCGCCGGTATCTCGGGCATTGTTGGCAATGTGCTAAAAAGAGGGGCTAACAATGGTTGGCGATGGATGTTTCTAATTGGACTAATACTTGGCCCCTTATTGGTAGCACCATCGGGTTACAAGCTCCCTGAAATAGACGCAAGTTGGTGGGTAATAATTGCAGGCGGCTTATTGGTCGGTTTTGGCAGCGCTTATGGCTCTGGCTGTACAAGCGGTCATGGTATTTGCGGTATGGGCAGACTCTCAGCTCGCTCCATAACCGCTGTAGTCACATTTATGGTAGTTGCCGCAGTGACTGTTTTTGTCATACGTCATATTGTTGGGGGTGCGTAATGAATTACTTTTTCGCACTCTTGGCCGGTTTAGGTTTTGGGCTTGGCCTCACGGTGTCAGGCATGGTTGACCCGCTTATCGTATTGGCCTTTTTAGATGTAGCCGGTGAATGGGACCCAAGCCTCGCATTTGTAATGGGCGGTGCTTTACTGGTTTTTACGCCATCTTATCAGCTAGTAAAAAATAAAATGTCACAACCTTTGTTTGATGAAAAATTTTATGTCCCTACCACCACAGCAATCGACAAGCCTCTTATTATTGGAGCGGTTATCTTTGGGCTAGGATGGGGAATTTCAGGAATTTGCCCGGGGCCAGCTGTTGCGAACATCACAGGCTTTGAAGAAAAAATATTTGGGTTTATTGTTGCTATGATTATTGGCATGATAGCGGCAAGTCGAATGAAAGCCGCTAAAACAAAAATAACGAAAGGATAAGCCTTTTTATCATGCAAGACTTTGCAAAAATGGAAGCCAATGCACAGCATGCGGTCGACCTACTTAAAACACTAGGGAACCGCTATCGCCTGATGATCTTGTGTGTACTTCAAGAGAAAGAAATGAGCGTATCTGAGCTTAATGACCTGATTGCTATACCTCAATCGTCATTGTCTCAGCATTTGGCATGGTTGAGACGAGAAGCTTACGTAAAAACGCGGCGCGATGCGCAAACTATCTACTATTCATTGGATAGTACTGAGGTAAAAGAAGTCATTGCGGTGCTTTATAAGCTGTTTTGTCAAGACGATGAGCAATAGGTCGACCCGAGAGAACTTGCGCCAAAGTCATTTATGAACACCTCAGCCCTAACGACTCATTGAGGCCGTGGTGTTCACTTTCACAAATCCAATTCTCAATAACGAACACTACGATTTTTTTAAAGACAGCCCAAGAATCACATTCTAGATATAAATCATAAACTTACATTTCATTAAAATCTGGCACGGTCCTCGCAATGTTACTCGCAAAGGTAATAGTTAGAGCAAGCAGTAACTCGCTAACAAATATAGCAACGCAAGCTTGTTAGCATCAAAGGAAAAGTATCCGTGGATATACAAGTTGAAGACAAACAAACGAATCTGAAAAACAGCATGTATGTTCGCATTGGACTCGCAGTGATATTAATTACGACTGTATTTGCTGCTTACGCATTTTTAAAACCTGCTTTGCCTAGTGTCGATGAATCAGAACTATGGATAAGTGAGGTGCAACAAGGTGAGTTTACTCGACAGGTGCGCGGCGTAGGAGTCTTAGCGCCTAGCGAAATTCGCTGGATAGCAGCAAATACTGCAGGTCGTGTAGAAAGTGTATTAGTGAAACCCGGTGCTGTTGTAGAAAAAGACACCGTTCTTGCCCAATTATCTAACCCCTTGTTAATTGGCGAATTGCAGCGAGCTCGCTGGGAATTAGACACTGCTGAAGCCAACTTACTTGCGCTTAAAGCGCAATTGCAAGAACAAACCCTAGAACAAAAGCTGCAAATCATGCAAGCTAGAATGGCGCTACAAGCTGCCCAACTTAATGAACAAGCAGAAAAACCGCTTGCCAAAAAACACATTATTTCTGATTTAGAATTTGCAAAAACGGTGCTTAATACAAAACAAAGCCAAGCCATTTTAGATATAAGAATTGAAACGCAGCAGCATAGAATACAATTGAACAATGCGAAGCTAGCGGCTGAAGAAGCGCAAGTAAGAAAATACAGAAATATGGTCAGCCACTATGAAGACCAAATATCTGCACTTACTATCACCGCTGATATTGCCGGTGTACTTCAGCAAATATCTGTTGATATTGGGCAACGCATAGAAATGGGAAGCAACATTGCCAGAGTCGCACGGCCCGACTCTCTTATTGCAGAGTTACAAGTACAAGAAAACTTAGTACAGGATTTACAGCTTGGTTTACCTGTTTCAGTGGACACTCGCAACGGCTTGGTAGCCGGCACAGTGCTGCGAATCGATCCAAGGGTAATTAACGGAAATGTTCAGGTAGATGTAACGCTAATAGAAGATTTGCCTGCTGGCGCAAGACCAGACTTAAGTATAATCGGCACGATTGTCGTGGAACGCATCAGCAATACACTTTATATAGATCGCCCCAGCGGCGCCACTGCCCTATCAAACGCTCAGCTATTCAAGCTAGACGACACAAACCAACATGCAAAATTAGAGAGCATCCACTTAGGTAAGGCATCGATTTCTACTATCGAAGTGCTGTCAGGGCTTGAACTCGGTGAACGAGTGGTTGTGTCAGACATGAGCGAATACCGCCAACATAAACAATTACGAATTATCCAATAAATAGTCAATATGGAGATAACTATGACTCAATCAAACCCCATCATTAGCTTAGAAAACGTTAACAAGGTTTACCGTACTGGCGAGATAGAAACTCACGCTTTGTCCAAAATAAGTTTTGATATTAATCAAGGTGAGTTTTTGTCTATCTCAGGCCCCTCAGGTTGCGGAAAGTCGACGCTTTTATCCATATTGGGCTTGCTAGATGTGCCAAGTACGGGGCAATACTTGATAAATGCAAAATCGACCGACAACCTGAGTCTCGATCAGCGGGCAAAGCTACGGTGCGAATCAATCGGCTTTGTTTTTCAGGCGTTTAACTTGATTGGTGACCTCACAGTGTTTGAAAACGTCGAGTTGCCTTTGCAATATCAAAAAGGCTTAAACAAACAACAACGAAAAGCAAAAGCATCGCTTGCCTTAGAAAAGGTCGGTATGAGTCATCGCGACCGACATTTCCCAAGTCAGCTTTCGGGCGGTCAGCAGCAGCGCGTTGCAGTGGCAAGAGCACTCGTAAACGACCCCACATTACTCTTAGCAGATGAGCCAACCGGCAACCTCGATTCAAAAAATGGTGAAGCTGTTATTCAGCTATTAAAAGACCTTAATGAACAAGGCACAACCATTTGCATGGTAACGCACGACAATCGATACGCTGATATTGCCAACCGAGTGGTGCAGTTATTCGATGGAAAATTGGTTGACGAGCAATTAGCCGCGCACCCAATGGCCCAGAGTGTTGCAGTGTAGCTAACGCAAACTAAGGAAAGCACAATGGAAACGTTTATTACAGACATCAAATTTGGCTTGAGAAACTTAAAGTCAAAGCCGCTTTACACTATTATTGCCCTACTCACGCTCACAGTGGGTATAGGCGTAACCACTGCCATGTATACCTTGGTAAACAATGTACTTTTACAACCATTACCATTCCCAGATTCAGAACAACTGGTACTTGTACAAACGGTCAATAACAAAACTGGAGCGGTGAGCCGGTCTACCTCTATTAACTTTTACGAGCGCTTAAAAAATACACCGGCACCTATAGAAGATTTAGCGTTTTATGCTTACGACCAAACTACGCTTGAAGTAGGTGATATACAAAAGCCCTTAACGCTTCTGCTTACCAGCGTAAATTACATGAAAACCTATGGTTTGCAGCCCATCATTGGACGGTGGTTTGATGAAAGTGACATTAACACAAACGATGTGATTATCAGCTATGAGTTTTGGCAGCAAGAGCTTGAAGCAAGACCTGATGTACTAAATAAAACGCTTCGCCTAAATAAACAAGACGTGAATATAATCGCAGTTATGCCGCGTGGCTATGAAGATATGGGCTATGCAGGTGGCTCCTTTTGGACGGCTATCGACACACTCGACAGGCCAGTCAACCTAGTAGGCAGACTAAAAGATGGCTTAACAATTGACCAAGCACTTGCGCAATCTGCTGGCTGGCAACGTGTTATCGATACCTCAAATGACAATGCGGAAACTGTGTATAAGATTGGCTATGTATCGATGCTCGATGATATGGTAAAAGATAGCCGCGGTGCACTATATTTGCTTCTAGCATCGGTACTCGCTGTATTTTGTATTGCTGTGCTTAACGTGGTCAACCTGAGCTTTGCTCAGTTTACAAACCGTACGCAAGAGCTTGCTGTCAGAGTATCAATAGGCGCCACTCGTGGCCGCTTGCTCAGGCAGTTACTAAGCGAAAGCAGTTTATTATGCGTTATTGGTGGCGCCTTTGGTTTACTGCTTGCGGCTTGGGTATTAGAAGGGATTCAAAGCATGATGGGCAGCCGCCTTCCTCGAATGTATGAAGTGAGCATTGATGCCAACGCTGTGTTTGCGGTAGTCGTGCTAATCACTCTTGCGACTATAGCCACCTCAATCATTCCTGGCTATACCGTTGCCAACCCTAAAAAGCTCGCTAATGCAATTAAACAAGCGGGCGGTAAAGCCACCGGCGACAAACACAGTCAGCGTGTACGTAGAATATTAGTAGCAGGTGAGGTCTCTATTGCTGTGGTGCTGCTAATTTTTACTGGTTTGCTCTTAAAAAGCTACACTCAACTGGCGCAACAAGAAACCGGATTTAACAGTAAAAATATAACCACCGGACACGTGTGGCTTGCCACCAATTTTGATCCAAAGCCAACGCGTTCTGCTTACTGGTTGTCTCTTGTTGAGAAGCTTAAAGAGCAACCTTCTGTCGTTTCAGTTGCGGCAACATCGACTATGCCGATGAGTAGAACAGGTATCGATTTTCCAGTATCTTATTCTTACCCTAGCGCACCAGCCGTGCCATCAGGAGAAGAGCCAAGAGCTGCATTACGTTCAATCACGCCTGACTATTTTGAGACTTTAGGGGTTCAAATTATAGAAGGTCGCGAGTTTGATATCAGAGACACAGCAGATAGTCCTAAAGTAGTCGTTATTAATCAACACCTTGCTAACGCAGCTTGGCCAACTGAAACAGCTATAGGTAAAACCCTGCAATTGCCGCAATGGATAGGAGACAAACGGGTAGTAGGTGTGGTCGGCAATATGAAACACAATGGTCTGCGCGCATCAGTGCAGAGTGAATTCTTTTTGCCTGTCACTCAACATGATTATCCGGGGATGAGTTTTCTAGTAAAAACCCAAAATTCGAGCAATGTCGACCTCAAAGCTAATATGCTGCGCGCGTCTGTTGAACTTGAAACGACTGCACCTATGATCCTCATTGAATCGCTTGAAACACTCACGAATCAATCTATCCTCTCGGAGAAAATTCTGTTAAATATTATGGGGATATTCGCCATTATCGCGCTTTGTTTAGCAAGCATCGGTGTATACGGAATAAGCGACAATATGGTGAGTCAGCGAATCAATGAAATTGGCATTCGTATGGCTGTTGGCGCAAACCCCAGTGCTATCCGTAAATGGATACTGCTAGATACGGTAAAACCTGTTGCTCTGGGCGCAATTATTGGTCTGTTGTGTTCACTACTTGGGGCAAGGTTATTGGCTAGCTCATTATATGGCGTGAAATCGTGGGATCTTATTACTTTTGCTTCAATCCCTATTATACTGATTGTTGTTGGGATTATAGCAACATGGCTACCCACTCGAAAAGCCACAAGCGTGCATCCTCAAATAGCGTTGCAATACGATTAAAATACATTATTTTTAGACCATTACAAACGGTGAGGCGATGCCAAATAACACAATATTAGTGGCTGACGACCAGCAACATATAAGAGACTCCTTAGCACTGTTACTAGAGCCTGAGGGTTATTGTGTTGTCGCGGCAGCTTCTCCCTTAGAGCTTATCGACAAGATTCAAAAGCATCAAATCGATTTAGTACTTATGGATATGAATTATCAAGCAGATACCACGTCTGGCAAGGAAGGACTCGAACTTGTAGGCAAAATAAGAGACCTAGACTCCAATATGCCTATTTTAGTTATGACTGCGTGGGCAAATATAGCGCTTAGCGTTAATGCAATGAAGCTAGGCGCAAACGATTTTATTGAGAAGCCGTGGAACAACACGCGTTTATTGTCTTTAATTAGTAACCAATGCAAGCTGGCAAGCGAAACAAGAACGAATCAACACCTCATTCAACTAAATAAACAAACTAATCGTGTGGATGAATTTGTTGCTCAATCGAGCAGTATGCAAGCAGTTTTAAAAGTAATTGAGCGTACCGCAGCCACCGACGCCAATATATTGCTTACGGGCGAAAGCGGTGTAGGCAAAAGTTTGATAGCGGGACTAATTCATAGCAATAGCCAACGACAAGAAAAGCCCTTTGTTAATGTTAATATGGGCGCGCTTGCAGACACTTTGTTTGAAAGTGAATTGTTTGGTCATCAAAAGGGTGCATTCACCGATGCGAAGTCGACCAGGGTTGGCCGCTTTGAAATGGCCGAAGGGGGCACTCTATTCTTAGATGAAATAGCCAATATTCCTATGCCCTTGCAGGCCAAACTTCTTCGGGTATTGGAGTCGGGTGAATTTGAATCATTGGGCTCATCAAAAACAATTCGGGCTGACGTGCGGATTATTTCAGCAAGCAATGTGAATTTCGACAACGAAGTCACCAACGGAAACTTTAGGCAAGACTTGCTTTACCGACTCAATACCATTGTTATTGATATACCTCCCTTACGCGACCGCAAAGATGATTTACTTCCATTGGCCAATAGTTTTCTGCAAAGCCAATCAAAAAAATATCGCAGGCTCGATTTGAGTTTTAGCGACGAAGCAACAAAAGCCATAGTGTCTTATCACTGGCCAGGTAACGTCAGAGAATTATCGCATTGCATAGAGCGTGCAGTATTAATGTCGACAGGCAGCGAGATTCAAGCTGTCGATATGGGAATCATAAATAAGGCAGAACAATCATCATTATACAACATGACTTTGGAGCAAGCAGAGAGAGTTCTTGTTGAGGCTGCCCTAGAAAAGCAAGATGGGAACGTGTCTGACGCAGCTGATCAACTAGGTATTTCTCGCGCCGCCCTATATCGGCGGCTAGAAAAATATGGCAGTCTAAATTAGGCATTAACTAGGCACATCTGAGTACCAACAGCTATTTTTATGGACAAGCCCGAAAAAACGACGAGTAAGACGACTACAGGCATAAGCGCCAAAGCACCGGAGAGCCTAGTGTTTCGTTGGGTAGTGGGCTTATCTTGCCTATTTATCACTGTTCTTGGTTTAGTCGTTTGGTATGCAGACTTTTCTTTACTCAGCATGCTGACCATTCTTCCCTTGTTTGCTCTGCTATGTTTGTTTTGTGTTTTTCATATCAAACAAATTCTTGAGTCACACTTTTTTAGTTTGGCTAATGTGATTGAAAGTTTGCGCATGAAAGAATACGCAACACGCTTGACCATGCCCCATGGCAATGAAGCGTGGACGCAAGTCCTTCAAGAAATCGATGCGCTAGCTAAAGGTTTGAGTGAGACACAAATTACGGCGGTAGAGTCAGGCATTATCTTAGACAAACTCCTCGCTGAATTTGATATACCTGTATTCGTGTTTGACCGACACGATGTTCTGAGCAATATCAACCATGCTGCAGAGCAATTATTTGATAGGAAAAAAGAGCAATTACTGGGTTTAAATACACATCAGTTGATGTTGGCTGAAGTATTTGAGCATTCGTCAGGCAATATTTTTACACATTGGTTTCCTAATAAAGGGGGCCGTTGGGAGTTAAGGAAAAACTATTTTATCCAAAATAGTCAGCGCTATACCCTCATTCTAATCAACGACTTGTCGAAGGCCTTAAGAGAGGAAGAGCGGCTTGCTTGGCAGCGTTTGCTAAGGGTATTAGGTCACGAGCTCAATAATTCACTGGCGTCGATCATTTCGGTGAGCGACACCCTATCAAAACGACTTCATGAAGACAAAGATGATAAATGGCTCACATATTATGAAAAAGCCGTTAGTGTTATTAATGAAAGAAGCCAGAGCTTATCGCGGTTTGCTGAGTCATACGCAAAAGTTGGCAAACTGCCCAGCCCTAATAAAAAACAATGCAACCTTGTAGATATAGTATCTCGTGTTTGCAATCTATTGGCGGGATCGTTTGACTATTCAGACAACACCGACTGCCAGCTCGAAGTTGATCCCGACCAGCTTGAACAAATGCTAATTAATTTACTTAAGAATGCCGTTGAAGCATCTTCGGTAAATATAACAGTTAGTATTAAATGGGCAGTATTCGAGCAAGGCGTAATGATTAATATTATCGATGCGGGTCAAGGGCTACCGATGAGTGATAATCTTTTTGTACCGTTTTTTAGCACCAAAGAGAACGGCAATGGGATTGGCCTTTTCCTTTGCCGTCAAATTGCCGAAGCACACGGCGGGACGCTCGTCTTATTGCCAAGACGAGATAAACAAGGTTGCGTCGCACAGTGCTGGTTACCCTTACAAAACCATTGAGACGGTTATATCGCACTCAACGGTCTTTCAGTCTACTCATAATCTACTTGCGGTCTACTCGCAAGCTTCTCTCAACATTCACACTTGCTAAGTGAGCTACCTTTGTTTAGTTTGGTTGTATTGACTTAAATATCAAGGAGAATCAGTGGAAGGACTCATCTTAGTTGCCATTCTAATCGGACTCGCAATCATCATAGGAACTGTCGTGTCATTCGTAAACTTAAGTAGCATAAGCAGTTTACGAGAAGAAACACGCCGGCTAAACAAAATTGTAGAGTTGCAAAAGCAGCAATTAACAAGCTTGTTTAAGCACTTAGAATCCTTGTCGAAAGCCTCAAAAGAAGCGGGTTCAGATAAGGCAAGCTCGGTTGAATCGCGCGAGGCTAGTCAACAAAGCGAGCAACTCAAGCAGTCTTTTCAAGCAAACAGCACAATCGCGACAACGGCTCCTACTGAGGATAATAAACAGATAGTAGAAAGCCGGGAAGTAGACGCCGACTTTGAAGAAGAATCGCCTACAAATTCTTCAACTCCCGATATCACGCCTAAACAAAAAGCTTTGATCAAAAGTTTCGATTTAGAAAAGTTCATGATGGGCAATGGCCTACTCTGGCTTGGCGGTATTGTGCTTGCCTTTGGCGGTGTGTTTTTAGCGAAATACAGTATCGAAGCAGGGTTGTTTCCGCCGGCACTACGCATAGTGTTGGGCGCCGCTTTTGGGGTCTCGCTCGTGGTAGCAGCAGAATATCTCTTCCAACACCCTAAACGTTTTCAAATTAACACACCTGTAATTAGTGCAGCTCTAGCGAGCGGCGGCATCATTACCTGTTTTGCGATGACCTACGTAGCCTTTGATTTCTACTCCTTTTTAAGCCCGCTATTTGCGTTTGCTTTGTTAGCCATTATTGCATTGGTGGGTACTGTCCTCTCGTTGAGGTACGGGCCTATTTTAGCGCTTATCGGCGTTATTGGAGCTTATACTATTCCTGTGCTTGTATCGACCGGCTCAAACAACGTGTTTGCCTTACTCAGCTACGTTGCTTTTGTATCGTCTTGTGCAGTTTGGACGCATTCTCAGGTAAAAGAAACATGGTTATGGTGGCTCGCGCTTGCGGGCAATATGGCTTGGTTGTTTATTAGTATTGCGGTTGCCGAGGCTAACCATGTTTGGGTCATATTTGTGTTTTCTGTGTTATCAATATATTTATATATCGTAGTACCGGTACTCGGTTGGCGACTATCGCAAACGCATTTCTCTGCTTTGCCTTTGCGTACTTTGTTAGTGCCCAGAAAAGAGCAACTTGGCATTTTCTTACCCGTCATCGCTATTGCTTTTGTATTTGCTGGCTTTGCATATCAGACCGACTTTTTAGTGATGCTGTTTATCATTTGTGCAATTTTACTGGCAATGCCACTTAGGCACAGCGCATTTGATACATGGCCCTATTTAGCACTCGTTTTAGTTGTGGTGACTTACTTTGTTATGCCAAGCGATTACTTAGCTAGCGACAACCTATTTCCATTTACTCACGGCTACTTACTCATACAAGTATGCAGCTTAGCCGCTATTGCATACTGCATGTTTCTTATCAAAACATTCCCTCTTCGACCCAGCTTCTTGGTGTTGTTAGTGTTAGCACCACTTGGCTTAATGGGCATGGCCTATGCCTTGTCGCCAGACGAACACGCCACGTTTTTATATCCGTTATGGTCAATCGAACTCATGGCTACGGCTGCAATATTTGCCTTTTTGGCAATAAGAACTGACGTTTTGATGCATAAAATGACCTTTTTGCTTTTGGCAAATGGCGCGCTTACTTTAACCCTCACCATGCTGTTGTCGCCAAGCGTTTTGTCGTTGGCTGTTGTGATACAAGTTGCGCTAATGAGCTTTTTGAGTCGGCAATACAATTTGGTCTTACCAAGCTGGATTTACAAAATTGCGATCACGGCGGTTATTTTACGCCTCAGCCTAGCACCTTGGTTAGACGCCTATGCCGATGAGCAATTATTTGGGCTGCACTGGTCGTTAGTCATTTATCCGCTTGTGATAGCTGTTTTATACTTAGCCAATACTTATCATCAAAACGATACCCTAAAAACCTGGTGCAAAGGTGCAATGTTGCATGTGCTCGCCCTCTTTGTCACCACCGAAACCAGCTATTTAATGTCGGGGCGCTACCCCGTGCTTGGCGACCTTAGCTACTATGAATATATAATGCTAAGTATGAACTGGCTGTTATTGAGCGGGCTTTATTTATGGCGAGCCCGCCTTAGCCATGCAGGTAAAAGTTTAACGCTAGACAATCTTGGCAGCATGAGCCTCAAAACCAAAGCCTACACAGCGTATGCTATGTTACTGGGCGCGGGTGCGGCTTTGTTTCAAGTGAATATCAGCTTTATCAATAACCCCTTTATCGCCTATCAAGAAACTGGGCAGCACTTGTTGGTCAACTGGTTATTTTTGATGTGGGCAGTGCCAGCTATTGTGCTTTTTGCGGGCTTGCGTTTCTCACTAATTAGCAACCGTTTTACCAAGCCAGCATGGCTTGGCATTGCTGTTTTTGCTGTGATGTATATAAATGGTCTAATACGCGGCGCGTACCATCCTATGCTCTCATTTGACGCTGCACCAATAGAGCAGCAAGAGTTGTATGTTTACTCTTTGGTTTGGCTAGTAATTAGTGTTGCAACAATTGTGGTTGGCCACAATAAAGGCGCTAGCATTGTATATAAAATAGGTTTTGTTGTGCTTGCGCTGGTTGTGCTCAAAGCATTTTTAGTCGATATGGCCAATTTAGATGGACTGTATCGCGCTGTTTCATTTATTGGCTTAGGACTAAGTTTAGTGGGAATAGGCTGGTTATTTCAGCGGTTAAACGCTCAAGCAAAAATGGCTGATAATTAGACACTTTTAAGGTCTAGCTTTACAAAATCTAACCATGAGCACTAGTAATCGTCAATGACAAGCTATAAAAATATGCGATAATCTAGTTTGCGATTTTGATAAAGATATTTATGAATGGAAGCACCAATGCATTGCAAAAATTGTGAACGTCCTATTGTTGATAAACACTGCGGCAACTGTGGGCAAGCCAGCAGTGTCGACCGCCTTGGTTTCGCTTATTTGCTAGACGAAATACAAGAGAGTATTTTTCAAATTAATAAGGGCTTTTTTTACACAGCCAAAGAGTTAGCAGTACGCCCAGGGCACAGTATACGTGAGTTTTTAGCAGGTAAACGACAAAATCACTTTAAGCCAATCGCTTTTTTAATTGTTGCCACTACGGCATTCTTGTTAACGCGTCTTTTTAGTGACTCTGCTTTGTTCAGCATGCGATTTATAGATGGTTTGACACAAGGCTTAAGTAACGATGGCGAAATCGCTTCAACAATTGATGCATTTAAGTTTTTATCCAAAAACTTTGTTTATGGGCTTTTGTTATTTTTACCCCTTTCGGCTCTTGCAACTTATTTGGCATTCCTCAAGTGGCAATACAATTATATTGAGCATTTAGCGATCAACTTTTATATCACTGGCCAGCAAATGTTGTTCTATACCATATTTGTTGTTTGTGTGGCGCCTTTTGCGACAAAAGAAACATGGGAGCCGCTGTTATCCATTCCTTCGTTAATAACAATAGTGTTTAACTTTTGGGTATTCATGCAACTCTTTGCAAGTAAAACAAAACTGAAAAGTTTTAGCCTTGTATGTATTAGCTATATAAATTTATTTATATTGATGATAGCTGCAGGGGGTATTTCAAGCGTCATCTTGTATAAGATTGTTGGTTATTAGAACAGAGTGTTGTGGCTAACAAAGAGTAATTATCTTGATTCAAGAAAGAGCGGTATCCGAAGATTAATTATCTAAATCACCTTCTTGGATACCGCTCTATGCAGATTTTTTATATTGTACTAATAAACCTTATCTGCCGCCTAGCAACTCAGAGATATTGCTTGCGCCACTTCCTTTAGGATCCGCTGAGCCACAGTTAGAGCCGGTTTGTTGGCAATTCACGCCATTAAGTCGACTTCCAACAGCTCGGCTGTCAAAGTTACCTGACTCGTTTAGGCGCGATACTAGTCCATCCAAAATCAAACCAACGTCGATGCTTTGGCCGCGCACTTTAATAACTTCAACATCGCCTACGTCATTCAAGTTAGCGATAAGCTCATCTTTATCTGCACCTTGTTGATTTCCAGCAAGTTCATTGACGACTTCTTCAAGGTGCCCACGCGCTTGTGGATAACGCGATTTAGTCAGCTCTTTAAATAACAAACCAGCGTTTTCTAGGTTTTTCTCAGTTGCAGTTCCAGTTTGCTGCAAACGAGCAAGCAGAAACATCGCGCTCAGCAGCCTTGTGTCTGCGGCTTCTTCAAGCAAAGTTACTGCACGCTCTATTTGTTGCGGGTCGTCACTTGCAAATAATAACTTCGCTTTTTCAAACTTAGCTGGCGCATAGTCTGCTTCAACCGAGCGCTCTAGCCATTTAGCTGACTCTTCAAGGTCTTGCTCAACAACAAAGCCTGTGCGTAACCAGTCTGCGTATAAATAGGTAGCCACTGGGTCGCGACTACGAGCACCCATTTTAATAAAGCGCTCTGCTCTATCAAGATTTAACTCTAGGCCATCACCCGATGCATAAGCCATTGCAACAATTCCTGCTGCTCTGCCGCTACCGTTGCGCGCAAGCTGAACTAAGTTGCGCATTTCAGCTAAACAGCTATCATCCACACACACTTTTTCTTTACTCTCACTTGCCGCATACGTATGGCCCATGGCACCTAGCGCCAATACTAAACCCAATGAAAGTGTACTTGTTAACTTTGCTATTCGCATAATAACCTCTATTATCCTTTAATATTTTGAAAACGCTTAGCGGTCCGTGCGCATGGCCGTTATTCGGCCCATCCACTTATTATTATAGGGTTTAAGCGTTGAGAATTATCGGTGAATACGAGAGGTATTTCACAAAAGATTACTCGTATATCACCTATGTGCATTAAACTTTTGCAATGTACTCGCAAATGTTTAGTACACATATATATCGTAGCAAAGTGTGATTGATAAAGTGTGAATTTGAAACTGAACTTTGTTACAGATTATTACTGTAGTTACTCAAGCTAATTTCTTTGCCTAAGCAGCACTGAGCAGCCCTGAATAGTTGAGCCACTTAAAATACCTTATTATAAACAGCAAGCGCAGTTACGTTTGTGTTTAGACATCTTGCCCACGCCCGGATTAAAGCTGTTGGTTGGGTCTAGCTGCTGATAAAACTGTTGCAAAGGTGCTTCTGCTTTATACAAGTGCCCTACGTTGTGTTCAGCAGGGTATTTTGCACCACGTTCATCAAGCACTTTAAGCATAGCTGCTTTTACTGCATAGGCATCAGCGCCTTTTTTAAGTACATAGTCTTGATGAAAAACATGGCAAAAAAAGTGACCATAATAAAGCGAGACATCAATCTGCTCTTGAATATGTGCGGGTAATTTTTCGACCCAATTGAGTTCGTTGCGTTTAAGCGCAATATCCAAAGCTAAAATATCGCCCACCTTTTTACTGTAAAGGGTCTGATATCTAACCGCTGCGCCCGCTGCTGCAAAACGGTGTAGAAATGCACTTGTGGCTTCGTTAGTATCGCACTCAAAATAGTCGCCGCTATTGGCATCATCGGCAAAAAATTGCTTTAAGAATACTTGCGCTTCGGCAATGCCCTCGTCACTCATTTTCAATATCAGATGATGTTCGTATTTGTCATGATACTGCATAAGGCGCTGTGGCAA
The DNA here is from genome assembly GCA_964643575.1 of uncultured Glaciecola sp. Classification (GTDB taxonomy): domain Bacteria; phylum Pseudomonadota; class Gammaproteobacteria; order Enterobacterales; family Alteromonadaceae; genus Glaciecola. The sequence continues at coordinate 29,571 of CAZXTD010000002.1, read as the reverse complement.
ATGTTTCGGAAAACAGGCCGCCATCAGCTGCATTATTCTGTCTGATAAATACTTAGGCAAAAAACCCACTTTATTCAAAACGGCATCAACCCTTCCTTTAATTGAAAACAATTTGGGCATCGCGTCGGTACCTAAATGCTTAACGCTTAAAAACGTATCTTTACCGTATTTTTCAGCAATCTTAAAAATATCACGATGCATGTATTCGCCCACTTCGGGCAAATTCTTAAATCGGCTCAGCATTTCTCTGCGTAGCTGGGTTAATACCTGTGGGTCGTTGGTACCAATATAGAAAGCCTGCTCTTGCTTAGGCACTTCAAAAGTGTCTAGTCTCACCGCAAATACAGCTAGTTTGCCTGCGCAGCCGCTGGCTTCAAACAAACGTGTAGGATCTGCATTAAAACGACTCGGTGTATCTGCGTCAACATCTCGTAATAGTTCGGGGTAGTCTGAGGCTGAAGCTTTTGCCTGAGTAATTGCCTCGCTATGAATGAACTTTCCATTTTGCAGATTAGTCAATATTTCTTCAGGGCTTTCCCCTAAATCTATGCCTAGGTGATTGATAAGCTCAAGCTCACCTTGTTCATTAACCCATGCATAAACCGACAGCTCAGTATAGGCAGGGCCGCGCTTAACCAAAGCGCCGCCAGAGTTATTCGCCACACCACCCACAATAGATGCACCTAAACACGATGAACCAATCACAGAATGAGGGGCGCGGTTTAGCGGTTTCAAGGTTTTTTCTAGGGTGTGTAATGTAGCACCTGGCAAGCTTACCACTTGCTCGCCCTCGCCCAATACAAATAGACTGTCCATGGCAAGCGTATTGATGACGACAACGTCGCGGTCGTATTCATCGCCGCTAGGCGTGGAGCCTTCGGTCAAACCTGTGTTCGCTGCCTGCATTATCATGATGCATTCATGTGCTACACACGTTTGAAGCACTTGCCAAAATTCAAATAAAGATTGAGGGAACAAAACCGCTAAAGCAGAACCGCCGCCCGAGCGCCAGCCAGTGCGATAATATTCGGTTTTTTTTGCGCCAACGGCAACGTTATGTTTGCCAATATGGTTGGCAAATTCTGCAATTAATGCGTCTTGACTCATATCTGTACTCTTTATTTAATGTAAACACTTAGTGATGCTAGTTACACACCATTAAGTGTTAATTGCTTTATCTATAAAATAAGGCGGTAAATGTTATTAAGCTTACCCGGCAACAGCAATTAGAGGGTCGGCTAAGCCAAACCCATAACCTGCTAATAAAGCGATAATGCCGGCAAAAATAACGTAGTAAAGTGTTGGTAATGCGGTTTTACGCAAGGTTGCGCCCTCTTGACCTAACAAACCAACCGTAGCAGATGCCGCCACCACATTGTGAATCGCAATCATATTGCCTGCAGCAGCACCCACCGCTTGGGTCGCTACAATTAGCGCAGGTGACAGACTTAATGCCATGGCAGCTTCAAACTGAAACTGGCTGAACATCATGTTAGATACCGTATTAGAACCCGCAATAAAAGCACCTAGTGCGCCAATAGTAGGGCTAACTAAAGGAAATGCTGCACCAAAGACATCAGCAAACATCGCTGCACCGGCCATTGGCATGCTAGGTACGTCAGACAAATTAACGCCTGAGTTGATAAATAATCTCACCATTGGAATGGTAAAGATTAATACAAAGCCAGCACCAATAATAGTTTTACTCGAATCCATAAAGGCAGCTTTAAACACCGTGGCTTTATTACCCGACTTAGCTTGCAAAAATAGCGCTGCAACTGCCGCAATTACCAGTAAGCCGCCGGGCAAGTACAAGGGGCTAAATGCGGCAGACACGCCTGCTTCGCCTAAAATATTTGAAAATGACAATGAAACCGAAGATAGCAAAGACTTTATCTCTGGAAATACGCGCGAACACACCAGCAATGCGGCTACCAACAAATAGGGCACCCAAGCAACAAATGCAGAAACGGTAGTGGGTGCATTAACATCATCTTGCTTAATTTCTAAAGAACCCATCCAACCTGGCAACCAGCTAGACTTTTCTGGAAAGTCCCATTTTGTTTTTGGCATTAAAAATCCGCGTTTTGCAGCAAATACTACGATTGACATGCTCACTAATCCGCCAAGTAAAGACGGGAACTCTGGCCCCAGAAAAATCCCGGTAAGCGCATAAGGAATCGTAAATGATAGCCCTGCAAATATGGCAAAGGGCAATATCGCTAAGCCTTCTTTCCATGATTTATTGGTGCCAAAAAACCGAGTGAGCATCATTGCCATAATCACCGGCATCAAGGTACCTATGACCCCATGTATTATCGCGACCTGAGTAGTAATCAACTGTAAGTACATGTCCCAAGTCCAGTCTTGTGACGCCAACTGCGCACCAATCGCTGTTGTGTCTAGACCGTTGTTCACACCAATAATAATCGGTGTGCCAACTGCGCCAAATGACACCGGAGTGCTTTGAATAAGCATACCCATCAATACTGCGGCTAAAGCCGGAAAACCAATAGCAACTAATAAAGGTGCAGCAATTGCTGCGGGCGTGCCAAAACCCGATGCGCCTTCTATAAAGGTACCAAAGCACCAAGCAATAATAATGGCCTGTACGCGTCTGTCGGGCGACACATTAGTAAAGCCACGGCGAATGGTTTGAATAGCTCCCGTGTGTTGCAAGGTATTGAGCAAGAATATCGCACCAAATACAATCCAAAGCACCGATACGGTGATGACGGTGCCCTGCAGCATGGACGCGAGCACTCTGGTGGTCGACATATCCCATACAAACAAAGCCAGAGCGGCGGTAATTATTAGTACCACCGGCATTGCGCGTTTAGCAGGCCACTGCAAGCCCAATAGTAAAATGCCTGATGTAATAATCGGCAACAGTGCAAGTATTCCCAAAACTGCAATATTCATGTGTCTCTCCCATTTAATGTTAATAAGTGTTGATAGTTGCTATCTTGTATTAAACATGTAAATGAAGTGTTAGATAGCTAAGGTGAGTCACTGTACTGCGAGGTCGATTGCTGATATATATATAATCATCACTATATTGTTTCTTTTTTTGACATAATGAGGGCGCATGGCTAAAGCGGACGATATCTTCCTTTTTGTGAGTGTTGTAGAAGAAGGTTCCTTTTCTAAAGTTGCTGACAAACTCGAATTAACCAATTCAGTGGTGAGTAAACGTATCAGTCGATTAGAAGATGCGCTGAACGTTCAACTCCTATATCGAACCACTCGTCGGCTTAACCTCACCGAAGCAGGAAGTGCCTTATTTGAGCAAGCAAAACGGGCAAAAACGATGTTGGATATTGCGCAAAGCAATGTCACCAGTTACTCAAGTGAGATCAAAGGAAAGCTAAAAATTACGGTACCGATCGTGTCAGCTAGATTAGTGGTAAGTGCCGCCATTGCTGAGTTCTGTAAAGAATACCCTGAAATAGAAATCGAACTCATAGTGAGTAATCGCTCAGTAGATTTGATTGCAGAGGGTTTCGATTTAGCCATTCGTACAGCCAACATGGCTGACTCCTCATTAGTAGCCAGGCGGCTCATTGATTCGCAATGGATTGTGTGTGCAACGCCAAAATATTTACAAGGTCATGATGCCATTGTGATCCCCAAAGACCTCGAAAAACACCACTGCTTAGTTTACAAATATGAAGGAAGTGGGTCAGACGTTTGGAGCTTTTCAACTGCAGGCAAAGAAGCAAATGTGCACGTTAATGGACGTTTTCAAAGCAATAATTTGGATTCTTTACGACAAGCAGCACTATCAGACTTTGGTATCGCTTACTTACCTAGAGCATTAGTGCACGAAGAATTGGTTAACGGAAAGTTAATTAACTTGCTTGAACATCATGTATCTAAACACTTGGGTATTTACGCGGTTTATCCAAGATCTAAACAGCCAGATATCAAATTGAAGTGTTTTATTGAACACATTAAAGCAGCGTTTGAAGAGAAGCGTGAGTATTTTTATTAGCGCGTGAGGTAAAGCTATGGATAAGTGCCCCGTTATTCCCACTAAGTGCCCACGTCATTCCCGCGAAGTAATCCGTCATTCCCGCGAAGGCGGGAACCTCCTTGGAACTTAGCAAACTCTACTTAAACCACTATTTAAAATAGAGTTATCATATACCAAGGAGGTCCCGTCCTTCGACGGGATGACGAGGTATGATGGTATGATGGTATGATGGTATGATGGGGTTCGACGCGATGGCGTAGTTTGTGCTCAAACGAACTGCATTACGCCGTCGCGGAATTAACGGATATATTGCTAAGTTAGAATTTCATCTTAGCTGAGAATTGAAGATAATTTGAATCGATATCAGCAAGAGCTTCGTCATCAATTGCATAGTTACCCAACTCCAATCCAATTTCAAAATCTTCGGTAATGTTCTCAAGAATATTTACGCCCCAATGTGAGCGGTCGCGTTCAAGTATATCGGTTTGTGCCGCCCCATAAAATACCGTTGAACGCATCGTATCTGTCCAAAAATGACGGTAAGCAACGGTAAAGGCAGTGGTACTTTCTACTTCTACTTGTTCATTGTCTGGGTTTGTCACAATATCGGGGGTTAGCCCTGCCGCAACATATCGGCCAGGGTCTCCTAAAGAGACTTGAAAACGCAAATCGTCTTTGCCGGCTAATTTAACTTTTGCAGCAATATTTGCAGCAAGGGCCATTTCATCTAAGCCGCCTTGGTCGACTTTGCGCACCAATAGACCTGCTGAGGCAACGCCCCAGTCGCCATTTAAATTATAACGCGCAACAAAATCAGGGACCGACTCGTCTGGGTCTGCCTCATTGCCAGTCAAACCAACGGCGCTTGCGGGTGTGCCAGTGTCGCCATCGCCATTAGTTTCAGGGTTCTCTATAGCAAATTGCCAATTGCCGTAGGTATACCGTATTTGCACATCGCGCACAAATACTTCACCCACGTGTGGTCCGCCAAAATCGAGCGCTTCAGGCAAAGCATGCAAGGGCATAAATGTGCTCCAGTTTTGACCAATCATCCAATTTTTGTATTGAACATAAAACAGTCTAAGACGCGGATTAGATGAGTTACTAATTACCTCATTGCCGCCACCACCGTACATATCGAGCTCGAAGAATCCAGTAACATCGCCATGAGTAATTTTAAAATTTAAGCGAGATTCTCGCACATTAAAACCGGTTTTATTGGTTTGAATAGCTTGCCCACCTGGCAAATTAGCAACCCAATAGTCTTGGTAAGCTATGTCACCGTTTACATGCCTTACATCCACTTTGGCATAGCCGCCAATGGCAACCTTTGTGGTTTTATCACCCACAGTAGAATTAAAAATCTCAACGGCCTGCACGGCGGGCGCACTCAAACCGGCAATCACTGCTAATGTCGCAATACTTTTACTGAATGTGTTTTTCATAAGTTGTCCTATGTATGTAGTGGGTCACAAACTATTGGCAACAAATGTAAAGAGGACGAGGCGTTTTAAGAATAGAATTAATCGAAAGAGTCTTTTTCCAAAAATCGTATGCAACTTTAGTCAATCTTGGTTTTGCCAGCGCTAATCGCTATTAATAAGTATATTTATCAATATCTTGCATATAAATTAGGGCATTAATGACTACTGTAGGAAGAATGAAAATAAGATGTAAATAACTTTTTGCATTATTGTTGCTCGACTAAAGTCGCACAACACATCGGCTGTTTGCGCTACCTTGACGAACCTTATCTACCAGAACGAACGCCACCACTGATCAACTCAAGCAAAAGACTCACGCCAGCAAGTTCTTTGAAGAGTATGCCCGCGTTTTCTAGATTTTTTCGGTCGCCGTGCCAGTTTTCTGCAAGCGGGCAATGTAAATTTAAAAGCGGTAAGTCACGCCTACTCTTGCTTCTACATCATCTTCAATAAAGCCAACCGAATCTTCGAGGGTTTTGCCTAAGGCGTTTTGGATATTAAGGTTAATGTCTAACTGCTCATTTAATGATATAACGCTACTCACACCCACGCTGGCGTAACCCGGTAAACGCACGTAGCCAGTGGCTATTGAGCTGTCTAGGTAGTTATCTCTAAAGTCTATAAAAATAGAAGTACGCGAAATTTTATAAGCCACATCTACACGTAAGTTACCGCTCACATTAGGGCGCTTACGTAAGGTTACTCCCTCTTGAGCGTCAATATCTAAATAGCGCACGTTTGCGATTAAATCGATGTTGTTGCTAAGTGCAGCGCTTACATCAAACTCTAAGCCCGAAGTGTCGACTTTATTGCGGTTAACGTTAGTGAACAACTCGGCATCAAAATCGACTAAATCAGTAAACTCATTCGCAAAGTAGATAATTTCAAAGAGGATGGTTTCGCTCACTTGCGAGGCAAAGCCCACTTCAAAGTTATCGCTTCGCTCAGGTTGCAGCTCGCTATTGCCCACTAGAGGGTGCGCGAGCGCAAAAAAGCTCGGTAACTTATAGCCTTGATTAAACACCGCAAACAAACGCGTGTTATCATCTACCGTATATGAGCCGCCTAAACGAATGCTGGTTTCGTTGTCGAAGTCGTCGGGTGAGTCATAGCGAGCACTTGCCTCTACGGTAAAGGCGTCAAAAGCATGTTTAGCCTCAATATAGAATGATTGGGTGTCTTGTGAAAAGTCGTAATCAACAGGTAGCGGGAAACCAAAATCTAAAAAGCCGCGGTTTTGCCCATCTTGCTGACGGATATTTGCACCCGCTACCATGCTAGTTTGAGGGCTTATAATGAAGGTCGCATAAAGATCAACATCTTTGCGCTCGTAGTCTGAGGTCACCACGCTTGCCGGAATACCAGAAAATACACCTTCAGCGATACCAGGATTATCAATCGTTTCTTCACGGTTTAACCACGACAGCTGGCCATTAAGATTCGTCGCATCGTTTAAGGTTAACTCGCCACTAAAGCCCACCAGCCATTGTTCGGAATCTCGAGTTTCTGCAGTTTTAGGCTGTGCAAGTAGTTCGCCGCCCGAGTCTTCGGTAAAGCCTGATACCTCGCTTTGATTAAAAGTCGCCAAGCCGCCCAATTTTAATGCCTTGGTCGCGTATGCGCTTTTGAGTAGCAGTTGGTCTGACTGAATTTCTTCAAAAGACGACACCCTTTTGTTTTGGCTCGAAACAGAGCCTAATAAGCTTGTGTTGTTACTTAGTCGGTGGCTGGTTGTCGCACTTACATTGAGCTGTTCGTCGGTGCCTAGTTCTAATGTTACAACAGGCGCAGTTGTGTCGCGGGTGACGATATTTATGACACCGCTAATCGCGTCGCCACCATATATTGTATTAATGCCACCGCGGTATACCTCTATGCGCTCAATGGCGGAAGGGTTGATTTGATTAAAATCGAAGCCACCACCTCGGCTATTAGTGCTATCGTTAACTGCAATGCCGTCAATAGTCACAAGCGTAAAGTTAAATTCGCCACCTCGAATACTCACATAAGAAAAACCACCCGCGTTACCGTTTTCACTCACATCTACGTGAGGCAATCGTTTTAACAAATCGATGGTAGAAGCTGGGTTGATTTGCTCAATTTCTTCTCTTGAAAGCGTGCTATATGCACCAAGTGGTGTGCCGTCTAATCGAGTACCACTTACTTGAATTACTTCAACTGCGAGCCCTTGTTCTAGCGCGTTTGCAGTTTGAGAGTGATTACTTTGGGCATTTACTAAATTAGCTGCAACAAAGTTAGCAAGCATGAGTAACGAAAACTTAGCGGTCATTCAATGTCCTTTTTAATGTCTTTATTTTTGTGTGGTTTACTGTGCTTTTATACGGTGATAGAGGGAATTTGAGTGTGCCCCCATCAAGAGAGATATTATATATTTTATTTACGCACACTTCGCGCGTTACGCTTACTAAAAGTAAAGAATATGTTATGAATTTTTGTTAATGAATATTTCTGTTTGCGTACTGTTATTTTTAGCGGCACGATCAACTACGATATTTTTTGATTAAACCTGCGTTGCGCAGTAGTCTAATGACTTTAGCGCAGCAATTTAAATATATCATCGTAAAATTCGGGTACTAAAATAGAAAGCCTTGCACCTATGAAAGGTAAACAAAAACATGGCCCGCAATGTAAATAAAAGGATAAATAGATGAGAGTGATTAAAAGTATGATAGCCAGCTTTTGCTTGGCCTTAATCGTCCAGAGCACAGCAATGGCCGCTCAGTTTAAGGTACTGCTGTTTACCAAAACAAGCGGCTGGCACCACGAATCAATTCACGACTCAGTGACAGCTATGCGTAAACTGGCCCGCAGACACGATTTTTCGATGCAATGGCACGAAGACGCATCGCGCTTTAACGATGAATTTTTAAGTGGCTTTGACGTCATCGTTTTGGTTAACACCACAGGTAATATTTTTAATGACGAGCAGCAAGCAGCCTTCCAGCGTTTTATCCAGTCGGGCAAAGGTTTTGTTGGCGTGCATGCAGCCTCCGACACAGAATACGACTGGGAGTGGTATGGTAAGCTAGTGGGTCATTATTTTAAAATTCACCCAGTAAACCAAACCGCAATAATACAAAATATAGATAATACGTTTCCGGGTATGCAAGGCATTCGTAAGCGTCATTTGTGGACGGACGAATTCTATGACTTTCATCCTGCCAATATCGATTCACTCAATTATTTATTAACGATAGACGAGAGTACTTACGATCCTAAAGCCAATTGGGGCAGCAAAAAATCAGATGGTATGGGTGAATTCCATCCTCTTGCTTGGTATCACGAATTTGACGGTGGTCGCTCGTTTTATACCGCTCTAGGTCATTTACCCGCAGTATACGAAGACGATGTGTTTTTAGAGCACTGGTACGGCGGAATATACTGGGCAGCTACAGGTAAAGGAATTGAGAAGTAACTTTCATTATTATGAGATAAAAATACAAAAGGCCGCTTTTTTAAAAGCGGCCTTTTCGTATAACGTTATGCAAAGAGGGCCTAATGAACACCTAAACTTTTTAAGTACTCAATGCTCTGAGGCACTTGGCGCTCAACACGCGATGACTCATCTTCGATAAAGAAATAGCGGATTCCTTGCTTTTTCGCTTCTTCTACTACAGCGGCAATGCCCACGTCACCTTGACCTAAAACAACGTTTGTCTCGACATCTTGCTGGCCCTTGTTGTTATTTTCAGTTCCGTGCGCACGGTCTTTTAAATGTAGTGTAGTAAAACGCCCTGGGTACTTTTGCAAATACTCAACGGGGTCACCACCGCCGTTCTTAATCCAAAACACGTCCATTTGAAATTGTGCTTCTGTAGTGTTTTGAACCATGTAGTCGAGCAAAGTACCGTCACCATAAGGGATAAGTTCGTATCCATGCGGGTGATACTGTAACGTAATGCCATGCTCCTTTAGTATCTTGCCAGAGCGGTTAAGCATCTCGACGGCTTTTTTGGTGTGCTCTATACTAAAATCACCTTGGTGAGGAATCCAATAGAAAGTGGCAAATTTTGCACCATAAAAATTGGCTTTGTAGACGACCGCAAGTGGATTTGTATCGACTTCTTCATAATTGCTATCAACACTCACAACTTGCAAGCCATGTTCTGCTAAAGCTTGTTTATATTCATGAATAGTGAGTCCATACAAATTTCCCGCTGCTTCTAGTAATTCTAGGTCCCAGCTCTTTATTGTTGAAAAGGTATCATTGACACCGTTGGCTTCAAACTGATTGCGCAAGCTATAAACCTGTATGCCCATTTCGTGAGCAAATGAAGTCGCAGTAACTCCAGCAATAACACATGCTAGAAGAGTCTTTTTTAGTAATTTCGGTAACATCAATATGTTCTCCGTTTAAGTGTGTATGAGTGTGTAAGTATTTCTGAAGTAATCAAGGCCCGAGGGCCTTTGAATACTAAATACGTCTGTTCTTCATTTCGTTTACGCAGTAATCGACTGCTCGTGCCGTAAGCGCCATAAAGGTGATTGACGGGTTAACCGTCGCCGATGAGCAAAAGCTTGCCCCATCAGTTACAAACAAATTAGGAATATCATGACTTTGGTTATACCCATTAAGTACTGAGTCTTTTGGATCTCTTCCCATACGCGCTGTACCTAGCTCATGTATTGCAGAACCAGGTGGCTTCTGGTCGTAAGACACGCTGGTTTTAATATCAACCGCACCAATGGCTTTAAGCATTCTCTCACTTTCAAGTGCAGCATCGTCCATCATTGCACGCTCGTTATCTGACCACTTGGCATTAAAGTGCAATTGAGGGATACCCCATTTATCTTTTTTCGTGGGGTGCAGCGCAACTTGGTTATCAAAGCGCGGAAGCATTTCACCCTGAGTATAAAATCCAAAATGCCAATCGCCGGGGCGAGTAAGCTTGTCTTTGTAATCTGCACCAATACCATCGGTCCAACGGCCGCTTTGGTAGTTTGCACGTTGAGCATCTCCGCCTAGTGCATAGCCGCGTACATAATTCTTTTTGTACTTGGATGGCGTGTATTGGAAATTAGGAATATAAATACCCGTAGGGCGACGGCCTGAATAATATTCATCTTCATAACCCGGTAAACGACCACTCGCTCTAGAGTTATAACAATGATCCATCAAGTAATGACCTAACACACCAGAGCTATTTGCTAAGCCATTCTTAAACTTAGGCGTAATAGTATTTAACAACACTTGAGTAGAGCCTAAGGTAGAAGCACATAAGAAAACCGTCTTACCGTAATACTCTCGTCGGCTAAAGTTTTCATTGTCAATAACATTGACACCTTTAACGCGGTTACTTTTTTCATCGTAAATAAGGCTGTGCACAACGCTATTTGGTGCAATATGTAAGTTGCCCGTTGCAACTGCAGCTGGCAAAGTTGAACTCTGGGTTGAGAAGTAAGCGCCTAAAGAACACCCTTTTTGGCATTCGTCACGCGCTTGGCAGGTAACACGTCCTTGGCTAATGTGAAACTCTGTAGGTTTAGTCAAATGCGCAGCACGTCCAATTATCATGGGGCGGTCTGGAAACGCTTCTGCTAGGTTCTTTTTAGCATCTTGCTCGGGTTTGTTCATTTCAAACGGCGGCAATGTGACCATGTCGGGCAGCTGTGGCAATCCATCATTATTACCGGATATACCTGCATGCTTTTCAACATAGTCATACCACTTGGCTAAGTCTTGATAGCGAATAGGCCAGTCGTTACCATGGCCATCTTTTGCATTCGCTTCAAAGTCGTACTGGCTCATTCGATACGATTGGCGATGCCATAAAAGTGATTTACCGCCTAACTGATTGGCGCGTATCCAATCAAAGCCGGTGCCCTCTTCTGTTGAATAAGGTAAGTCCCGGTCGTTTCCAAAAAAATGCTTAGTCATGTCATTAAATGCATAACTCGAAGACTGCACTTTTTGAGTTTGTTCAACTAATAAGTTGTTCACTTTAGTACGATTGGGAAAAGTCCAAGGAGGCTTGCCTTCGGTTGGGTAGTCTTTACGATGCTCTACAACGCGGCCACGTTCAATCATTAGCACCTTATAACCGCGTTCTGTAAACTCTTTAGCCGCCCAGCCGCCAGTGATACCAGAACCTACAACGACGACATCAAACTCTTCGTTTGTTTCATTAATATATAAGTTATCGTTCATACTTCTTGGTTACTCTTAGTAATAGGCCATTGAGCCAGAAGATTTAGTATTTTCATCAACAGGCACTCTACCTTTATAACCACCAGGGAAAGGATGATACTCAAGCGCTTTAGTTAAGCCTTCTTCAGAAGTGAAGTAACCAAAAACTAGTATGGCTTTGAGTAAAGAAAAATGACCTTTTTGCTCAGCAGAAAAACCGTTTAGCGCTTCGATATCGACTAAAATACCGGTTTGCTGTTGCGTCGTTATTTGTGTGTAACTGTTGCCATGAGCCGACTGCGCTTTGGCATCTATCATGTCGACTGCAGCAATACATTGAGCTTGTTCTTGCTTGCTATGACATTGCAGAAGTTGGTGATCAACAAAACCATGACAATCAACATCACCTGCACTTGCTGTGTCGGTGCGCGGTATAACAGTGTCGCAAATGTGTTTAAGCACTTGCATTTGAGATTTGCTAAAAGTCACGCCTGCGCGTGATGCACTATCTGGCTTTGGCGTATAAGCTAAAGCAGCACTCATACCCGAGCCTGCGAGTAAAGAACTCGCTGCCGTATAGCCAACCACTGTAGACAGTTTTTGTAAAAACCGTCGTCTATCTATATTTGTACCGTCATCCGTGGCAGTCATATTGCGAGTTTGTTCTTTAGTACTCATTAATCGACACCCTAACTAGAAAAGCAGTGGGTTGAGCCCACTGCCGTATAAGCATTTAAATTACGCTGCATCTGCTTGTTCAGTATTCGCATTGCGTTTTTTCATATAAAAATAGAAACCACCAAATGCGACAATTAACACAACAGGAAACAAGGTGAGACTTTCCAATACAGCAGGGCCAACAACTCCGGCAATTTCAGCCTCGCTTGCGCCGGTTGCAATCGCTTCAGCTTGGGCTTCGTCTACCCAGCTACCTACTATTGGCGCCCATACCGCAACCGATGCCATACCCGCTCCGCCTACAATAGACATTCCTAAGGCTCCTGTTTTCGGCAAATACTCTGCAACACAGCCAATCATAGTTGGCCAGAAGTAGGTTACGCCAAGCGCAAATACAATGGCAGCAACAACGGCCAAGGGCCCACTAAACTGTGACAACATAAATAAGCCAATTGATGAAACAACCGCAGAATAAAGTAGTACGCCTGTTGGATTAAACTTATGCACCAACGGGCCTGCAAAGTAACGACCAAGAGCCATAATGGTAAAGATAATGGCCAAGGTTGCCATTGGGTGAACACCACTACCGGCTAAAATTTTGTCAGCCCATTGTGTTGTACCTAACTCGGTTTGAGCTGTTAAGGTCATGCAAACGGCCAAGAATAAAAAGACAGGCGTAAACATTGACTTAAAGTTAACTGAGGTTGATACAATTTCTGCATCGTGTTTTGGAAAAACAGCACCCAGTAACATGAAACCATACACAGCAGTAGGAACTAACATAACTGCGATTTGCCACTGCCAACCAATACCTGCATTCGACATCGCATAAGAAATTAGCGCACCAATCACGATCCCGCCCGGGAACCAAACATGGAACTTGTTAAGCATCGTGGTTTTATTTTTGTCATAACACTCAGATATTACGGGGTTACAACCCGCTTCAACTGAACCATTTGCAAATCCTACAAGCAATGATGAAATCATTAAGCCCCAGTAGCTACCTGCAGTAATGGTCAGTACAAGACCTAAAATATGGCAAATACATGCAAGCCAAATAAGCGTTCTGGCACCAATAGCGTTATACAACAAACCACCAAAAATGGTTGCGATAGGGAAACCCCAAAACGCCATCGCTGTTACAGCGCCAAGCTGCGCGTTAGTCAGACCAAAATCGGTCCCTAGTTGGTTAAGAATACCGGCACGTATGCCGAAGGTCATTGCAGTTACAGTCAGTGCAATACAACTCAGTAAAAAGAGTCGAGATTTTTGCACGTCGGTTAATGTATTAGCGGTCATTATTATTTTTCCTTATTATTAACCTAGTGAAGTTATAAACCCAAAATGCGGCGGTTTAGTTCGTCGTCAGCACCCGAACCTGCAAAGTCGTCAAAGGCTTTGTCGGTAGGACGGATAAGATGGTCGCTTATAAATTTAGCGCCCTCGGCAGCCCCGTCTTCAGGGTGCTTCATGCAGCATTCCCATTCCATTACGGCCCATCCGTCAAAATCGTATGCAGTTAATTTGCTGAATATTCCTTTAAAGTCTATTTGACCATCGCCTAATGAGCGGAAACGTCCAGGGCGGTCTATCCACGGCTGGTAACCGCCGTATACACCCATTTTGCCTGAAGGTCTAAATTCTGCATCTTTCACGTGGAAAGCTTTGATGCGGTCTTTGTAGATATCGATAAAGGCCAAGTAATCGAGCTGTTGTAGGATAAAGTGACTTGGGTCGTAAAGAATATTGGCGCGAGGATGGTTATCAACCTGTTCAAGGAACATTTCAAAAGTGATACCATCGTGTAAGTCTTCACCTGGGTGAAGCTCATAACAAACATCACAGCCTGCTTCGTCGAACGAATCTAGAATGGGACGCCAGCGTTTGGCTAATTCTTTAAAACCAGCTTCAACTAAACCGGCAGGACGCTGTGGCCAAGGATAAAATGTTTGCCATAACAATGCGCCTGAAAAGCTCGCATGAGACTTTAAGCCAAAACGCCCACTCGCTTTTGCTGCATGATGCATTTGCTGAATCGCCCACTCAGTGCGCGCTTCAACGTTACCTCTAACCGCTTCGTCTGCAAAACCATCAAACATAGTGTCGTAAGCAGGGTGAGAGGCCACTAACTGGCCTTGTAGGTGGGTCGATAGCTCAGTTAGCTCAAGACCATACTTAGCCAAAGTGCCGGTAACCTCTTGGCAATAGGTATCACTTTCGGCGGCAAGCTCTAAGTTGAATAAACGCTTGTCCCACGATGGCATTTGAATACCTTTAAAGCCAAGACCAGACGCCCACTCACAAATGGAATCTAGGCTATTAAAAGGCGCATCATCGCCCGCAAACTGAGCCAAGAAGATGCCAGGGCCTTTAATTTCTTTCATGTTTGATTTCCTCAATTGATACTAAAGTCATGTAAAGCGTGATAACAATTGGCGAAAATGAGTCGCCTTACACTACTTAAACTCTCGATTATTTTTATATGTTATGTAGCCTAAATTAGGATGTTTGATTACATTTCCATTGCAAATTGATTGCGCAATCATGCCAAAATGTAACCCCTTTCACAACACAACGACAAGGCTTGTAAATTAATTGTTATAACTGTAAACCGCTTTGCTCAACATTGCTAATACAAATTCGGTTGTGCATGCAACATATTCGGCGTTAATATAGTAGAGTCCTCATAACAAAAGCAGTAAATAAATGAAAAAACAGTTGTCGGATATAGAGATAAACTTTTTTGACGAAATAGGTATTGACCAAATTGTACATATGGTCGATTTGATCCCTGACACTCTGTTTTGGATTAAAAATCGAAATAGCGAAGTGATGTATGCCAATCAAGCCTACCTCGATACCTATGGCTTAAAACATCTAGAAAATATTATTGGTAAAACAGACGAGTATTTTTCGCCGCCTCATTTAGCCAAGCAGTTTATTATGGACGACCAAAAAGTAATGGATGGTGAGTTAGTTACCAATAGGATTGAACTAAATTTTGACCGCGGCGGTAATTTTGCTTGGTACAACACAACCAAGCGCCCATTGTTTGACAAAGACAACAAAATTAGTGGCTCTTACGGGTTTTCTCAGCACCTTGAAAGAAGCTCTCAAGAACTCTCTACATTAAGCGCAATAAGCGCACCGGTAGAATATATCCGCAAAAACTTTCATACTAATATCCAAATAGACGACTTGGCAAAACTGGCGTTTTTGTCGGTAAGCGCATTAGAACGTCGATTCAAAAAGTATTTATCGAAAACGCCCAAACAATTTCTAAATGAAGTTAGACTTGAGAACGCACGCAGACTGCTGACCGAAACCCAACAACCCATCATGGAAATTGCTTACAAATGTGGGTTTTCTGAACATAGTTATTTCAGCAAACAATTTAAAGCGCTGTTTGGCATTTTGCCTTCTCAACTGCGCAAGCAAGTGATTGAGTCTCGACCAGACGGTGACTAGCATTTAATCAGCACAACGCCGAAAAAATAATAGTACTCACCGATTTAATTATAGCTGTTTGAAGCGCAAAAACGTTACTCTTGTGTAAATTTTGTGTTAATGCGAGAAATTATTGTGCAATGCAAACGGCCAATTAAGATGGGTAAGCACGCTAGCCTAAAACAAGTAGTATTTAAACCTTTAGTAAACGCGTTTGTTATTGCATGTTTTGCCTTTTTTGTTATGTCTTGTGGTAGTGGAGGTGGGAATACACCGCCTAACAACCCGCCGCCTGTTGCGCCTCCTGCGCCGCCTACACCACCTCCTGTAGCCGAACCCAAAAACTCAGCGATTCCAAGTGGCGGCTCACTTGTAGTAACGGCTAACCCCACGCAAAATTTCGTGCTAATTGAGGGTAGCTATAATAACGCACCTATTGGTAGTGTGACCGAAGTCGATATCGACCATCCAAATAATGACAAAGCCCTAGAAATAGACGTGCTTAATCCGAGCGGCGTTTTTTATGAAGCGCAAGTGCAATTGCCTATTACTGACGCTGTAGCGCAAGATGATCTGATGCTACTTTACGTTGAAATAAAAATGCTTGAGACGACAGACGAAACCGGCACAGGCTTTGTTACCGCTTTTGTGGAGAGCACTGCTCCTCAGTTTACGAAATATTTAGAATTTGATTTACGCAGCACGGGAGAGTGGGAAGAATACTTTTTACCTTTTAGAATGGGCGACAGCTTTGACGCTAACCAAATTGCGCTTAAATTTGGATTTGGCGGGGGTAGTCGGCCACAAAAAGTGCAATTAACCAATATCCAGCTATTTAATTTTAAAGACACTAAAAGCATGGACGAGCTGCCTGTTACACGCCCCACTTATCAAGGTAGAGAAGCAGATGCCTCTTGGCGTGCCCAAGCACAAGCGCGTATTGAGCAGCACCGCAAGGGTGACCTTACAGTCACAATAAAAGACAGCAGCGGCCAAGCGGTAAGTAATGCTCAGGTCTCAATTGAAATGCAAAAGCACGCTTATCATTTTGGCTCCGTGGCTACCGTACGCAATTTGCTTGGCAACGACGCCAACAGTATAACTTATCGCGAAAAACTGCTCGAAAACTTTAATCAAAGCGGCATCGAAAATGGTCTCAAATGGCCTGCGTGGGCAGGTGATTGGGGTGAAGACTTTGCGCAACAGAAGACCATAGACGCCCTCCAGTATTTAGCAGACAACAATCTTTATTCGCGGGGTCATGTCATGGTTTGGCCATCAAAGCGAAATATGCCTGAGTTTGTACAACAGTACATGCCCGAAAATGCCCCCCAAAACGCTGACGCTCAAGTATTAACCGAAGTCGAAAACCACATTCAAGACATTAGCGAAAAAACCACGGGCTTAGTGCAAGAGTGGGACGTGCTAAACGAACCTTTCGACAACTTCTATTTAATGGAAGCTTTTGGTGACCAAGTTATGCCTAGGTGGTTTGATTTAGCTGAGCAATTTAGCCCTAATGCGCAGTTATATATTAACGACTATTCAATTATTTCAGCCAACGGCACAAACGTGAGTCATCAAGACCACTATTTCAACACAATTGCTTATTTACTTGATAATAACGCGCCATTACACGGTATTGGCGTGCAGAGCCACTTTAGCCAAACGCCAACGTCTATTGAGTTAATTTATACGATTATTGACCGCTTTCATCAGTCATATCCCAACCTTGCAATACGCTCTACCGAGTTTGATGTCGATACCAGCGACGAAGAGATGCAAAGCGACTATACACGCGACTTCCTTACTATTTTCTTTAGCCACCCAGCCACGGTTGGCGTGCAAAAATGGGGCTTTTGGGCCGGCGCGCATTGGCGACCTCGTGCCGCAATGTACGACTTAGATTGGCGCGCTAAGCCTAACCAACAAGCGTGGCATAATTTGATTTATGATACTTGGTGGAGTAGTTTTGACGAAACCTCAAATGGCAGTGGTGAAGTCTCGGTACGAGGCTTTTACGGTGACTATAGCATTACCGTAACTACGAGCGACACATCTCAAAGTATCGACTTTAGTTTGCTTGCTGAAGGGCCAGACTCAATTGAAATTATCCTAGAGTGAGGTTGAAGTGCTGCGTCTAGTTCAACTTAAATGCAGCAATGTCAAATAGCTTTAATTATAAGGTGGACTGTTCGCGCAACACCTTAGTTCTGAATAAAAATTTGCTGCCCATTTGTTTAAAAATAGGTTGCTAAAACTTAAAAGCGTATTTTATGAAAATATTAAAAGCTTCACTTTTCACTGTTCTGACGGGCAGTATTTTAATGGCGTGCTCGGACCCTTTGCCCACCGATACCCAAGCCAGTAAAGATGAAGCAAGCCCGTCAACACAAACCAATGAGGCAATAGCCCAAGACACCAAGCCACAAAAATCTCTCGCAGAGATTGAAAAGGCCGCTCAGCTAAGAATGAATAATTTTAAGCTACCTGAAGGCTTCGAGATTTCATTATGGGCAGACGAAACACAAACCCAGAACCCCTCGTTTTTTACCTTCGACTCTCAAGGGCGCATGTTGATGGTTGAAACCGAACGTTTTACCCGAGGCGTTGACGATATACGTGGCCACGAAAACAAAACCGTTGAAGACATTTACATTACCTCAAACGCCGATCGCCTCGCTATGTACGAAAAATACAGCGATGAGCGCCCCATGTCTTATTATCAAACCGGTGACGATCTTATTCGCTTGTTGCATGACACCGACGGCGACAAACGCGCAGATAAAGCGCAGGTGTTTTCTGATGGTTATAACGGCATTCTTGATGGCATCGGCGCAGGCGTAATTGAACGCGATGGCAAAGTCTACTACACCAACATTCCCAACTTATGGATGCTCGAAGATACCGACAACGACGGCACGGCAGACTCTAAAGTGTCATTGCAAGACGGCTTTGGTATTCGCATTAGCTTTTACGGGCACGACCTACATGGATTAACCTGGGGCCCCGATGGTAAGCTCTATTGGAGCATTGGCGACCGTGGTTTTAATGTAAAAACCAAAGAAGGTAATCATTTTTACGGGCCTAATTTAGGCGGAGTATTCCGCTCAGACCCTGATGGTTCAAACATAGAGTATTTTTATACTGGCCTGCGTAACCCACAAGAACTCGCTTTTGACGCTTACGGCAACTTATTTACCGCCGACAACGACGGTGACGGCGGCGACACTGAACGCGTTAACTACTTAATTGAAGGCGGCGACTCTGGCTGGCATGCAGGCCATCAAAGCATCATGAGCTTTACCGAACGTTTAAAACTACGTTCGTACGAATACACCGGCGACACCAAAATACCTAACGCGTGGATGACACAAGAAATGTACGTGCCTCGCAACGACAAACAACCTGCCTTTATGCTGCCCGCAATCGGCAAACTTAACGGCGGTCCTTCAGGCTTAGTCTATAACCCTGGCACCAGTTTTGGCAAAAGCTTGCAAGATACCTTTTTTGTTATTCATTACCTAGGCTCACCGGCACAGAGCTACATATCAACTTTTACGGTAGATGAACAAGGCGCGGGCTTTGTTATGGACAGCAATGAGATGTTCTTACAAGGTTTTAATGCGGTCGATTTAGAATTTGGCCCCGATGGCGCAATGTATATATCTGAGTATAACTATGGTGGTTGGCAACCGGAAGACCAAGGTACCGTGTATCGTTTAGCGCATCCTGAGTATCAGAAAACAGACACAGTTGCCGAAGTCGAAAAATTACTGACTTCTGACTTTTCTACCTACACTAACACACAGCTTAGCGACATGATGAAACACGTTAATCAACGCGTTCGCCAGCGTGCGCAGTTTGAATTAGCGAAAAAAGGTGATGAGGGTTTTGCAATATTTAAGCAATTTTCGCAAGATGAAACCGTAGGGGAAATCCAACGCTTACATGGTGTTTGGGGTATCAGCCAAATGGCATATTATGCGAATAACAACCAAGAGATGTTAAGTGAACTAAGCGTGCTGGCTTCAGATGCTAACCCTCAGGTGCGTATTCAGGCTACTCGTGCGTTAGGTGATCACAAGCATACCCCAAGTACCAAACAACTCATTGGTTTAATAAACGACGAACACCCGCGAGTGGCGATGTATGCAGGTATTGGCTTACACCGGATCGCGAATAACGGCAGCAATATAGATGAGAGTGCAGAAACCGTTATTGCAGCTTTGGCGGCTAATGGTGATACTGACTTGTTTTTACGACACGGTTTGGTGATGGCGTTAAGCGGCATGAGCAAAGATACTTGGTGGCAGTATAAAGACCATGATTCAGAGCATGTACGTATGGCAGTGCTCCTGACTGCTCGGCGCGCTCTAGACGAAGACATTGCGTATTTCCTACAAGATAGGTCAGCGCACCTTGTAGATGAGGCGATTACCGCAATCAACGATATGTCGATTATAGGTGCACGCGACGAACTAGCTGAATTACTTGCCAGTCGCACAGGTTTGCCCGCTTCGAGCTATCCTCAAGACAGAGTGGGGCAGTGGGAATATCACCGCGTGATCAATGCAAATTATGCCCAAGGTCAAAACGCAGATGCATTGCGTTTACTGAACTTTGCAGCAAGTGATGGCTTACCAATAAGATTAGCCAGCGAGGCATTATCAGCAATAGAAGCGTGGGATAATGTTAATCCAATAGACTCAACTACCGGCTTACCCACAAACGCGAATCAAGGCACGCGCGATAATATCACTACCATGGTACAAACCATGCTGCCTGAGGTGTTAGCGAAAGTACAAGGCGATGCGCTTGTGCAAAGCATTCGTTTAGCTCAGGCGAACAATATCGATATTTCTAGCGACGTATTAATGGTGGCAGTAAATAATCAAAGCAACGACGCAGCGGTCAGGCTTCAAGCACTCACTTACCTTATGGACAGACGTTTAGATGGCATTGAAGATGTACTTAGCACACTTACCTCAGACAAAGATGTGAAAGTGCGTGGCGAAGCCCTCAAACACTTGTTTGCATTAAACGAAAGCTTAGGGTTTGAAAAAGCGCAAAGCTTTATCGCAAGCGAAACAATCAAAGATAAACAAGTTGCATATAAGGTGTTGGCATCGAGTCAAGCTGATAACATCGACCAGATTACTTTAGCTAAACTTGAGCAACTCAATACTACGAAGCAAGCAAATGGTGCGACACTTGAGCTATTGGCTTTGGCTCAATCACGAGACAATGCAAGTGTAAAAGCAGCACTTGCTGAATATGAACAGTATAAAGCCAATGCCGATGTGATGACACAATGGGCACCAAGCCTACACGGTGGTGACGCGCTCAAAGGTCAGCAAATTTTTGCAGGCGGCGGAGCAACTGAGTGTATGCGCTGTCATATTGTTAACTGGCAAGGCGGCGCGGTTGGCCCTGAGCTGAGCAATATTGGTAAAGAACGAAGCCGCGAGTATTTACTGCAATCGATTGTTGATGTGCAAGCCGCAATTGCACCTGGTTATGGCACCATGGTCATTAATTTGAAAAACGGCGAAACTATCAGCGGTATATATCAAGGTGAAACCGACGATTCTATTAGGCTAGAGCTTCAAGAAAATGAAATTAAATCGTACGCGCGGGCCGACATAACCGACATGCAACGCCCAGTGTCGGGTATGCCACCAATGAATCTACTCATGGACGAATACCAAGTAAGAGACATGGTCGCTTATTTGGTGTCGCTAGAGCGCGAATGGGAAAAAGTTGAAGAGGTACATTAACATCACTTTGATTTGAGCCAAACGGTGTCTTTTAATTTTTCGGTATATTAGTATTAAAGGACACCGTTAGCTTTAGGATTTAAACGATATGAATGTACTTATCATTGGTGCCAACAAAGGTATTGGCCTTGAACTTAGCCGTCAGTATGCGCAAGCAGGCCATAAGGTAATAGCTACCTGCCGCAAAGCTTCTAATGATTTGTTGGCAAGCGGCTGTAGGGTAATTGAAAGCGTTGAAGTAACCAAAGACGAATCTCTTAATAGCCTGCAAAAAGAATTGAGCGGCACCCATATAGATGTTCTGATCCATAACGCCGGCATTCTACAATCTGACCAATACCCAAATATCGACCTAGACAATATGCGCGAGCACTTTGAAGTAAATAGTTTAGCGCCACTGCGCACCATTATGACCTTAGAGCCTTTGCTAAAAGCCGGTAGCAAAGTCGGCATAGTAGGTTCTCGCGTGGGCTCTATAGAAGATAACAGCAGCTCAAACAACTACGCTTACCGGGTATCTAAAACCGCTGTCAACATGATTGGTAAATGCCTAAGCATCGACCTTGCACCTAAACAAATAGCGCTTGCACTATTACACCCCGGCTACGTTAAGACAGACATGACTAACAATAACGGGCTTATTACGCCGCAAGAATCAGCCGCGGGCCTAATTGCGCGTATGGAAGAGTTAACTTTAGACACAACGGGCATATTTGTGCACAGCAGTGGTGAACTGCTCAAATGGTGATAGAAAAGTAAAATCTCGCCTCTGTTTTAATGGTAGTGGCGTTACTTATTAGGCGCGCTTTCCCCCACCGATTTTGTTGTTAAATCGACAAAAAACGTTTCGTTCCGTTCATTATCAATTTTCAAGTATTTCTTGTCTGGTGAGAGTGTCATTGAGGTAAAAAAAACATCCTGTACATCGGCTTCCAAATGCTCAATGAGATTTGTTTGATAAACCTTTAGGCTCCACAGCAGCTCATTATTATCCATACTGAATGCTCCGAGATATCCGGTACGCTGGTCTTCACCCAATAATTGACCGTTGATGATCTGTTCATACCTGACATTATTCAATGTAATTGGCTGTATTTTAGGGGGCGCTTTGCGGCTCGCCATAGGTGCAGGCGCGGCTTGCGAAGTTGTTTTACCAGGTGGCAATCCCGAAGGTTTGGTGTCACTCATTATAGTTTCCTTTTCTGTTGAAGCTACCGGGTTTTCTGTTGAAGCTACCGGGTTCGCTGAACAACCCAAACAACTTAGTGTAATGAGGGCGATAATCGCACAAAATAAACGGGGCACTGTTATTCGGCTCCTCTAAGCAGTTTAGTCATACATATTTTTGTAGGCCTTGAAGGTATCTTTAAATTCCCTTCATGGCCCGTTCAATGTCTCTTTTAGAAAGAGCGTTAGCACAGTCGGCAGCAAAATAAGCCCAACTATCTGCATTAACTATACACTCAGAGGCCTTAATATTTAAACCGGGTTTTATGCCGGCCCAACCATAAAGTTTATCTTCAGTGGAACAGTCTAAGTGCGTAAGCTCGTGAACTACAATTCGTGCCCAATTTGCCTGCCCGCTCAATACATTGCCGCCTTTGGCAAAAAAACTTTCTTCAATGTAGACAATCGGTAATTTTTCATAACGACCTGCATAAACGAATGCCTCAGACATTCTGAATTTGTAATCGTCACCTGAGGAAGCTTGGCGCAATGAAGCCACGTCGGTATAAATTAGTCGGTTGGAGTTTAGCGTATTGGAGATTTTTTGAAATCCATTTGCCAATTTACCAATGGCGATATCAAGCTGCATGTCGGTCGTAGTATCGTCAGCGAACCAACGCTTTACTTTATCTCTTGCTTTTGTTTGTGACTTTTGAGTTGCCTTAGATAAAACCGTACTTGCTTTAAGTGTCCACGAAAGCCCAACTTGAGTCGCATTTGCAAGATGTTTCTTGTCTAGTGAACTAAAGCGCTCTTTATTTGCTTCCAATTTAGCTTTTAACCCAGGCTTGTCTGAGAAAGACGACCATAGCTCGTCAGATGGGAAGTTGTTAAAGCTGTCAGGAGACGAAAACAGCCATACTTTTTGACCTCCCCTTTTTTTCAGCAAGTGAAAATGCATCAAAAACTTAACAACCAATGCCCTGTAGTATTCTTCGTTACTAATGCTTCCGGTTGCCTTCTCATCAATACCAGCAGACTTTAGGATTTTAGTTGAAGTCTTTCGCTTTAAAGCTGTATGCAATGCTTTTAGCTTTGCTGCGTAGGTCACATCTGGACCATCAACGCCTAAAATACTCTTTACAGCATCAATGTGTTTATCCATCGGTGGTTTTACGCCAAGAACAGGGCTTACAAGCAAATTACGTACATAATTGTATTCATCTGAAAATAATTCGAGCGCCACACATTACTCCATCTAATAAGGTCACCGCAATTGATAGTGAAACAAGATACTACTCACTTTACATTGCACTTTTAACCCGCCAGCACTTATTGAATCGCCAGTTTGGCAGGTTTTTTCATTCTTTGTTGTTCATATTATAGACACATTAATACAAAGAGAACTAGCGATTTATTGATGTCACATAGTTGCAAAAACTGAATTGATTTTTGCTAGTTTCTTTATTTGTAAATTTACTTTTAGTAACATCATAGTATCTTTAGCAGTGCCGCTATACGGCGAGCTCTCAATATTGAAAGACCAAAGGATTGATTATGAAAGAAGAATTTTTCAAAAAAGTAACACGATTGGCTTGTATTAGCGCAGCAGTCGCGAT
Organism: uncultured Glaciecola sp.; assembly: GCA_964643575.1. GTDB lineage: Bacteria > Pseudomonadota > Gammaproteobacteria > Enterobacterales > Alteromonadaceae > Glaciecola. The sequence goes on along the minus strand of CAZXTD010000002.1, from coordinate 5,272 downwards.
GATGTCGGTTAGCACAAGTGTATTAGCAGATAAAGAAGAGTTTTTGTCGCTTTATGGGGTTTATTCTGACGGCGTTAAGTCGGGGGAAGCTGCTGAGTCACTCGGCAAACAAGCCGTAATTTTAGCCGAGCACGCTAAGAGTGTTTATGGCGAAACACACGACAATACAATAAATCTTACCGTTTCCGCAGCCAACCACTACCGTGACGCTGGCAATCAAGAGAAAGCTTTAGCCTTGTATGATGAAGCTCTCGGTTTGTATAAAAAGAGTGACAAAGATGAAAGTCTAGCCATGGCTAATTTACTCATGGAAATTTTGAGTTCACCTTCGATATCCATCGGATTTAAAGACAAAACTCGCCTATCAAACGATTTGTATTCTCTACTGAAAGACTTTTCTAAACAAGAATCGCCTACTAAAAATGCTACTCTTCAAAATTTGCTGATGTTTAATCTGTTGCTAGAAAAAGGGCTGTACACACGGTCGATGCGCGGCTTAATGTCGATTGGCGAGACTTTAGTTGAAAGTAGCGCTGGACTAATGGCTGATAATACCGACCAATTAGTGAGAGCACAGTTTAACTATGCGCGCTTAGCAGAGGCTCGAAAGCGCAAAGATAACGCCATAGAATACTTTACGAAGGTAATCGACATTTCGCAACGAGACACCGAAGTCACTCATCCTTACTCACTCGCCGCGCATGCTCGCTTAGTGTCTTTGTATGAGTCAGAAGGTGAGTCGGAAGAGGCTACTAAACACTGCCTTGCCATTGGCCGCATGACACCTTGGGAAAATGATGTAGACCCAATACCATTGTACAGAGTAAATCCCAATTACCCTCCCCGCTATGCAAAAAATGGTAAAGAGGGCTATACCATCATGAAATTTGACCTCTCACCTTTTGGGTTTGTTGAAAACACTCGCATCATCGAATCCAACGGTAAGTTGTTTGAAAAAGAAAGCTTAAAAGCACTAGCAAAATGGCGATATGCTCCTAAGTTTGTAAATGGTAAAGCGATTACAGCAAAAGACTTGGAGATTAAGTTAGAATATACGTTAGGATCTGGTAATAAGGCACTATCAAACTCTTAAGCTGATATTATCACGACGGCACACCGTCCCTTTTAGCAAAGTTTACGGTGTGTTCGTACCATTAACACAGCGCTTCCTCCCAAGTGTATTACGCAGAAACAGGCGGCTTTATATACTGAATCCAAATAGCAAAAAATTTGGAATTCACAATGCTCAAAAAACTCTCTCTGCTAGGCGTATTAAGCATAGCAATGTCAAGTGCACTCAGTAATACCGTTTCTACTATGACCGAATCATTTCAGGCAAGTGGCGCTTTATCGGTTGGACCCAATGGTAATGTATATGTTGCTGACTATGGCGAACAAACTACGCTTCCCAACGGCATTAATGTGTACAAAATAAACCACGTTGGTGAAGTCAGTACTTTTGCCACAGGCATTCGGGGCGCCAGTGGTAATAAATTTGATAAATCTGGCGCGCTCTATCAATCAAGCTATGTTGATAATAAGGTATACAAAATTAACCAAGCAGGTGAAGCAACTGTGTTTGCTGAAGGTAAGAACCTTAATGGCCCAGTAGGCATAGAATTTGATTCGAAAGGCACGATGTATGTCGCCAATTGCAATAACAATAGCATCGCGAAAAAAACAGGAGATAGCGTCACGGTTTTTGTCAGCTCACCCAAATTTGCATGCCCCGCGGGTTTAGCGATTGACGAAAACGACAATCTTTACGTAACGCAATATGCAAATGGTGACATTTATAAAATAGATGCTAAAGGGAACATGACTTTACTTGCTACTGCGCCAAAAGGGAAAACCAAGGTAAACGGCGGCAATGGCCATATCACCTATGGTAACGGCAGGCTTTATTTTGTTAGCGGAGCAACACACCAGGTTTTTTCCCTAAGCTTAAATGGCGAACTCGAGGTTATTGCTGGCACCGGCAAACAAGGTCGCGCTAATGGCGATAAAGCATCTGCCGAGTTTTCGCTACCAAATGGCATCGATATTTCCGCAAACGGAAAAATTTTATACATCAACGACTCGGAAATTGTTGGCAATGATAGTCAAGTAGCGCCCAACGTAGTGAGAAAAGTTTTGTTGGAATAATCAAGCCATGGGACAAACGGCTCAATTGATGTTGTCAATGGAGGGTTCAGATACACAACAGGCACTGATTTGTAGCGAACAAAAATAGACCTAAATACTAAGCATCTGAAATTATAAGAGTATTATTTTCAGCTATTGAGCTCGATTGGAATTGGCAAGTGTTCCGTTGCATAATCAATCCTCCTTAATTTTATGAGATAGCGAGTAGTTAGCATCCGATATTTAAAAATTGGCGGCATTAGCCTTCTAGTTTGGACTGGTTTTTTAACTGGCATAGCATTTTTAGGCAGCAATGTTTCTCCAACCATGTCGTTTATAGACATCTTTCTGCTTTATTCATACTGGTATTTATTGTGGGCCCTATTGAGCCCTTTTATTGTGCTTGGCAACCTCAAGCTACTTGCATCCGCCCCTTCTGTAATAAAAACACTTGTTTTTCACCTCGCTGGCTTGGCTATTTTTTTAACGCTTTTTTTACTCATGGGTGTCGCGATTAGTTTGCTAATTTTGGGCGAAGTCCGCGGCGAAACTCAATACATACCCGCAGTCGTTGTGACCCTCAAACAAAACTCTTGGATTTACGATATTACACTGTACCTACTAGTCACTATCGCCTCGTACGCTCTGTACTACTTCAATGCCATGCAAGAAAAAGAAAAGCAAAATCTATTATTACAATCAAAGCTTTATCAAACACAGCTTGAGTCATTGCGCTCGCAGCTTAATCCGCATTTTTTATTCAATGCGCTTAATACGATTTCGGGCCTGACAAGAATGAACGACGCGAAAGGAGCAACTGATGCGCTTGCAGAGCTAAGTTATATGCTGCGAATAGTACTCAAAGAACAATCCTCTGCAACAACGTCGCTTGAAAACGAAATGATCTTTATTAAAAAATATGTGAAGTTTCAAGAGCTACGCTTTGGTGAAAAATTGCTCGTAAATATAGATGTAGATAACAATTTTTTGCAAGCAAGCGTCCCGTTTTTGCTAATCCACACCATTGTAGAGAACGCCATCAAACATGGCTCTCAGCTAAGCACTAATGCAAACATTGTGAATATTGTGGTTTCGGGTGACGACGATTGTATCTATATACGTGTGGAGAATGACATTTGTAAGTCAAACATTGATGATGGCTTTGGTATAGGATTAATAAATTGCCAACAAAGGCTCGAGAGCTATTACAAGAATGAATATAAATTTGAAAGTAAAGAGCTTAACGACGGGCGCTATTGCATCGATATCACGATTCCAAATAAGGAGATGATTAATGCTTAGCGTACTAATAGCAGATGACGAACTAATCGCCCGAAAAACACTAGAAATACTTGTGAAAGAGCAAGATTCCAACGCGTCGATAGAGTTTGCATGTGACGGTTTTGACGCGATTAAAAAGATGGAAGAGCGCATTTTTGACATTGCATTTTTAGATATTCAAATGCCGGGCAAAACAGGCTTGGAAGCGGCTCAAGTTGTCCCGAGTACAAGCTCTATTGTCTTTGTCACTGCATACGACGAATATGCTATCGAGGCTTTTGCCTTAAACGCGATTGACTATGTTTTAAAGCCTGTAGAAGACGAGCGTTTTAAACAGGCATTTGAGAAAGCAAAAAAGCGTATATACGTAGATGAAAATGCGCAAATTCAAGAGCGACAGCGCGTATTAGAGACCGTTTCGAACCTGCTAAATAAAAACAAAAAACTTGTCCTTAAAGAGGTGGGAAAAATAAAAATCATCGACCAGGAAGATATTAAATATATCTCTGGTGCCGGAAATTATATTGAGATTCATTTGATTGACGGTAAAACTCTAGTGCAGCGAGAGACCCTTGCGAGTATCGAAAAAAAGCTTGATTTGTCGCTATTTTCACGCATCCACAAATCAACTATTGTGCGTAACGAGATGATTATTGAACTTAGGCCTACCCAAAAAGGCGACTACATTGTTAAACTCAAAAGTGGTGAGGAAGTCGTACTTTCAAGACGCAATAAAGACAAGCTCCAAGAAATAATTTCTTAGTCTGTGGCATTTTTTTATTGAATAAGAAAAAACCCCGCCGAGGCGGGGTAAGCACGCATTCCGCGTCTAGGGAAGAGCTAAAAGTTAAATCGTATTCCTGCAAAGGCACGTCTACCTAAAAAGTCATAGATATTACCGTTGCCGCCGTCGCCCAATAAATTAGTAGGCGGTAGTCGATTACCGATATTTCTGATACCACCGTTTAGCAGAATATTGTCCGAAAGTTGGTAAGAGAAATTCACATCATGACTCATATATGACCCCGTAAAAGCGGGGCTTCTGTCTTCAGGAATATCTTCATCAGGACCTAAGGAGATTAAAGCCTGGCTATCTAAAAACCGGCCACGCCAACCAATAGTCCAGTTGTCAGCGATATAACTTGCATTTAAGATAAACGAAAATTTAGGGTCGCCTAGTTCACCGCGCTCAACGTTGACTTCGTCGGGTAAGTTTTGAAAATCAAAACGATTTAACTCCTCTAATACATTCCCTTGTAAGCGAAGCGCAAGATCACCTGATAAGCCCCAATCGTATTGCGCCAAGTCGTGCAAATAGTCGACATTAAAGTCTATGCCTTTTGTCGCCAGTTTAGCCGTATTAATAAAGGTTGATTGCACAGTAGCTACATCAAATGTGGTGGTATCTCTTTGCACTAAATTACAAAACGATGCATCTGGACCACTGGCTGAGTCTACGCAATTATCGACTATACGCTGCACTGCAACGGCAGCGATAGCGTTGCTAATTTCAATATCATAGTAGTCAATTGTAATCGCCAAGTTATCTGCGAAACTCGGTTCAATGATGACACCATAAGTAAAAGACTCAGAATCTTCAGGCGCAAGGTCGGGGTTTCCACCGGTAATTGTGCCGACAGATACATTGTCGTTAGCTTGAAAGTTGGTGGGTGTGCCAATGGCCGCACAATTTGCGCGTCGATTTGGATTGTCATCAATATTATCTTCGTCACAAGGGTCAGACACTCGGCCAAAACCAGGAGACTGTGGGCGAAATGCTTCATCGATATTTGGTGCTCTTACAGCCTCAGAAATTGACGCTCTGAATGTAACATCCTCGATAGGTGAATACATCAAACCTACTTTC
>CAZXTD010000001.1:0-74065 GCA_964643575.1 uncultured Glaciecola sp. | reverse complement strand
TTGCAAGAGCGTTGCATTAGGCCAGTTGGCTCGAGTCAGAGCATCGATATAGACGTGCGCATCATTTCTGCCACCCACAAAAATTTGCAAGAAGCGATGCGTGTAAATGAGTTTAGAGAAGACTTGTTTTATCGTTTAAACGTGGTGAATCTAGAAATTCCGCCATTAAAAGAACGCTTTGAAGATATTCCTATTTTGGCTGATCATTTATTGCGTCAAAGTGCTGAAAAGCACGGTATTAATGTGCTGAAACTTGCGGACGAAGCTATCACCCTAATGACTAAAACAGAGTGGCCAGGCAATGTCCGACAATTAGTCAACGTGGTTGAGCGCTGCGTGGCTTTAACTAACTCGCAAATTATTCCTGCTAGCCTTGTAGAACAAGCACTCAGCCAAGAAAATCAATATTGGCCAACGCTTACCGAAGCAAGGGACACCTTTGAATATGAGTACCTGTGTCGTTTGTTGCAGTTAACCGAGGGCAACGTAACTCGCGCTTCTGATTTAGCCGGGCGTAACCGAACTGACATGCATAAATTAATGAAGAAACACGGTTTGGTTGCTGCTGATTTTAGAGCGTCAAGTTAGCGTTTTAGTTGCGACACAACATAAATATATCGCCCTGCAACATTGCAGGGTGATTACGTTTTGGAAACAGACAAAACGCCTTGTTTAATTGCTTCACTCAAAACAGCGATATCCTCTTGCGAGCAAACAAAGGGCGGCATCAAATAAATAAGCTTACCAAACGGGCGAATCCAAGCGCCATTTTGAATAAACACTTTTTGTATTTCGGCAACGTTGACCGCTTGCTTCATTTCTACTACGCCGATAGCACCTAAAACTCGAACGTCGGCAACGGCTTCGTTCTTGAGCAAAGGCAAAAGCCCTTGCTTAAGTTGTGTTTCAATACTGGAAACTTTGCTGGCCCAATCTTGGTTTAGCAATAAGTCGATGCTGGCGTTTGCGACTGAACACGCCAAGGGGTTTCCCATAAATGTCGGGCCATGCATGAATACACCGGGTTGACCTTCGCAAACACCTTGTGCAACTTGCTCGGTGCACAGAGTCGCTGCTAATGTCATGTAACCGCCTGTGATTGCTTTACCCAAACACATTATGTCGGGCGTAACATCTACATGGTCGCAGGCAAATAGTTTGCCGGTGCGCCCGAAGCCTGTAGCGATTTCGTCGCATATCAATAAAACGTCATATTGATCGCAAAGTTGTCTGCATTCTTTTAGGTATTCTGGGTGATAGAGGCGCATACCGCCGGCCCCTTGAACAACAGGCTCGAGTATTAATGCGGCAATATTATGATGGTGTTGTTCTAAAATATCGCGCATGGGCTCGATGTCATCGATGTTCCAAGCTTGACCAAATCGGGTTTGCGGGGCGGGCGCAAAATGATGTTCTATTAGCGTATTTTTGAATAAAGAGTGCATGCCGTTAATGGGATCACAAACCGCCATTGCTGCAAAGGTATCGCCATGGTAGCCGTTGCGCGGCGCGAGCAGTTTGTTTTTCTCAAGGCGTCCTTGACATGCCCAGTATTGAATCGCCATTTTAATCGCAACTTCTACCGATACAGAGCCAGAATCTGCTAAAAAGACACGCTCTAAACCATTCGGCGTGATATTGATGAGCTTTTTGCATAAATCGATAGCGGGCTGATGAGTCAGCCCGCCAAACATAACGTGAGAGAATTGGTCGATTTGTTGCTTTGCGGCTTCATTTAAAACCGGATGATTATAACCATGAATAGCCGCCCACCACGACGACATACCGTCAACGACTTGCTCACCACCTGCTAGGTGAATTTTGCTGCCCTTGGCATACACAACTTCATAGCAGGGCAGCGGGTTTTGTGCTGAGGTATAAGGGTGCCATATGTGGCGTTTATCAAATTCTATGTTATCCAAAGCGATTCTCAAGTTATGTTAACTGCTGGTAGCTAAAATTAAAGATGGCTATTATGATTGTATAGCTCAATAAATAACCAGTAGTGCAGTTTATTTAATTATTTACATTGACAAATATTTGCGGGCTCATAGACTAGTCACAAAGCTAACACGAGTAAAGCTTTTTAGCGTGCGCATCGTGTTAATCGCCCTATTTTATAAGAGCATAATAATGACAACAGCAAGCCCTCTATCACCTAGTCAAGACCAAGCAAAACAAGGTTCAAAAAGCACGAATGCAAACGCTAAAGCCGCTCATGCCGCGCCAGCGAATATTCGTCACGATTGGCAGTTAGCAGAAATAAATGCGCTTTTTGACTTACCTTTTAACGACCTAATGTTTAAAGCCCAAAGTATTCATCGTGAACATTTTGACCCAAACCAAGTACAAGTTAGCACGCTCTTGTCGATAAAAACCGGCGCATGCCCAGAAGACTGCAAATATTGTCCTCAGAGCGCGCGCTACGACACCGGGCTTGAAAAAGAACGCTTACTCGAAATCGCTAAAGTGATTGAGAGAGCAAAAGAAGCCAAAGCAGCAGGCTCTACCCGTTTTTGTATGGGCGCAGCATGGCGAAACCCAAAAGATCGGGACATGCCATATGTCACTGATATGGTCAAAGAAGTGAAAAAGCTAGGTCTAGAAACCTGTATGACCCTTGGTATGTTGTCGCGCGATCAAGCATTGGCGCTTAAGCAAGCTGGCTTGGATTACTACAACCATAATCTTGATACCTCGCCTGAATATTATGGCGATATTATTACTACCAGAACATACCAAGACCGCCTTGATACACTTGATAACGTGCGCTCAGCTGGTATGCACGTATGCTCTGGTGGCATAGTGGGAATGGGCGAGAGCGCAGATGATCGTTCGGGTTTGCTGATGCAATTAGCCAACTTGCCGCAGCACCCCGAAAGTGTGCCCATTAATATGTTGGTTAAAGTCAAAGGAACCCCGCTTGATAGTGTGGATGACCTTGAGCCCTTCGAATTTATTCGTACTATTGCGATTGCTCGCATACTCATGCCTAAGTCATATGTGCGTTTATCTGCAGGCCGGGAGTCGATGAACGAACAAATCCAGGCGCTTTGCTTTTTAGCGGGTGCCAATTCTATTTTTTATGGCTGTAAGCTATTAACCACCTCTAACCCTGAGACTCACGAAGATGTGCAATTGTTTAAAAAGCTCGGCATAAATTCAGAGAAAACACGTGAATACTCGGATGAAGCATACGAAGCAGCACTCAGTGAAGAAATAGAGCAGCAAGCGGCTGGCGCGACTAACGAACTCTTTGTTGACGCGACAAAAGGCTCGATGACCCGCGCGCATGCTGACTAATGAGCTTTGAATTTATACAAGATGCGCTAAACAAACGCGATAAAGCAGGTTTATTGCGCGCGCGTAAGGCGGTCTCGAGCAACAAACAAGGCATGATTGATATAGCGGGCAAGCACTATATTAACTTCGCTAGTAATGATTACTTGGGCTTAAGCCAGCACGAACAAGTTTTGCAAACCTACGTTGAAGGTTTAGCAATACATGGCGGTGGTAGCGGCGCATCTTCAGTTGTAACCGGTTATAGCATCGAGCACGAAGCGCTCGAAAATGATTTGTGTGAAGTGCTTAATAAGCCCGCCGCTATTTTATTTAGTAGCGGCTTTGCTGCTAACCAAGCGATTTGCCATGCGTTGGCCGGTAACAAAAAGCCTACAAAACCAACAAAGGGAAGCGCAGACACAAGTGCGACGCGCCTAATTTGTGACAAATATATGCACGCATCCTTTATTCAAGGTGCGCTGGAAACCCAAGCGCCGTTTCAACGTTTCTTACATAACGATATTTCCCATGCGCAAAGGCTTATCGAAAATTCGAACGGCGACACCTTGGTGGCCACAGAAGGTGTTTTTAGTATGGATGGTGATTGCGGTGACATTGCTGGCCTACAACAACTGATTAAAAATCAAGCCATCAAACCGTGGTTAATGGTAGACGATGCTCACGCCATTGGTGTAATCGGAGAACGAGGTTTTGGCAGTGTAGATCGTCCGAGTGACACTGATAATAAGGGAGTTGACCCAAATAAAGTCGACATTGTGCTTGGCACTTTTGGTAAAGCATTAGGCACGAGCGGTGCGTTTATAGCAGGCAGCTACAGCTTGATAGAATATTTACTTAACTTCAGCAAACACTACGTTTACAGCACAGCGTTTAGTGCGGCTCAAGCTCGTGCAACTCGCGCATCTATTGCTTTGGTTGCACAAGGGCAAGAGCGTGAAAAGCTGCACACTAACATTGCTTTATTTAAACGATTAATTACAGCAAAAGGGTTGCCTTTACTCGCCTCAAACAGTGCTATTCAACCTATTATTCTTGGTAGTCCAACTCACGCAGTACAAATGAGCGAGAAGCTTGCAGAACTCGGTATTTGGGTGCCTGCCATCAGGACGCCAACGGTGCCGGTGAACTCAGATCGAATCAGGATAACCTTGTCTGCCATTCACACTGAGCAAGATGTTTGCGCTTTAGTCGACTCTCTATGTATAGCTTATGAGCAAATTGAGGCTAGTGGTCAAGCAAATACAGACTCCAAAAATGATATGAGAAAGTTATGAAGGTTCACGACATGATCTGTATGCAATCACCCTATATGCAAACACAGCTAAAGCAATGAGCATGCAAACAACACATTTTGATCAGCAAAAAACAATAGCGCCTGCGCTAAAAGCTGCGCTTTCGTCACGTTTTAACAAGCATGCGCATGAATACGACAAGCATGCTGTTGTGCAAAAACAAATTGCTGAATATGCACTGAGTATATTGTCCTCAAAGTTTGATAAACCAAGCAGTAACAGTGTTTTACTTGATTTGGGCTGTGGTACGAGTAATTATTTACATCAGTTGGGGCAGTTTGCCAATACGACAATTGGTATTGATGTATCACATAACATGCTGCGCCAGTCGCTTGTAAAGTCACACGCAACATCCTTTGCGCAAAAACGACTAGCGCAAAAACAGCAGTCAGCAAGCTTTCTAAATGCAGATGCCGAACAACTGCCTATCGCAACAAACAGCATTAACACTGTGTTTTCGTCAATGGCGCTGCAATGGTGTATGTCGCCTGAAAAAGTAATGAGCGAGCTTAATCGCGTGCTGATGCCAATGGGGCAGGGGACCTTAGCAATTTTAATTGATAAGTCATTTGCTTCATTGCATGACGCCTATCAACAGATTGGCATTCAGAGCAGACTTAACCGTTTTTATAGCGTTAGCGACTGGCTCGAAACCGCGAATGTGCATAGTTGGTCAATCGAGCATGAATTAAAAACATTTTATACGCAACATCCGAGCGTTATCGATATGCTCAGGTCGATTAAAAAAGTAGGTGCAGGCACTAAGCAATACAAACCTAACAACAATGCAGGTGTGACGCAGCCAACAATGAATGTCAGCAAAAATGAATTGAACGTATTAACGGATATTCTGACCTCTCAAAAGACAGTTGACCTGAATAGTGCAGATAAAGCTGAGGCCTTGGTTGATGTTAGTGCTAAGACTTCAATTAAACCTAGTTTCAATCCGCTTGTGTTTAGTTTGGAGTACGTGGTGCTATTTTTGAATATTAAAAATAACAATAGCGAGTAATTCAATGAATACCTTTTTTATTACCGGCACAGATACCGACGTAGGCAAAACGGTTGCGACTAAATTGCTTTTACAAAGGGTAAACAAATTCAATAAGAGTACTTTAGGTATCAAGCCTATTTCTGCTGGTTGCGAAATAACAAAGGACGGGCTTCGTAACGAAGACGCGCTTGTATTGCAAGCGGCCAGTGGAATACAAACCGACTATCAGGCGATTAACCCCATCGCATTTGTTGAGCCTATTGCCCCGCATATTGCCGCTAACAAGCATGGTGTAGAGATTAACTTGCACGACTTGCAAAATCACCTAGACAAAGTTCGAGAGCTAAAACCAAGCAATTTGTTGATTGAAGGCGCTGGCGGCTGGCGCTTACCGCTTGATAATAACGGTCATTACTACTCTGACTACGCATTACAAAATCAGATGAAAGTCATTTTAGTAGTAGGAATGAAACTAGGGTGTTTAAACCACGCAATACTCACCTACCAGTCTATTTTACATGACGGCTTAGAATGCGTGGGATGGGTAGCAAACCAGCTTTCTTCTAACATGCCATTTTATAAAGAAAATATTGCGACGCTACAAAAGCACCTTAATTGCCCGTTGCTTGCCGAGATACCTTATCAGCAATCCCCATTTGAGCAAATCGAGGTGACCGAATCGTTTTTAGAGGTATTCGCTTAAATCGCTACCGCTTTTAACTGACTGTTTATTGTGACTTTCAAAAACATTTGCGGGTAAGTTACCCAATAAGCTCAATTTGTTATCTCGCAGCAGGAGTGCAGAGCCCTCCCTGATACCAATTACTGGCGTAGTAGGGTTTATCATACAAAACTCTTTTATACGCTGGTCGCGCGTTTCACCATGAAAATTAGTAGCGACCACGTCGGTGTAATGTGGGTTTAGCTGCGCATTGACAAAGCCAAAACTGGCAAAACTAGGCGGTTGAATAATGGGCATGTCGTTTGTCGTTTTTATACTTAGACCACAAATGTTTGCGCCTGCACTCCAGCCAATATAAGGCATGCCACCACTTACTCTGGTTTTAATTGGTTCAATAAGCGCCTGTTTATAAAGCGTATCAAGTAACTGAAAGGTGTTGCCGCCACCGACTAAAATGGCTTGGGCATGATTGACTGCGTACACCGAGTTTTCGGATTGATGAATGCCTGTAATCTTAATGTTGGGTAGGGCTTCTTGCACCATCTGCGTGTATGCATCCCAACTAACGGTAACGCCTGCATAAGGTATAAAAAGAATCTCCGTTGCATCGCCAATATGCTCAAGCAGCCATTGCTTTGAATAAGCCAGGTAATCTGAGCCTTCACACCGAGAACTACTAATCATTAGCACATTCATTTTTTATCCTTGCATTTATCGCCAAAATTAAGTGGTGGGTTTGATTTTAAATGACATAAATCAAACCTTCATAAAACGCACGAGAGTATACTCAATTAGTAGACTGTTTGTGAACGATTTTATCTAAGCTTTCGTGTGGTTTTTTGCACGAGCATGAGGAATAAATGATGAGTCAACCAATGAGTGACAAAGCCTTGATTCGCTTATTAAAAATAATAATGGGAACAGGTATTTCTTTGATATTGTTGGGTGTATATTTTCATATGTATAGCACCACAATAGAAGAAATGGGCGTAAGCGGTATGGTAATTAGTGCATGTTGTGTGGCAGTTGGTATGATTATGTCACTACCCACAAAGATGTTTTTAACCTTTGTTTTGGTAAAACGAGAGCAAGATATGCGCAGCTCACATCACGACTCAAAAACGTGATATAAGAAAGCCTCTTACAAAAGAAATTAACTCTATTCCAATGATGCAAGTTTGAATATTCTCTTGTATAATCTGCCGACTTTTTGCGCAATTAAATGGAATTGAAACTGTGAGCTCAGAAACACCATCTGTACTTTTTGTATGCTTAGGCAATATTTGTCGGTCGCCTACTGCTGAGGGCGTGTTCAAAAGAAAGGCCATGCAACATGGATTTGAAGTAAAAGTAGACTCTGCTGGTACCGGCGGATATCACAAAAATGCGCCTCCTGATAAACGCTCTCAAGCGGTTGCCAATAACCGCGGCTACGATTTATCACGCTTGAAGTGCCGAAAAATAGCCGAAAGCGACTTCAACGATTTCGACTTCATCATTGGTATGGATAAAGCCAATGTATCTGACCTAAAACGTAAATGCCCCGAAGATTTACACCACAAAATTAGTTTATTAATGGATTATACCGAGAGCCAATTTGATGAGGTGCCTGACCCTTATTACGGCGGAGGTAAAGCCTTTGAGCTGGTATTTGATTTAATTGAAAAAGCGAGTGACGGTTTGTTGCTTAAGCTCTCTCAAAAAGTTAAAGCTTTATAATTTAGGTGAAATCGGCTTCTAAACAGTTTTTTCCTTATGCAGCGCTTTTGCTCGTCTTACTCGTTGTCTACCTGCTTCCAGCCTTGTGGATAGGCGATTTTGATATTGAGGTTCATATATTAATCACGCTTAAAATACCGGTAGCGATTACCGCTATTGTTGTTGGTGCGGGTGTTTCGATGGCGTCGGCAGCGTTGCAGGTCAATTTAAACAACCCTCTGGCAGACCCTGGCATTATTGGTGTTTCGAGCGGCGCGAGTTTAATGGCTGCGATTTTTTTGTTTGTGTTTGGCAGTGGCGGCATTGCCGCACAGCCTTGGCTGTTTAGCTATTCGATATATTACATGCCGCTGTTGTGCTTTGTTGGCGCGAGCTTAAGCGGCTTGCTTATTTTTGCCTTAGCGAAAAAGCTTGGGCAGTCTATTAGTAGTTTCATTTTGGCGGGCATTGCGGTGTCTACCGCATTTAGCGGCATTATTGCTTGGTTGTATCTTATTGCACCGCCAAATGCCTTGCAAAGCTTAACATTTTGGTTAATGGGCAGCCTTCACTATACCAACTATGGAAGTTTGGCAATTGCAGGCACTATTATATTGCTTGGGCTGATTGCGCTAATTGCGATGGCTAAACCATTAAACTATCTCTATTTGGGGAGCGATACAGCCAAAATTGCCGGTGTTGATGCGGGAAAGTTACAAACAAGAGTCTTTTTGTTGGTGGCGCTCTTGGTCGGCGTGAGTGTGTCTATAGCGGGTTCTATTGCTTTTTTGGGATTGCTGGTGCCCCACGCTATACGCACCCTTCATGGCTACGACAATAATACTGTGTTTTTATGTTCGGGCTTACTAGGCGCATCTGTTATTTTATTTTGTGCGCTTATTAACGAGTACTTGTTTAGCACATCTGTGCCGTTGTCTATGCTAACTGCTAGTATTGGTGCGCCTTTCTTTATTTATGTATTGCTTAATAAACACAAAGCGTAGCGGCTTTTATAAGCCGCGTCTGTTTTAAGCCGCACTTGTTTTAAGACCAAGTTATTTAGCGAATGCTAGGGTAGCCTCTACTGCCGTTGTCCATTTTTTCAATAAGCGCTGACGTATTTGCTCGCCTAGTTCCGGAGAAAATGTTCGGTCGACTTCTTTTTGGACCCGAATGTCGTCTAAATTTGCATAAATACCTTGATGCAAACCAGCTAAATAAGCAGCACCTAGGGCTGTCGATTCCATGATTTTAGGGCGCTGTACTTCTATTTGTAAAATGTCGGCTAAAAACTGACATAGCCAATCGTTTGCCACCATACCACCATCTACCCATACCTTACTTGAAGGCATGCCATCGGCTTTCATTGCACTGAGTAACTCGTGGGTTTGATAACAGACTGCTTCAAGCGCTGCGCGGGCAAAATGCGCCGGGCCTGTACCGCGCGTCATGCCAAATAAACTGGCGCGTGCATTGGGGTTCCAATGCGGTGCGCCTAATCCGGCAAAGCCTGGCACTAAAAATACGCCGTGGTCATAGTCTAATGACTCGGCTAGCACTTGGCTTTGTTTTGCATGTTGTAGCACACCAATGCCATCTCTTAACCATTGAATGTTTGCGCCTGCCGTGAAAATAGCGCCTTCTAAGGCATAGGTGCTGACACCCTTTAGTCGATACGCTACAGTGGTAAGCAACTTATGGTTGGATAAAACCGCTTGTTCACCCGTATTTAAAAGCGCAAAACAGCCAGTGCCATACGTGCTTTTTAGGTCACCGGCTTCAAAACACGATTGACCCACCAATGCAGCTTGCTGATCGCCTGCAACGCCAGTTATGGGAATGGCTTGACCCAGCACAGAGGCTTCGCTGGTGCCAAAATTATCGGCGCAATCAAGTACCTTAGGCAGCATACTACGCGGTATATTAAAAAGTGAGAGCAGGTCGTCGTCCCAGTCTTGAGTATGGATGTTAAACAAGTTCGTTCTGCTTGCATTAGTGGCGTCGGTTACGTGAGACTTACCTTGAGTTAAACGCCATATAAGAAAGCTGTCTACGGTGCCGAATGCAAGTTTACCTTTGCTCGCTAGGTGTCGAGCACCTTCAACTTCATCGAGTATCCATTTAATTTTGCTAGCAGAAAAGTAAGGGTCCAATAGCAATCCTGTCTTGGCTCTTACTTCTTCTTGTTGGTCTCGAATGCTGTCACAAAACTGGGCAGTGCGTCGGTCTTGCCATACGATGGCAGGGTAGATGGCTTTACCGGTCTCTCTGTTCCATACTAAGGTTGTTTCGCGTTGGTTAGTAATGCCAATACAAGCAATTTCAATATCTTTATTTTGGGACTCTTTTATAGCAGTTTTACAGACATCTAGCGTGCTCGACCAGATCTCTTCTGGGTCGTGCTCTACCCATCCGTTTGCAGGGTAGTGTTGTGTAAATTCTTTTTGTGAATTACTTATTTGACTGCCATTAGGTGCAAATACGATAGCACGGCTGGAAGTTGTTCCTTGGTCGATAGATAAAATGCCTATTTTACTCATGCTTAATCCCGTTTTATTATTGTATTGGTCAGTTTGCCAGCTTTTTGCCTCGTATCGCAAGGCTTAAAATAACCTTGTGTTTAAGTAATACTTACAGAGTTATTTAAGGTTTTGTTTAAGTGAATTTAAGTCACAAATATTAATACTTACTTGATAAAATGCATTAAAAATAACCAAGTGTTAATTTTAAACAACACATGATGACAACAAACGGCTTTCGTCTTGTCTTAAAACTTGGCATTTTTTAACTAATTTGGTTAATATACTATTTATCATATAAATTAAGTCAATGGAAAATTTGCATGCTACTGCGCGAAACAAACATTAACAAACTCGACGACCAAGAATTTGATGTGCTGATACTCGGTGCTGGAATAAACGGTGCGGTATCTGCCGCGGCACTGGCGCGTAAAGGTCTTAAAGTGGCGTTAATTGACAAAGGCGACTTTGCTGGGCAAACATCTTCCAATTCGTCTAATTTGGCTTGGGGCGGCATTAAGTATTTAGAAAATCACGAGTATTTTTTAGTGAATAAGCTGTGTAAAAGTCGTAACCATTTAATGCGCAGTTACCCTTCAACTGTGCAAGAAATCAGGTTTTTG
Organism: uncultured Glaciecola sp.; assembly: GCA_964643575.1. GTDB lineage: Bacteria > Pseudomonadota > Gammaproteobacteria > Enterobacterales > Alteromonadaceae > Glaciecola. Next base: position 62,954 of record CAZXTD010000001.1, on the reverse strand, counting down.
ACCACCTTGCAAAAAGGTTTTCGTTTTCCGGCTTGGTTTGTTTATATGGGCACATTGACCTACTGGTTAATGGGGCGCTTTTTTACGCAAATGCCCAAATTTTTAAGCTCAAAAGAAATAAAACAACTCGAACCTGTTATCGACGTTAGTAACGCACAAGGTGGCTTTGAATATTCAGACGCGTTTTTACATGATAACGATGCCCGTTTTGTGTTTAATTTTATTCGCTCATCAATGGACAACGGCGCTGTAGTGGCAAATTATGTAAGTGCAACGGACAGCAAAAGATCAAACGGGCAATGGGTCACAGAGGCTAAAAACGAGCTTAACGGCGAGACACTGAGTATTCGCTCTAAAGCTATTATTAATGCTTGTGGGCCTAAAGTAGACACCTACAACGAGGCAAATGACCAAACTACAGAGCACCAACACCTTTTTTCTAAAGGCGTGCACCTCATTGTTAATAAGCTGACTAAAGTAGACAAAGTTCTCGCCTTTTTTGCCTCCGACGGGCGTTTGTTTTTTGTCATCCCAATGGGACAAAAAACATGCATCGGTACCACCGACGATAAAGTCGAAAACCCCGACACCTTTGTCACTGAAGACGACCGTGATTTTATTTTAGATAACGTAAATGCCTTACTCGACATTACGCCAAAATTAACGCGAGACGATATAATATCAGAGCGCTGCGGAGTGAGACCCCTCGCCGTTAAAGGGCAGGATGGCAATGCTGATTGGGTTGCTTTGTCTCGTAAACATGCGATTGATGTAAATAAACAAGACCAATATTTGAGCATTTTTGGCGGCAAATTAACCGACTGTATTAATGTGGGTGAAGAAATTAGTCAAATCATCAAGTCGTTAGGTATCGACTTACCGTTTGAAGATGCTATTTGGTATGGCGAGTCGGACGACAGAATAAAAGCTGAATTTGAATATCGCGCTAAATTAATTAATTTAGACGCCATGACACCGGCATATTCTTCCGAGAAATTAACGACACGTTTGTGGCGCCGCTACGACATTCATGCTTTACAAATTTTGGATGAAATTCAGCGTGACCCAAGCCAAGCCGAACAACTGCTCGAAAATGCAGAGTATTTGCGAGCCGAAGTACATTATGCCGCGCGTCGAGAGATGATTACGAAATTAGAGGACTTTTTACGTCGTCGTTCAAAAATTGAAATGGTACTGCGTAAAACAGACATTATCGATACCAAAGGCATTGTAGAAGCATGTGAAATATTGTTTGGCAATGAGTCCAAGAGTAAGTTAGACGAATATGTTGCCAAAGTAAAAGCAGGCTCTGCTAATGCTGAACCTGTTGTAACGAGTAGTCTCGGCGCAAGCGCGGGTGACAAAAATAAGTCACAACCGGGTAATGCTCAGTCGGATAATGGTAGTGAGTCTGAAATAATAAAGCCTAGCAGCCAAAAAGAATCGGTTGATTAAAATGTTTGAGCTTAGCGGCGCTAGCGTAGGCGAACGGATAAAGAATGTCAGTGTTAGCCTAGAAGCTGGGCAGCAATGTCATATTTTGGGCGCAAATGGCGCGGGAAAGTCCAGCCTCTTGAGCGTTTTAGCGGGTTTGCTCGAACTTGAGCAAGGTTCAATACATTATCAAAAACAAGCTATGGAAAACCTAGGGCTTCCTGTGTTAGCCGCTAATCGCTGTTTTTTGCAACAAGACCATGCCTCAGCTTTTGACATTCCGCTCGCCCAATTGCTTGCGTTTTATACTCAATACAATGAACTCCCAGATACATTAGAGGCATGTCTGCAATTAGGTGGGTTATTGCACAAGCCTCTTTCAGTGCTCTCTGGCGGGCAACAGCAACGTTTTAACTTAGCACGCAGTTTATTACAAGTTTGGCCCGCGATAGAGCAGGGCGAAGCTGCAATTTTGCTTGACGAGCCTTGTCAGCATCTTGATATTAATTACCAATATAATCTTATGCATTTGTTATGCTCACTCTCTAATAAGGGAAACTGCGTAATACTGAGCAGCCACGATATCAATTTAAGTATGAGCTATGCCGATAAAGCGATATTGATGAAAGGTGGGGAGATACTCAGTAAAGGCGATGTAAATGAAGCACTGAGCCTAGAACAACTTGAAAAAGCTTATTCTCACCGTTTTGTGGCCTTAGAACTTCAGTCAAATGAGTTGGGTGATAAGCAAATTGAACAAGAAGCTAGTATGCAAAATATGCGCTTAGTAAAACGATCTCAAAAATATATTACCAGCGCAATAAATCAGGCTCCTTTAGCCTAAATAGTATGATATTCTTAAAGCTATTCATCTAATACAACCTCGAACCTAGCACTCATTTATTGTTAGTGCGTCGAAGCGAAAACAACCTATCACAAAGGACATCAAGTGAGTCATTGGAGTATCGATAGTTGGCGTCAAAAGCCAATCCTGCAACAACCTACATATCAAAATCAAGCCCAACTTAAAGAGGTAGAAGCGAGTTTAGCAAGCTATCCTCCTTTAGTATTTGCTGAAGAAACACGCCAACTGTACAAGCAGCTTGCTGATGTGTCTCAGGGTAAAGGGTTTTTATTGCAAGGCGGTGATTGCGCAGAGTCCTTTGATGAGTTTAATGCCCCTAAAATAAGAGATACCTTTAAAGTTATCTTGCAAATGGCGATTGTTATGACATTTGCAGGGCGATGCCCAGTGACAAAAGTAGCCCGTATGGCTGGCCAATATGCAAAGCCTCGTTCAACCGATACTGAAACAATTAACGGCGTAACTTTGCCGAGCTATCGTGGCGATATTATTAACAACTTTGAGTTTACTGCTGCTGCTCGCGAGCCCGACCCGCAGCGTTTACTTGATGCTTATCACCGCAGTGCAGCAACCTTAAATTTGCTACGTGCGTTTGCCCAAGGTGGCTTAGCCGACTTACATCAAGTTAATCGCTGGAACATGGCGTTTTTAGAAAGTAATCCGCTTAAAGAGCGTTATCAAGATATGGCAAATCGTATCGAAGATACGCTTGCTTTTATGAATGTAATAGGTGTCAACAACGAAAATACCTCGTCTTTGCACGAAACCAATTTGTTTACCTCACATGAGGCTTTGCTGCTTAATTACGAACAAGCACTTACACGCATAGACACGCTAACGGGTAAACCCTATAACTGCTCTGCTCATATGTTATGGATTGGCGAACGCACACGTCAGTTAGACCATGCTCATGTTGAGTTTTTCAGTGGTATTAACAATCCAATTGGCGTAAAAATTGGCCCGACTATGCAAGAAGACGAATTAATACGCCTAATAGACGCTTTGAGTCCTAACAATGAAGCTGGCCGTTTAACGTTAATTACGCGCATGGGCGCAGACAAGCTAGGCGAAAACTTGCCTCGTTTGTTGCGTCGTGTAAAAGCTGAAGGCCGCAATGTCGTGTGGAGTTCAGACCCTATGCATGGTAATACGATTAAAGCCTCTAGCGGTTATAAAACACGTAACTTTGATGCTATTTTGAGCGAAATTAAGCAGTTCTTTGAAGCGCATAAATCAGAAGGCACCCACGCAGGCGGTATCCACTTAGAAATGACTGGCCAGCATGTAACTGAGTGCACAGGTGGGGCATACAAGATAAGCGATGACGATTTAGCTCAAGCGTACAAAACGCAATGCGACCCGCGTTTAAATGCTGATCAAGTGCTAGAAATGGCATTTTTAGTGGCAGACCACTTAAAACCGCAGTAGTGCTAAGTTTAACAAATCCGTTATTGCCGAGAATAATCGTCATTGCCGCGAATAATCGTCATTGCCGCGAAGGCGGCAATCTCCTAAATCATCCTCTAACTGCTTGATTTAACTACGTTAAAATGAGGTTCCCGCCTTCGCGGGAATGACGGTATCTAGGCCGAACACCATTACGCTTTCTTAGCGTTGACCTCGCTTACCTAAAGTCCGACCGGCCCATGTTATTTTAGCTTTTTATCCATCAATACAGCTTTTTGCCACTCTTTAGGCGTATTTACATTAAATAAGGCTGACTTATCTTCCACTTCGATTTGTTTATTAGCAAATGCAGCAACAAACCCTCTTATGGATAAGTGCTTTTGTTTTTCACTTTGCGGTTGCTCAGATTCATTTAAATCGCAATGTTTTAATTGTTTCTCTAGGTAGCCTAGAACGTTGAGACTAGCAGGAATATATAGCGGCATAATGCTCTGCTCATAGTTAAGCATATAGTTTTGCCGACTCCCATGGCGAATAAGCGTTTTTAAGGTGTTGGCAGTTAGTAGTGGTAAGTCGACGGGCACTACTAAAATATCGCTGCTAGGATAATGGCTTATTACGCTATGAATGCCTGATAAAGGCCCTTTGTTTGGGTAGATATCTTTAATATATTCAACGCCAGAAAGGCTATCGCGAGCAGTCAGAGAACTATTTGTGCTAACACCTATATGCACAATTGAGCATGCTTTTATGGTACCTACAGTGCGCTGCAATAAAGTTTGATCATCAATTTGAAGTGCGCTTTTATCCGTTCCCATTCTCAGGCTTTTGCCGCCTGTGAGTATTGCTGCGATTATTTCGGGCGTTTCATTCATCGTTTATTTTCACTAAAGGTGCGAGCATTTTTTCAAGGCCGTTAAGCTTAATTTCGTACATCAGTTCAAGTTGTTGACCTAACTTACCATTAGGAAAACCTTCTTTGTGAAACCACACTAAATATGGCTCTGGCAAATGAATTAGTTTACTGCCCGCGTATTTTCCAAAGGGCATCTCAGCGTTAACCGTATCAATAAGGTATTGCTGGTCTTCGCTCGATGCTACTGGCAGTTGCGAAGTATCTAATGCATTCAGTCGTTCCATCTTTGCTCTTTTCTCGTCTATTAAACGCTGGTTTTTGAACGTTTACTTTGTTGTGCACTCCACAATTTAGCGTAAATGCCATTTTGTGCCAACAAGCTTTCGTGTTCGCCATGCTCTACAATTTTACCTTCATCCATCACGATAATGGTGTCGGCATCCATGATGGTCGACAACCTATGCGCAACCACAAAGCTTGTGTGCCCTTGTGATATTTCTTGTAGTGCTTTAAGTATCGCTTGTTCAGACTGCGAGTCTAAAGAAGAGGTTGCCTCATCAAACACCATAATGGGCGGGCGTTTTAATATTGTACGAGCAATCGCGACACGTTGTTTTTCGCCGCCGCTGAGTTTAAGCCCGCGTTCGCCTACTTGGGTTTGGGTACCGTCGGGTAAGCGTGCTACAAACTCTTCAAGGTGCGCGAGTTTTATTGCTTGTTCTATCTCTTGGGCAGTGGCGTAGGGCCTGCCGTATTTGATATTTTCATACAGAGTGTCGTTAAACAATACGGTATCTTGTGGAACGATACCAATATGCGAGCGCAGCGAGTCTTGAGTGACAGTCTTAATATCTTGCCCATCTATAAGAATGCGGCCTGCGCTTGGGTCATAAAACCGAAACATCAGTTTGACTAATGTAGACTTGCCGGCCCCGCTTTCGCCGACGACAGCAACTTTTTGGCCTGGCTTTATGGTAAAGCTAATATCGTTAATAATTTCACGCTTTTCGTGGTACCTAAAGCTTATATTCTCAAAACAAATTTCACCCTTTGTAACAACGAGTGTGTTGGGGTTATCTATATCATTAATTTTGGGCGCCTTTTCAAGCAGGCTGAATAAGTTTTCGATATTGGTAAGCGAGCCACGAATTTCTCGATATACAAACCCTAAGAAGTTTAAGGGCATAAATATTTGCATGGTAAAGGCGTTTACTAATACAAAGTCACCAATGGTCATTCGGCCATGGGCCACTTCAATCGCAGCAAGCGCTAACATGCTGGTCATCGATATCGCGATAATTAAGGCTTGGCCGCCGTTAAGTGCAAACAGTGACAAGCGGTTTTTGCGACGCGCCTGTTCCCAATTGGCAAGCCCTACGTCGTAGCGTTCGGCTTCGTAACGTTCATTATTAAAATATTTTACCGTTTCGAAATTAAGCAGACTATCGATGGCGCGCGTGGTTGATACATTGTCGGCTTGGTTAAGCTCCTTTACATACTTGGTGCGCCAGTCGGTGGCTTTGACTGAAAATGTAACGTACGTTACCACAGAGAGAATAATGACTAAGGCGAAGGTAAAGCCATAGTTGTACAGCAACAAAAATGTCACCATGCCAATTTCGAGCAAAGTAGGACCAATATTAAACACCATAAAACGCATTAAAAAGCTAATGCCGCTTGTGCCGCGTTCAATATCTCTTGATAAACCACCGGTTTGCCGCGACAAATGAAAATCAAGGTCGAGCTTGTGCAAGTGATTAAACACCTTGAGTCCTATGCGGCGCATCGCGCGTTCGGTGACTCTGCCAAATAGCATATCCCTAATTTCGCCAAACAGCACATTGGCAAGGCGTAATGTGCCATAGGCAATGATTAAGCTTATAATCACCGCCATCATGGTTTCGAGCGCGGTGTCTAGGTTTAGGTTGTCGACGATGTGTTTTAATACGAAGGGCAGGGTAACACTGGCGATTTTAGCACCCACCAAGCATGATATTGCTAGCCAAACCCGTGTTTTAAATTCAGTTAAAAAGGGCCAGAGTTTGCTGAGTACACGCCAATTGAACGCGGTTTCTTCGTTTATAGGAAATCTGTTTGATCGCAAGGTGAGGTTCTTGTGGTTTTATTCTGTCTTGGTATTAATAGTATAGTGCAAAAGCGAATGGATTGGCTATTTGATATGGAGAATGTGTGCTTTGTATTGGCTTACTCCGTCATTGCCGCGAAGCTTACCTCATAATTCCCGCAAAGCTTACTTCGTCATTACCTGGAAGGCGGTAACCTCCTTGGAACCTTGCGCACTTGATTTAACCGATTGTTTTAATAAAGAGCTGTTGTTACCTAAGGAGGTCCCGTCCTTCGACGGGATGACGTAGTTTGGCTGCATGGTGCGGTTCCGCGGGAACAACGAAAGAAACAAGCTAGCGAATCTTAACTTCACCACTAATCGCTTTCTCAAGAAAATCAACGCGGGCAACTATGTCGTCGCGTTCACTACAGCGGCGGCAACGCTTTAAAATTCCTTGAATTTTGTCTAAATAATCACTGGCGGCTTCGTTTTCGTCTCTCAATAAATGCATAAGGGCAAGGCGATAAACGGGATCGTAGAGGTTTTTGTTAACCACAATAGCGCGCTTAAATTGTTCTTCGGCTTCTTCGCTTCTGCCCATTTGTAATTGCGACATGCCCGTCATGTAGAGCTGAAAACCACGGTTTTCGCAGGTAAGCGAGTTGTCAGTTACTTTGCGACCTTCACCTTCTTGTGTGCCTAAGCCTGAATTTGAACTGCTTGTTACGGCACCAGTATTGCTATTGGCAGCGTTAGCGTTTCGTCCGTTTATAATAGAGCTTTCGGTACCCGAAAGTTGTTGGTTTATTTGCGTATTTTGCGCGCCTTCCACAAAAGACTGAAAATCTGACTCAACGCGTTTTGCGCAAAGCGCATTTTCTTTAAATTTAATCTCGGCTAGTGCAAAGTTACCTTCTAAAAAAGCACGCATTGCTGCATCGCCGGCTACGCCGCGTACCTCAATTTGTTCAATTTCTTCATCTTCGGTGCTCGCTTCGTTCGTTTCTGTGCTTTGTGCACTAGCATTAGTTGCTAAAGCAAAAGTGCCTACGCTGCAAATAAAAAATGTGCGGGTTGTCTGCTTGAGACTATCTCGCTTCGCTTTGGTAAAAAGATGTAGTAAAGACATTGCACTATCCTCGTTTAAAAATTTTTAATCAAAGACGCTAAACAATCTATTTAAGTTAATAAACAACGCCCACGTTTATATATTACATTAATGTAGTTCAAGTTTGCATGAAAAATGTTTTACAAAATGTTTCCGCAACTAAGCCTGTGGAACCGTTATAGAGCTTACCGGCCTATACATTCGAAAATTTATGCCAAGGGCCTGTAATCGCCAATGTTGCGGTAGGAGAATATAAGTTAACAAACAATGTTTTGCCGTCGGGAGAAAAACAAACACCTGCGGGCTCGGTTTGCCAGCGAACCTTAGCAAAGTCATAGAGTTTGCCATCAGGTGTTACCCCTTTGAGTTTATTATTCACGGTGTCTGAATATTGGTCTTCGCATGCAATTAAGTGGTTGTTGGGTGCTATCGTAATGTTGTCACCGAAGTTAAAAGAGGCTTTGTTTGCGCTTTCTACAAATAGGCTCAATGTGCCGCTTTGTTTACTTTCGCTGAGGCCACCGTCAAGTTCAGACGGTTGGTAGCGCATAATTTGCCCAAGCTTTTGTGTGCCGCCGCTGGTGCAACAAAAATACATTTCGCCGTTTTCAAAATGTATGCCTTCACCGCGTGCGAATACAGCAGCGCCTTTTGCATAGCCGCGAACGCGCAAATCGTCTTGTTCGCTGTCGACGTTTTGTAAATCTATCCATTGGCAAGGCAGTGGGTCGTTTAGCTGCATCTTTGTTGATTCCCAGTTTCGAGTATCAAATCGCGATTTACCATTAACGACCAAGGCTTGCAGTTTACCGCCGTCGCTTAGTTTGTTTTTTGTATTGGGGATAAAACGATAAAATAAACTGTCGTCTCTATCTTCGGTTAAATAAACGATGCCAGTGCGAGGGTCTACGCACGTCGCTTCGTGATTAAACCGTCCCATATCTTTAAGCGGTAAAGGCTCTACAAGGCCAGTAGCTGTTGCTGGAACCTCAAATACATAGCCATGGTTTTTGCCAATATAATCAGATGCTGTGGCGACAGTTTCTTCGCATGTTAACCAAGAGCCCCAAGGCGTAGTGCCACCCGAACAATTGCGAATGGTGCCTATTAACGACATAAATTGATTTTCGACTTCGCCTGTATTTAGGTTATACACAATGTTGCTAGTGCCGCCTGGCAGCGGGTAACCATTAGCGGTTTTGTCGTATGCTTTTGCTGCAACAGCAATAGTGTCGCTTGAAGGCACTTCGCTTATTTCCAAAAGTGCTTTAGTCGGCGCAATTTCGTGATTTCGTACTAGTACTACTCGTTCGTCATCTAAGGGGAGGCAGCCCATGCCATCGGCGCGATCGGGTACTTTTAACCCGTCCTGCATCATGTCGTTCAAAGATGATATTTGGGTATATTTAAAACCTGCGGGTAGGTCTAATATACCTTTAGGGTCAGGGATGAGTTTACCGTAAGCTGCGTTGTCTCCCATTAATACATTTAAAGAAGACTTCTCGGCGGCTTTCAGATGTGTGGCCAGTCCGCCTATTGCGAGTGCCAAAAGGCCTTTATTAAATTGTCGTCTGTTGATCATAGTAATTGCCTTTTGTTACTAAGCGGTCAGTGACTCGACCTAAAAGTGAGTGTCTTTGATTTTATCTTAGCGCTCGGGTGACTTAAATCAAGTGAATCTTAGTGTCGCTTGATAAGCTGATTAGCCATCAAGCAAGACATTCAAGCGTTTTTATCAACACTTTTAAAAATATAAATATTGTTCCTATATAATATGTTATATTGTAACATAATCTGGATGGTTAACTTCCTTAAAAGTGGTTTCTATTTGAGCTAATACTGAAACCTATTGCGTATCAATCAAAAATTCTATAAATAAATTGAGGGTAGCGATGGCTAATAAATTGATAAAATGCTTTGCAATGGGCGGGTTTGCCTTAAGTTTGAATATGCTTGAAGTGTCATATGCAAATGGACAAGCTCATGTGCACGGTGCGGGAGATTTACTGATTGCACAAGAAGATTCACAATGGCAGTTTCAATTTAGGTTACCTGCCGCCGATTTATTAGGTTTTGAACATGCACCAGAAACGCAAGCGCAAAAAGACAGACTGACACTGGTGGGTGAGCAAATAAGCGATTTGAGCAAGGTCGTTGTTTTGCCAAGTTTTTGCAAGTTGACCGAGTCTGATAACTCTTTAAATAACCTAGCGAGTGCTGTGTCTGGTGTTCACCCACATGGAGATCATGAGCACGACGACCATAAACATGAAGGTCATTCTCACGGCGACCATAAGCATGATTCCGAACATGCTCATGATGACCATACAGGTCATTCAGACATTACCTTAACCTATGTTTTTGAATGCAAAAACATTTTAAAACAAGCACAAGTGACAATATTTTCAATTGCCCCCTCGTTAAATACAATCCAAGCACAGTGGATAACGAATAAGGGGCAGGGCGCTCAAAACATAAATGAGTCTGCCGCTATTTTGCGTTTCTAATAAGCAAATATGAAGAATAATATAACAAAGAGTATCAGGAGTGATAAGTGAATAAATTTATAGATTCAACAGATAAAGCAGCCATCGTTTTGTCGATGCTATGTGTGTTTCATTGCGTGGCTTTGCCTGTTTTGCTTATCGTTTTACCTTCTGTTTCTGGACTCTTGGCTTTCGACGATGAAGTCTTTCATATCTGGTTACTCTTTGCGGTTATTCCAATTAGTTTATTTGCCACACTAACGGGGTATTTTCACCACCGCCGCAAAAGCGTATTGTCTATTGGCTTAGCAGGTATGGCAATATTGGTTTTGGCGGCGCTAGTTGGACACGATTTATTTGGCCATACCGCTGAAGTAATCATGACAATCGTTGGATCTGGGTTAATTGCCTACGCACACCTTCGAAACTTCAGTTTACGGCAGTCTTAAAACAGTCAAGCTCTGGTCAATTAAAGACATAGCCAACATTCTTGTTGTTCGAGCGCAGGCGTTATTCTTCCAATACATCAAAGCTATCCGTCATTCCCGTGAAGGCAGGGTTTTTCTTATGTATCTTTTAACTCCTTGATTTTACTATGTTTGAAGAAAGTTTCCGCCATCTCGGGAAAGACGTTGTGGGTTTGTGCGGCAGTGACGAAGCGTGTTTGGACACCAGTGAGGTGATGGATTTGCGCTGAAAAGTGCGTTCTAGTGAGCTCTAAAATCATCAGGGTTGTCGAAATAGCTCTCAATCGATACTACGTCTAAAACATAGGCAGATGTGCCAAGAGGGTCTTCAAATAAGTCCCGACTTAATACGCCCTTGAGCCGGTAGGCTTGAGTTAAATCAAAGTCTTTAAATTTACCATCAAGCTGAGCAAAAATAATTTGATTAGGTGGTGGCGGCGGAAAATGCACGCAAGCGCCGAAGTAAGGCACTATGAATATATTTTGTGGATTTTGTGTATCAAAAAAATCAATGGGGACGATAAAGCCCGCAATTGAGACCAATTCGCCGTCGAAGCTATCAACCGTATCTACCGACATCATAGTATTGCTATAAGCTGTGTCGGTAGCTGCTTGTATTGAAAGCAAGATATTGTCGGTTAGTTCTGAGACAGTGTTGGCATCGCGCTGTTGGTATTTTTGTAATATCGCTTTGTCGTGAACGGGAAGCAACTGCGACCACTCAAGGCTAATTAGCGGCATATTGTCAGTTTTGCTGATTAGCTCAATGTTTTCAGTTTGATAATGTTTGGGTTTTGCTAAAAACCATTGGGCTAAGGTAGCTTGATAATTATCGTATACATAAGCAATACCAAAACCCAGGGCAATACAACATATAAATGCAAATGTTAACTTGAGTTTCGGATTCATTCTACCGTGATTGCGATTCTCTGAACTTTAGAGAAAGGTAAGGTTTGCTTAACTGCATCTGCCCATACCAATATGTGGTGCTTGCCTGGCGTTAATGCTTTAAAATCAATCGTATATGTGCCGTTTAGTTCATCAATTTCGACACTTTCTTGTGCATTTAACTCAATACCATCACTGTAGGTAAAGCGTAAAGACGCATCTGAATAAGCCGCGGGTAAATGGTACTTAATATCGACGCTTTTTGCTTCAGCGACTTTACTCGATACCTGACGCGGGTGAGTCATCGACAACACAGCAGGGCTTGATGCGGCAAAATGACGCTGCATGAGAGGATGGCTTTGGCCAAACCCTTTAAGTTGCCCATAAGCACCAAATGAAGGGTTGTCGTGCAGGTCACAAGCAATGCTGGCTACTGGCAACATGAGTGTTGCAGCAAGAGTGCTAAGGCAAGCGGTACGCATTTTATTGAATACTCTCATGAATTTATCCTTAAAAAGGGAAGACATTGTCTAAGTTAATACTGTAAGCAGAGCTACCAAGTTCGTTACTAGTTTGTGTTATAACAATGGTACCTTCAAACCAGAAAGGGTCTTGCAGTGACGCGAGCTCAACTCCTTCCTCAGACTTCGCAAAAATAATTTGGTTCGGCGGAGGAGGCGGTAAATGCAAGCACGCGCCAAAATAAGGGACAATAAAAAACTCGGTTACGCGTTGATTTTCGTCAGACTGCAAGGGCACAATAAAGCCTGGAACTCGAATGCTTTTATTGTCGAAAGCTTCTATTACTCTAGATGATGTTAGCGCGGCTTTAAAACGCTTAGTCGTTTCGTCTGTTTTGCCCATGGCTTTCAATGCATCAACGCTGTCGTCGGCAGAGCCATCCTGTATGTCGGTAATGAACTCTGGCGGATTAAGCAAAGCTTCGAGGTCGTCTGCAGGCATAAGTTGCATCCATTCAATTTCGACATACTCTTTTTGCGGCTCGGCTTGTGCGCCAAACGGTAAGATAGCGGCTAAAGTCACAAAAAGGGATAGAGCGGTAATTTTTAGCATTGTATACAGTCTTTATAATTAATTAAGCACACTTAAACGATGTTTATTCGTTACGTTAGTATCGCTATTTTAGAGCAAATACTCATCATGATTTATCTAAAAATAAACCACTAACAAAACACAACTTATTTCCTATTAGTATAGTATATATTACTACAAACGGTATAACATTACACAATACAAGCGCTAATTAACAAGCGAAATAAGCTTTCGGAGTATAAGCAATGTCGGCGTCGGCAATTCACATTAAAGACTTAACATACACCTACGCATCTAAACGCGACAAATCAAGCCAAAACAAACCTGTTTTAAGCATTGCCAATTGGGAAGTTCGCCGCGGGATGAGCGTGTTTTTATATGGTGACTCAGGTTCAGGCAAAACTACCTTACTTAATCTATTTTGCGGCATCCTTACGCCAAGTGATGGTGAAATTACACTGTTTGGTGAGAACATTGCCGAGTTATCAAATAGCAAGCGAGACGCTTTTAGAGCGAAAAACATTGGTGTGGTGTTTCAAAAATTCAATCTGATTGCTTACCTTACCGTGTTCAAAAACATTCAGTTGTCGGCTTACTTTGCCAAGCAAAATAACAATGAGCTATTAGAGCGGGCAAGCACACTCATAAGTGCGCTCAATTTGCCAAGCGATGTTTTACATAAAAAGGTCAATCAATTAAGCGTTGGCCAACAACAGCGCGTCGCTATTGCTCGCGCACTTATCAACCAGCCGAAGCTATTGTTAGTCGATGAGCCAACATCTGCGCTAGACGCATCGGCACGTGATGCATTTATGCGTCTCTTGATGGATATGTGCAATAAATCCAATACAACCTTAATATTTGTGAGCCACGACACGGCGCTTGGTGATTATTTTGACTCAAAAGTGGATTTGCTATCACTTAACACACGCTCAACAAAGCACGAAAACCAGAAAGAGGAAGTGTAGTGAGTATTTTATTATCAGTGGCTTGGCAGAGTTTAGTTAGCCGTAAAAAGACGGTTATTCTTACCTTTTTCTCGCTCATGATCAGTATTTTGGTGCTATTGAGTGTGGAGCATATTCGCCTGCAAGCGAAAGAGAGCTTTAACCGTACAATTTCAGAAGTCGACCTCATTGTGGGGGCGCCGAGTGGCCAGCTAAATTTGTTGCTGTATTCAGTTTTTAGAATGGGAAGCCCCACCAGTAATATCGAGTTTGAAAGTTTTGAAATGCTAGAGCAGCATGACCAAGTCAAATGGGCTATTCCGATTTCTTTGGGCGATTCGCACAGAGGATTTAGGGTGCTTGGCACTAATCAGAATTACTTTGACTTTTACCGTTACGGTAACAAACAGCCACTGAAACTTGCTGATGGGCAGGAGTTTGCTGGCCTGTTTGAGACCGTACTAGGCGCAGATGTTGCTAAAAGTTTAAAGTACAAAGTAGGCGATAAAATCACCATCGCCCACGGTATTGGCAGCACAAGCTTTACCAATCATGATCAAGCCCCTTTTACCGTTAGTGGTATTTTGGCGCCAACCGGCACGCCAGTTGATAAAACAGTGCATGTTAGCCTGCCTGCAATAGAAGCGATACACTTATCACCTAGAGCCTTGCAAGCAGTTTTAGATGACCCAACGAGCGCTCCTGAACCGGGTAATATAACTGCAGCACTTTTAGGGCTAAACTCTAAATTTGCCACCTTTACCTTGCAAAGAAACATCAACAACTATGAAGACGACCGCTTGATGGCGGTGCTGCCTGGTGTTGCTATGGCTGAGCTTTGGAGCCTAATGTCTACGGTCGAGAACTTACTCAGAGCAATCGCGGCCTTAGTATTAATATCGTCACTATTTGGTTTATCTACGATGTTGCTTGCGTCTATGAATGAACGTCAGGCCGAAATCGCAGTGTTTCGTGTTTTAGGAGCGGGGCCTGGCTTAATTCTTGTCCTCATACTCTTAGAAGCGCTAATTTTAGTCGCCCTAGCCATTGGCGTCTCGATGTTTACTTTAGCAGGCTTGCTGTTTGGCCTTGAAGACTGGTTAGCCGCCGAATTTGGCCTGTTTTTAAGTTATGACATATTGTCGACAGAGCTCATGATAATGGCGGGCTTAGTGTTCTTATCTACTCTGATAGTGTCTTTGATACCCGGCATAGAAGCTTATAAGAATGCGCTACACACCCAATTGTCAGGAAAGTAACTTAGTCTTATTCGTAAAAACAGAATTTGTTCTTTCCTGCGTTTTTAGCGCGGTACATCGCGTAATCAGCTTGCTGTTTTAGGTCTCGAATGTTGTGGGCATTGTCTGGAAATAAGCTTATACCAATGCTCACCCCTACCGAGAGTTGCGAATTTTTATAAGGCGTTGGTTGCGAGATATTATCAATTAAGCGCTCACAGAATAAACTAAGCTTTTCCCGGTTTACGGGCTCACTAATAATGAGCATAAATTCATCACCGCCTATTCTCGCAACTACATCGGTTTTGCGAACCTCTTGACTTAGCAGGCTGGCAATGTTCTTTAACACTGCATCGCCCGCATCATGACCATATTCATCATTGATTAGTTTGAAGTCATCTAAGTCGATGAATAATAGCGCCATTGTGGTGTTTTTACGTTTTACATTTGATATTGCAAACTGCAGTTGCTCGTCTGCTAGACGTAAGGTTGCTACGCCGGTTAGGTAGTCATGATTCGCCAACTTTTGAACATGTTTTTCGCTATCTTCTAGCTTTTTCATTAAAGTAGACAAGCCTTTAAAGTATTCGTAGCTACCTATTAATAAAAAGAGACTAGTTATTGAAGTGCCAAAAATGACAATGGCCCACGCACCGCCAGTTTTTGCATAAATACTCGGGTTAACGGCAAAGCCTAAGTATTCATGCGTGAACAAATAAGCCATAAAGCTAAAGTAGATAATCCAAGAGGCGAGATAAAAGAGGCTAGAAATCATGCCAAAGCCTATAGCTAATGCGATGACTGATAATATTGCAAATGTAACCGCGCCACTTTGTAAGCCATATGATAATGACCCGGAAGCAGCAAGTAAGGTCATGAAGAAAACGAAGTAAGCAAACATGAATTGTGCACTTTTGTCTACCGCGATTCGATAAACAACAAAAGTCAAAATGCTCAAAATAAAATGGACAATAAAAATACTCTGAAATCCAATCGAGTACCATCTAAACAACGAAAGCGGCAAACCAATCAAGCACATGATCAACAAACCTTGCATAAAGCGTTTAGCCAGCTTTTGCTGAAGATAAAGCATTTGGTTATCAGTTGAACTCTCTTGAACTCTTTTGCTTTTCAAAACGCATCCTAGGTATTTTAATGCCACAAGATATATTTTTATATCGGCAAGTTACAACAAGATTGAGCGAATTCTAGACAAAAGTATAGTAATTAAAAAGCTTAAACAAAACATTTAAGCCATAGTTTAGCTAAAGTATTAAATATGAAATGACAAAAGGGATTAATAAAAAGCTTGGTCTAGTGCTGTAGACCAAGCTTTTTGATAGATAATACAGGTGTTATTTGAAATGCATATAATTCCGGTATCGTTTAATCAGGCTGTTTATTAGCCTACTCTTCTTCAGGTTTGTGAATCTTAAACTCGCCGGATGCATGCAAAAGACTAAACATATACAAGAAACCATCATAATAGCGGAAGGTGCCTGTGGGAATGTCTTGGTCCCAGAGCGACTGCAACATGTCTTTGGAGTATGGCAAGTCGCTTGCTGTGGCGCCATAACCATTCATTGCGTTTCTGCCTTCTCCTCGATAGTTAACGCCCGGTTCGCGGGTACCGTCGACTTCATAAATTGCTATGAAGTTGCCAAAAATATCGTTCTCAGACTCATAAAATAGCACTTGTTTGTCGATTAGCGACCGCATTTGTTCGCTTTGGCTAAACCAGTGATAATCCATCGCGATATTGCCAATGACTCGGTGTGAGTCAAAAGCGCTTTTATGACTATTAGGGTTAAATGAGGTGACTTGAGGCACACCTTCATGGCTTGCATAGTCACTAAATAAACCTGTTTCGGGGTGGCTTGCGCGCGTAAAAAAGTCTCGACTAACTTGCGCTACTTCATGCCAATATCGGTTATTTTCATCAGCCCACAGTGCCCATAGCTCATAAAATGCAGGTAAGTGATAAGACGGGTCAGTAAAACTTTCCACAGCGTTGATATTCACAAATTCAATTTGTCTGAATACCGGATGCATCATTGGACGCGTGCTGCTAGTTTGCAAGTTGACCATGTCGAGCAAAATAGAATTCGCTTCTCCTTGGTAATCCAATATGCCACTTTCTTCGCTGCCCCAGCGATTGTGGGCAAAAAATAAGGACATAGCAAAGTACTCTTCGCCATCGGGCGCAGGATTTACATCAAGGCGAGAAAAGGGCGCTTCACCCTCTAGTCGCCAAGCAAAGAATCCAGCTTGAGGGCCTTCTTGATTTTGCATATAAGTTTTAGTGAATTTCCATAACTTATCGAAGGTCGCTTTGTCGTCCATCATTACCGCCAACATCATGCCGTATGACATACCTTCTGAATACACTTTCCCAGTGTCGATAGCTTTAATAAATGCCATGTCATCTGCTGCAGCAAACAAAACGCTGGTGTTGCTGACAGGAGCAGGCGGCGCAACGGTTTCAGCCGCTTGAGTGATAGTCACGTTGTCCAGAACAATGTTACCCGTAACATCGATAGGTTTGCCGTTTGCGAGTATTTGAAAGCCCACGCCCGCAAGCTGCTCGTAGTCAAAGCTGTCACTAATAAAACCGTAGCCAGAGCTAGGACTGATGTCAGCAAAGTTCACTGTAAATGGAGTGTCGGCTGGGCGGTCATTTAATATTCCATAGCCTGTAAAACCTACCTGATAGTTTATATCTTCTACCACAAGCTGAATGGCCATGTTGTTATACTCGGTGTAGCTAGCCGGCAGGCTAACATCAACACTCACATTGACCGGGCGCGTCATATCAATCGGGTCAAACTGCTGATATTTTACAGTGAAGGCATCATTTTCTGCTTGCCAAGCTGGTGCAACAACTAAAGTTTCATCAACATTAAAAAGCACAACATCTAGCGCACTGCCATTGTCATTCTGAACGTTCCAAGGGCTAATGCCTGCTGACATGTCGTCGACAAAAACTACACCATCGGCAACAGGTGCTGGAGCAACTGAAATTTTAACATCGTCGATAGTAATGTTGCCGCCAACACTGACAGGCTTACTATTCGCTAAAAATTGAAAGCCAATACCTGCAACTTTAGAAAAATCAAAACCAGGCCCGACATAACCAAAGTCAGAATCAGGGCTCACGTTGTCGATGCTAATGCTGAGTTCACCCGATTCATTTAAAACTCGGTACGCGAAAAACGCTGGCGTGTAATTTTCGTCTTCAAGAATAAGCTGAACGGCCAAGTTGCCATCTTGTGTGTATGCTTGGGCAGCCTCCATCAGGTAACTAATGGTTGCGCCATTGCTAAAGTCTGTAGGGGCAAATTGTTGATATTTGACCGCTATTGCATCACCTGTTGCATTCCATTGGGGAGATACAACCAGCTTTTCGTTTTCTGTAGACAAACTAACGCTCGGGCTAGTGCCGTTATCGGCAAAAGCAAACCATTGCTCTGACAAGTTAGAAAAATCATCAAAAAAAGCAGTTGCTAGCGATGGCTCTTCAATATCGACTGGATCAGGCGCGTCAATAAGTTCAAAAAACTGCGCGTAATGAGCCTGTATTTTTGCCGTTACTTCAGCCTCGTTAGCCATTTCTTGCTCAACAAAAAAATTGGGGTGTTCATTGGTAATATAGGCAGATGTGGGCGAGAAGGTTTGTTCAAATTCGTTTAGTGTGTTGGTATCGTACGTAAAATCGAACACAATATCTTGCGGGTTAAACCTTACTCGCCTGTTTTGCACGAGCACTAGTTGACCGGTCATAGGAGCAGACGCTGATGAGGGCAAGGCGTCGAGCGTGAGTGCGCTTAACGACACGTCTGAATTTGGATTGGCAGACGTCACACTAGCGGCTATGTTTTGCGCGTTTTCACCTGTGTTTGCAATAGTAACTGTAAAAGTATATTGGTAGTCACTGCGAGATATACGAGTGCGATCGGTAAAGCTTATGTCTTCAACGACAATTTCGGCTAGCACATTGTTAGCGCTAATCAATGTTAGCAGGCCGAGCCAATATGGCGTCCGGCATAGCCTGTTTTTAATGGTTTTTATTTGTTTCATTTTTATTCCTCCGCGGCTAGTTACTATTTGCGCATAAACGAGTGCGTTTGCTAAATAAAAAGAAAGCGCCGAGTAAGACTATCGAGAAAGTCACGGGCGTATTCACTTGACTGACAGTGATTGGGGCCGTATCAACAAATATTTCAGGCGCGCTGAAGTCGTTCGGGTCAAAAATGACGGCGGACTGAGTGATTTCAGCTAGGGCGCCGGTGCCTAAATAATCGATGGTTACTGTTGGGCCTTGCAGTGTTTGTCCAATTTCGAGAGGTATATCAAAAAGGAAATTGATAAACCCGTCTTCTATAAAACCAAAGAAGTTGTCAGGGTTAGCGATTACAGTTGTCCACGAAGGTGCAATTATTGAGTCCAAAATTTGAATGTCGTCATAAATGCCATATTCAAAAAATAAGTCAAAGCTTTCAACCACTGTGTCTGTTGCAGTAAAGCTGTAATTGATGGTGAGTAGGTTGTTTTCATCAATACTGGCGTCACCGGCGATCAATAGCGCGTAGGTTGATGAACTGTAGCTGCTTATTAGCAGACAGATAGAAATAAGTAATTTGTTCATTGTATTTCCCTGTTTTTAAAACGAGTTTTTGTTAGTTGTATATTCTTAGTAATTGTGTGATTTGAGCGTTAACGCAATAACAGCTTGTTAACATGTTAGCGCTAACACAAAGTACCAATAGATGCGCTAAAAGGAAATGTTTTGTTTGTCTAAATGATGTGAAAATAAAAAAACATAATTAAAAAGTTAAATTTATAATTTTCAATTAATTGGTGAGTGATGAATTTAAAATTAATAGAACAATTGTTCTATTGTTTAACTAAATAGAATCGGTTTTTTAAACAAAAAAGCGAGGCTACAAACCTCGCTTAGATTTTGTGATGAAGGTTTAAACATCTAAAGAGTATTGTTCATAGTCAAGCTCCACGTATTCAAAATAATCAAAGTCAGCAATACATGCTTGACCTGATACATCCTGACAGGCCATTCCGACAAAAGCTCCCGTGAAATGTGAGCCATGTCCACCGCCAGCTTCATCTGAAATTAACGAGTAATCTAAGTTAATAGGTAGCACATGCCATTTTAGGTTGTCGATAGAGTAAGCGAAACGAAGTGTATGATGGTCAACCATTGCGCGCAGATAAACGATACCTTTGCTCGGTATCACAAAACGTGAGTTTTTAGCGCTGTCACCTACGCTTCCTTCGCGCAATCCATAGGTAAGGTCTAGGCTAAGGTCACCGCAGCAGCTCATTACATCGACAAACCGCTTGCCATCATCATCAATTGAGACATATAAATAGTGGAATTTAAAGCTATTGTAATAGCAGCACAAGCCCGCGGTTTGCTGAAAATTAGTCGGAGAAAAATCCATTGCGGTAGTGGCGTTGTAAACAAAAGATTCTTGGCGTCTGGCAATGTAAGCATGCTCAAACAAAGAGCCTATCGACTGGCGCCCGGTTAAGCGCAAGTGACCCTTGCGCGCAGTGAGGCTCATAAAAGTCTCAGGGTAGGGCGTACGCAACCACTGAAAACATGAAGGTAAAGTGTTTTCGTTAAAATCATAACGAGATGCTTCTGCGGGCCAAGCATGTTCTGGTAGGTCAGGCGCTTGTACGTAAGACTCGGGCAAACCACTGCTGCTATGAAACTTTGCACTCTCCAGTCTTAACCAGCCATCATCTGTCCAATAGGTTTTTTGTAAGCCGGTTTCTCTGCCAAGTGGACAGCGTCTTTCACCTTTTAATGGTCTGCCGCATAAATGCACTAAGTAACTTTCGCCATTGGGTAGGTCGACCAAGTCACCGTGGCCGTTTCGTTGTAAAGGCAAATCTAAGTTGTCTTTAGACGTAAGCAAGTAGCCGTATGGATCTAGCTCATATGGACCATTTATGTTTTTTGAGCGCGCCATTGTCATTGCATGACTGTAAAACGTGCCTCCTTCGGCGGTAAGTAAATAGTAATAGCCATTGCGTTTAAATAAGTGTGGTGCTTCGGTTAAGCCAAGTGCCGAGCCTTTAAATATGTTTTTAATTTCACCTATTAAACGTTTTTGTTTGGGGCAGTATTCTTGCAACAAGATACCACCAAAACGGTTTTTATTGTGACGATTATCCCATACCATATTAACAAACCATTGCTTGCCGTCGTCGTCAAAAAAGAGCGAAGGATCAAAGCCGCTGGAGTTCATATAAATAGGGTCGCTCCAATGGCCGTCGATGGTTTCGCAAGTTGTTAAGTAATTATGACTGTCTTTAAAGTTGCCGTTGAAACGTTTTACGTCTGTATAAATAAGATGAAATTTGCCCTTGTTGTAACTTAGGCAAGGTGCCCATATGCCGCATGAATCAGGGTTGCCGCGCATGTCTAAAAGAGACTCTCGGTTGAGTGGTCGCGATATTAAGCGCCAATTTTTCAAGTCTTTTGAATGATGTATTTGCACACCCGGATACCACTCAAAGGTAGACGTAGCGATGTAAAAATCGTCGCCTACAGCAACAATACTTGGGTCGGGATTAAAACCAGGTAAAATAGGATTTTTGATAAGATTGTTTGAGTCGCTCACGTTTATGCTTCCTTAAAATCGCGTGTGAGTTTGTATTTGCGCAACAGAAAATAAATCACAATGCCTGCCGCTACAGAGCTAAGAGAATAAAGTACTAAGATGCCATTAAGCGTACTTTCTATTTGGGCGGTGTTAGCTTCATAACCCGATGATGCAAGCACCCAACCGGTGAGCGCGCCGCCAATGGCAATACCGAGTTTGAGCATGAGTAATTGGCCAGAGAACGCCATTGCCATGGCGTTATTGCCAAGTTTTTTTACGCCATAATCGACCGTGTCTGGCACCGCTGAAAATAACAGCGGGGTCATTATCATGTGCACAAAGTTTGCAAGAACCGTAAAAATTAGGGCAGCTTCTGTGGCCTCTCGGGGCACAAAAAATAGCGCGCCGTTTGTTAACACAATAAAGATTGCACACATACTCATTAAACTCACTTTACATATGCGAGCAACAAGAAAGTTTGCGCTCAAAGCACCCGCTATACCGGCAAACATGTTAGCGCTTGTGAAAAGTGTGATTAATTCGGCTGTGCTAAATGAAAATATGCCAAATAAGCTGTTTTTTTGTAGATAGTACTCTGCATAATAAGCAGTTGTTGAGCCGCGCATGACAACGCTAATCAGCAAAAGCAATGTGACAATGCCGATTATGCGCCATTGGTCATTTTTGATCATGTTTAGGAAGTCTTTTAACGTGCCCGATAACTTCGAGTTAGCTTGTGAATGAGGTGCTTCAAATCGCTCTTTCGTCAGCATAAAACAAGCGATAAAACAAAGTACGGCAAAGGCCGATAACACCATCATTGCGTAGCTAAAACCGGCTTTTTCATCGCCCTGCCCAAATATCTCAACCATTTCTAGCAGTGAAAGCGTAACAATCGCGCCCCCAGACATAGCGAGTGCAAAACGCCATGCCTGCAATGAAGAACGCTCTGTTGGATCGCTAGTCATTACGCCGCCTAGTGCGGAATAAGGAATATTAATGACAGTATAAACAGTCATTAAAAGTATGTAAGTGATATAAGCATAGATGAGCTTGCCGTCTTGACTAAAATCGGGTGTGGTAAACGCGAGTACTGCCAGCACACCATAGGGTAGTGCAAACCATAAAAGGTATGGGCGGTAGCTTCCCCATTTTGTTTTAGTGCGGTCAGCTATGCCACCCATTATCGGGTCGGTTATGGCATCAAACACAATAACAAGTAATAACATTGTGCCTACTGCCGATGCCGCCAGTCCATATACGTCGGTGTAAAAATACATCATAAAGGTGATTACCACCTGAAATACAATATTGCTGGCGGCATCACCTAAGCCATAGCAAAATTTTTCGAGGCGGTTGAGGTTTTTCATTTGCTTTCCTTAGCGAGTAGGCTGCCTTTGTCACTGTTAAGCCGCGTATTTGTATTGTGTTGTTCGGCAAGTGCAATAATATCTTGCACAAAAGGTTTGGCCTGATAGTCACGGTCAAAGGGTAATGGATAATCGGTTCTTCCATTGATAGGCCAGTTATTACGCCATGTGTTTGCGTCGCTTACTCCCCATAATGTGACTCTGTCTATGTTCTCATGATAGCGAACAAACAAACTAAATAGGTCTATGTATGCAGCAGAGAGCCTTGCTTGAGCAGCGTTATCTATACCATTAGCATAAGGATTATATTGTTCTTGTAGTTCAAAACTAAGCGATATGTCTGCACCCATACCTTCGCCTTGAGGAAACTTTAATACTGAAATATCGAGCTCTGTAATCATGACAGACAGGTCTGCGGCAATGGCTGATTGAATACTGACCTCTAATTCATCAAATGGTGGTGGGGCTGTATAGTGACCTTGTATGCCAATGCCATCGATGCGTAAGCCTTTGCTGCGAAGACGTTTGGCAAGTGCTATTGCCGCATTCATTTTTGCCGGTTTATACAGCGTGTAATCGTTATAATAGAGCTGGGCCTTAGGGTCAGCTTGGTTCGCAAACTCAAACGCTTTGTCGATAAAGTCTTCGCCGATAATCGTGAACCATTTAGACTCCCTAAAACTGCCGTCTTCGTTAAACGCTTCGTTTACTACGTCCCAGCCTTTTATTTTACCTTTGTAGCGTCCTGCTAAAGCAAAGATTTGTGTTTTCATGCGCTTGAGTAATACTTCGCGAGTAACGGGCTTACCTTTTGCATCCTCAAACACCCAATCGGGCGTTTGCGAATGCCATACAAGTACATGCCCAATAATGTCTTTATTCGTCTTTTCTGCGAAGTCGACCAGTGCGTCGGCGCCCTCAAAGGTAAATACGCCTTCTTGGCTTTGTATGCTTTCCCATTTCATGTCGTTTTCAGCGGTAATTACGTTGTAGTGTTGCTTTACCACTTTTTGACCGGCTATATCATCTCCAATTGCTTGCCTTCTATTGATGGCAGCACCCACCTGGAATAGATCTTTATAGCTTTGTGCTAACGACTCTTGAACCAATGGAGTATCGGCAATATTGCTAGTAGCGCTTGATTTATTCTGTTGACCGCCGCAAGCGCCAAGCAGCAAAGACAAACCTAATACTGCTGTTGTGGAGATGAGGTTTTTCATGCGAGGTTGCGCCTTTATTTCTTATTGTTAGCGCTAACATTAGAGTGAAATCAAATGGCTGTCAATGCACATTTTACATGTATGTAACAATTGCTTGATGTCGTTAAGTTTTTATTTTGCTAGATTCACGCGTTTTGATTTTATAATCAAGTACGTACCGGTTGCTCTTGTCTTGTGCTTGAATAGGCTGTTTACCGGCGCGGCGCTGTGAATTTATCAGCAGTTCAATCGCTAAATCGGCCATTTCTTCAAGCGGTTGGCGAACGGTGGAGAGTTGAGGCCAAACAATAGTCGCAATTTCTGTGTCATCAAAACCAACAATCGCTAAGGTGTCGGGTACGCGCATGTTTTTCATGTGTGCAACTGAAATAGTCGCAGCCGCCATTTCGTCGTTTGCGGCAAAAATAGCGTCAGGGGGTTCAGGTAAACTAAGTAACTGACTGGCACCTTCAAATCCTGATTTATAACTAAAATCACCCTGTATAATATATTCTGGTTTAGAATCAATTTGGTGGGAGCGCAAAGCGTCTAAATACCCTTGATAACGCAGTCTACTAACGCCTTGACTATTGCTACCAATGATGTGCGCAATGCGTTTACGACCAAGATTTATTAATTCACTGGTTATGTCAAAAGCGGCTTGATAATCGTCCATGCAAATATATTTGCTGGCGAGTAAGTCGATATTAGGTGCAATTCTTACAAAATTGACGTTTTCTTGCTTTAAATATTCAATAACGTCTGTATTGTCACTAATTGGAGGTAACAAAACGATACCGTCAATATTTGCAACGTCCAACAAGTCTTGAGGTCGTAATTCGGGTTTTGTGTTCAGTTCCCCCAGTTCGTCAAGTACAACATGGTAACCAATAGTGCGGCATTTGCGCAAACTACCCGCAAGGAATTTGTTGACGTAAGACGCATTAGAAAACTCACATGCAATACCGATACAATAAGAACGTGAGCTAGCCAAATGCCGGGCAGCAGTATTGGGTTTATATTGCAATTCTTCAACAATCTTACTAATGCGTTCTCTGGTCTTAGTACTAACACGAGGGTCTTTGTTCATGACTCGCGAAACGGTCATCATCGACACACCGGCCTTGTCGGCGATGTCTTTTAGTTTCACTTTTGCCATTAGGTTTACCTGCACCACGTAAAAACATAAGAACCAGCCTAAAGGTTAGCATGGTAATTACCAAAATGTTAATTAACATTTTTGCTTTATAGCTTCTTCATTTTGTTTGTGCGTAAAAATCAAGCTACTTTAAAAGTGTAACTGAGCTGAGTGAGTGATTGTCGGCAAACAGCTATTACGTTTCTAGTTCGTTGTTGTGAGGCTCTATATGCACAACAGCATCTTGAATATTGTATTTACTCGCCACTAAGGCTTCTATTTCGTTGGCTATTTCGTGCGATTGTAAAAGCGAGTAATCAGCATTCACCGTGACTATGATATCCGCATAGTTATTATCACCTTGGTCTCGGGTGCGCACTCTTGTCACTTTTATAACGCCCTCTATGCCTTCAATTTCTTGCGAGACGCTTGTGGCATCTACAGCCGTTTGGTCGACTAAAATAGGAATGGCTTTTTGGAATAAACTATACGCGAGGTAAAATAAGACCAAAGACATGATAATTGCAAAAGCGGCATCTATCCAATACCAACCTTGTGCCGCAAGTTGCCAACTAACGATTACCGTAACGCTTGTTAAAATATCACTGAAGGTATGGCTGGCGTCTGCATTTAAAATATCTGAGTTTAATTGTTTTGCCCAGTGGCGCTCCCACATAGCAAGCGCAATGTTGATGCAAAGGGCAGCGATCAACACTACTAGTCCCCAAGTGCTTGGTTCAACGGGTTGCCCAAATCGCTGAAAAGCGTGTATCAATATTTCAAAAGCAACAATAGTGATAAATCCCGCCAATAAAAATACGGCCAACTGTTCGTATTTTTGATGGCCATAGCGATGGTCACTATCGGCGGGTTTTTCGGCAATATTAATCGCAAACCAAGCAATAATATTATTGATAACATCGGTGGCCGAATGCATCGCGTCTGCAAGTATAACCGTTGACTGCGTACTTATACCAATCACCAACTTACATAAACACACGACTATGTTTACCAAGCCTTCTACGACTAATACTTTGCGCACATTCATTGCGATGCTCCTAATGGGTAGCCCGTGTTGGCAGTCTCTCATTGCCCGCAGCGGATATAAACCACTACAATTACTCGCTAAGCTTTATTCTTACACCCGCATTAGCAATAAAACCGTCGTTTCGAGACCAAATGTCGGTTGACCATTGGCCGCTAGCGGCTCTGCTTGGCAATAGCATTGGGTGTTCATCACCTTGTTTTACGTCGAGCAAATTTTCAAGGTTAATAAACCAACTCACCCGACCAATGGTGATTTCGCCCATTAAGCCTAAGTGCCAGTAGGGTGACGATTCATCAATAAACGGGTTATTGTCGAGCTTTTGCGTGCCGGTGTAATAAGCTTCAAAACCGGCTCTAAAGCTGCCGTGCTTTTCCCACATTGCCACAAAACCTGCTGAGTGTTTAGGCGTAAGTGCAATTTCTTTGCTAGCGGCGCTGTCACTCGCTTCTTCTATGGCATCCAAATAAAGATAGCTTGCAGTTAGTTTAATATCTTTCCAATAATAACGAAGTAAGATTTCAGAGCCGCGAATTTGATGTTCAGCTTCAGCGTTAATTAGCCTGACTCTATCAAAAATATCATTATCGTTTGACGAAAATGCCTCTAATTCTGTCGTATTTTCGATGTTTGAACCAAACAAGGTTAAGCTCGTTTCGACATTCTCAAATGTATAGGTAAAGTCTAACGAAGCGGTTTCGGCTTGTTCTTCTTGCAAGTCTTCAATGGGGGCAAGCCGAGCAAGGCCTGAGGCTTCTATTTCTTCTATAAACGGCGTAGGCGCATAATAGCCTTGTCCGTACGACCCTCTCACCGTTAAATCACCTGGGCGATAAAGCAGCGATACTCTCGGGCTTATTTGGGTACCAAACTCATTATGTTCATCAACACGCACACTATATGTGGTCGTTATTTCATGCGTGAGTTCATAATCGAATTGCGCAAATATACCGGGTACTTCATACGCATAATTAAATACTGGAAATGTGGTGGAATCATAGCTATCTGCCTGAAAAGCCAAGCCCAGAACCCAGTCGCTTTTTTCGCTATAGCCAGATAGGCTACTTTCAATAAGATAGCTTTCATGTTCATCGTTTTGTGCGATGCTGCCAAACATGTGATTGTGGCTCTGCAACATGGCCGACATTCGGGTAGAAAAGGTATATTCTGCAAATGCTGGCATTGAAATAACCAAGCCTGCATCGCTGCGCTGTGAGTCTTGTGATTGTGTGAATGAGGTGCCATCGGCAACCACACCGCTATCTGTATTACCGCCATTGCGATTTTCTGTCATGTGGCCCGCGGTAAAATATAGGTTCTCTCCGTTATCCCCTTGCCAAAACAGGCGAGGGCGCACGGTGTATCTTTCGTACCCGGCTAGGTCTATCCAGCCATCATTATTGATATCTTCGGCTTTTTGATGATGGACGCCTGCAGTAACAGAGCCTTTTAATGAGTCGGTTATAGGAGATTCTAGATAGGTGGTGAAATCTTGACCGTCGCGGGTAGTAAAATTGACTAAGGCTTCACCATCAAATGTGTCGGACGGGGTTCTGGATACTAAGTTAATGACACCGCCTAAGGCTGAACCCCCGTATAATGAGGAGGCCGACCCTTTAATAATTTCGACTCTGCCTAAGTCGGTGGGAGGTATTTGCAACAAACCAATTGATGCAGCCTGATTGCCATAAAGGGGTAAACCGTCGGCTAGTAATTGTGTGTATCTGCCGTACATGCCCTGCAATCTAATATTAGCGCTACCCAAAGCAGGGGATGTGGTTTGCACTCGAACGCCGCCAGTTTCGGCCACAAGCATCGAGATATTACCTGGCCGCATTGCCGCTTTTTCTTGTATTTCTTCGCGATTGATAAGTTCAACTCGAATAGGCTGTTCATCAGCGATGCGGCCAGAGCGAGTAGCCTGAACAATGATTTCTTCAATATGGTCTTTGTGAGCATGCTCGTGTTCGTGCTTGTTTTGACTTTGCTCTTGATGAATCTCAGTGTCATCATTTCTAAAAGGTGAAGCGGCTCCTTGGGCTGCATCTACCGAGTGAATAGGCAGTAGCGCAGTTAATGGTGAAAGTAGAAGGATGGTCAAGCGTGATAAAGGAAACTGAGTCAAATTAATTGGTATCTCTTTGTTTAGTTAAACACCTATTATAAAGCCGAAAGGCAAACAAAGGCTAATCTGGAAATAGACAAACTAAGCATTTTTATTGACTAGATAATTTTATTCATACTTGAGATCGTACTTTTGAAGTTTTCGATAAAGCGTACGCGTGCTTACCCCTAATGTTTCAGCGAGTTCATCAATATTTAAAGATTGTGTTTCGCACACATTTTGCAAGTAAGCTTTTTCTGCCTCATCTAACGATACTAGTGCCTTAGGCTGAGAATGAGGCGTGGTTTTCTCGTTCAAGACTTGTTCGGGTAAATCACTTGCTTCGATAACATCTTCGTTAGCGAGCAATGCAGACTGTTCGACAATACTTTTTAGCTCTCTAATATTTCCGGGGAAGCTATATTGGCAAAGCCGGCTCATTGCTGCATTTGAAAAAGTTTTAAAACTCAGCTCAGAATACGCTAAAAAATGCATCGCAATCGCCGGTATATCATCAGCCCGCTCAGTAAGCGACGGTAGCGTAATCGGGAATCCTGCAATGCGGTAGTACAAGTCTTTTCTAAACTCACCTCGCTCTACTAAATCAAGTAAATTTTTATGGCTTGCGCACACTAACCTAAAGTTTGCTTTATGCTGTTTTACGCCGCCAACCGTGCGGTAACATTGAGTTTCGAGCAGTCTTAATAGCTTGACTTGCATACTCAAAGGAACATCAGCTATTTCGTCAAAAAACACAGTGCCACCGTTAGCCAAATCAATCAGCCCCTTTTTTGCGCTGACTGCACCGGTAAAAGAGCCTTTTTCATGGCCAAATAACTCCGACTCAAATAGGTTTTCGTTTAAGCCGGTGCATTCAATTACCACAAAGGGTTTGTCGGAGCGCCTGCTGGCATCATGCAAGGCTTTTGCGACGAGTTCTTTACCTGTGCCAGTTTCTCCGTGCAACAAAACCGCTATTTCAGATTTGGCCGCACGGTTGATTTTGGTGAGCAAGGCTTTAAAAAGAGGTGAGCTCCCTATCATTTTATTGCGCTCAGATTCTGCTGCCGCAAAATCAATTCGCTCAAGTATTTCCAAAAAGCCTGCTGTCATGCCATCAGCATCTTTAATAGGCTTCATCAAAATGTCGCAATAGGTTTTGCCATATTCAGTATTGTGAATGTGCATCACGCTGGTGGCTTTGCCTGTCGCCTTGGTTTGCTGAATGGGACAGTCTTCTCCATGTTTGTCGCATGGCGTAGTGTGACCGTGAGATATTTCGTAGCATTTACTTATACCCACTAAGACTTCGCTTTCATAGGTATCTCTATACAAATCATTGACCGCCAATATCTGATAGTCAGGGCTCAGAAATATAGCGGGCTTATCAATAGTATTAATCATCGATTGGACTATTGAAACATTCATGATCTCAGAACCTTTTTGAAATGACATATATGACGCTTACTTTGTCAAATCTGACACATAAATCAAGGTAAAACTTATTATTTGTTGGCTAAATACAATAATAGATTATTTATACCAGTAGATTCAATGGTTTATGTTTTTGTGAATGTTGGCCTGAATATTGAAATAACTTTCGTATAGTGATTAAATTTTTAGACTTCAAGGGCTAATTCAGGGCGAACCATGTCAAAACCTACAATGCTAATCGGCGTTCTACTTGTTACTTACATCGCGAGTTTATTTTATTCCCATGCATGTATCGCCGAAGAAAAGGCTAGTGAAGAGCCGTCGATAATTCGTCAAAATATTCAGTCTAAAAGTCAGGCCGAACAGAGCCTGATTGAATCTGAGTTTAAAGCACAAGCTCAACAAAAGATTGCCGAATTTGCTTCTACGCTTAAACGAGAACTTAAATTAGCAGTAGCGCACGGTGGCATAAGCAATGGTGTAGAGGTTTGCTCTTCAAAAGCACCAGAAATTGCAGCGGCGATGTCTATAGAGGGCTGGCTTCTTGAGCGAACAAGTCTTAAAACTCGCAACCAAGTAAATAAACCAGATGAGTGGGAATTACAAACACTCAAGCAGTTTGAACAGCGATACAAAGACGGTGAAGACATAAAAGAACTAGTTTCGACACGATATGAAGACGAGAGCTTCAGATTGATGAAAGCCATTCCTACTGGGACTATGTGCTTAGCTTGTCACGGTTCTTCAGTTGACGAAAAAACGCTCAAAAAAATTAATACTCTCTATCCGAATGACCAAGCGATTGGTTTTTCATCTGAGGATTTGAGAGGGGCATTTAGCATAACGAAGACCCGTTAAAAAATTGCATGTTAAAGATGTATGTTAAGTATTTTTGGAATGGTCTTTTAAATATTAAGCAAAAACAGAAAAGGTAAAAATTATGATTTCTATGATATTCAGCGATCCGGTGGTATGGGGCTCATTACTCGGCATTTTAATCATGTTGGTTATGGCTGGTTATTACGCTTATTTGTTCATCCATGGCAGCGCACCAGAACATTTAAGTGAAGACAAAAAGCAGGCTCATTAACATGTGGTACTGCTTGTAGTCTCTTGCAACCACCCAACGGGCTAGAGCATAAAAATGGCATATATCATGTTGTACCGTGGACCGACTCTTAATTCACGGCTTCGTTTGGCTACCGTTTTTCACATATAGCCTTAGCCTCATTTTTAACCGTGGTGCTTGTGGTAGCAGGCGTAAGCGCTTGTTTTACTCTCTTGCTTACGCAGGCTAACTCAATCCTTACTGGCTCAGTCGCTTATAATCTTAGACTGGGCTTGCAAAACATCAAACCGTGGCTTGATAAGCGAAAAGTGGTGTTATTGAGTCATGAGTTTCCTCATAAACTGCTGCAGAAAACTAAGACTAATCATATACAGTTAAGTGAATAAATGTCGCAAAAGCCACTTGATACTAATTAAATTTATACAGGGTAAATAAGAATAAGTTTGTATGCTAACTTTCATTTGTTTTATGGTTCTGCTCGGATTAACCAATTCCCTGCCTGAACTTCAAACTTAAGGTATTTCTCAGTTTCTCCAATGTACGTTAAATTTTTGAATGGATGATTCTGTTGTCCATTTGACCAAACTACTTGATTGTTAATAGTGATCGTTTTTATTTTGAAATACGTTTTTGGAATACCTATCGTCGCTACTGCACCCTGTGGCGAATTGATAGACATATCAATTTGTTGTTGATTTCGACTAATTTCAAAGTCTATGGGTCCTTGCACACTGGGTACTAACTGCTTTATGTGGGAAAAATGAGCCATGTTTGGCATTATTTCATAGCGTTTCCAAGCAACCGATGTTGGGGCTACACCAGCAATATACTTGCTTAATATTGTACTGGGGGCATTCCAAGCATGATTCTCAGTACCACCAGAGGGTAAATACTCCGCAAGAGTACTAAGCGCGGGGTTATCTACTTGTTTACTGTAGCGTTGTTTCATGCGCGCAAGTGCTCCATCAAATTTGCCTGCAATTGCCATTGCGTTATACACCATCCACTCAAAGTGTGGGCTTGCAAACTGATTGGGAACAAGCACATTGGTAATGATTTGCTCATATTGCTCGGGCTTTGCGAGACCAAATAGTATTGCGATTGCATTGGCGCGATCGTCTTTTAGCGTTCCGGGCTGACTACTAAAGTATCCGTCTTGCCAATATTCTTTTTGGTAGGCTTGTTGGATTGATTGAATACGTTTGTCGTAAAACGCCATATTTGTATTGTCGTTAAGTTCAACTGCCATTTTACGCGCAGCAACCAGAGCACTGTAATAAAGTGCGTTTTGAATTGCACCAAAGTCTACGGTTTCTTGGGGGCCCCAATCGGTCCACTTCCAGTGACCAGAGCGAAAAGTTGCAAGGCCGTTGTCCTTTAAATTCCATAATCTAAGGTATTTATTTACAAAGGGATAGGCATACGCAAGTGTTTCTATGTCGCCTGTATTGTAGTAATAATGCCAAATGCCTTGTTCGATAAACTGTAAGCTCTGTGCCGGTAGTTCTCTAAACCGACCTGGCCCTAAACCCGCAAATACCCCAGATTCGGAATCACTGAACGCTAAAGTCACGAGTATCGACTTTTTCAGTAAATCTCGTCCTGGTTTATCCATTGAGTAAAACAAGTAGCTGGCTTGGTCTGCAACGTCGCCTATCCACAAACCTCGCTCGCGATCGGGCGTGTCCATAAAGTTGTCTCTGGCGCAAATGTACAGTGTGTTTTCTGCCATCTGCCAAATTCTATTGTACCAATCGTCACTTGACTCAAAATGACCAGGGGTATTGCCGACGCCCGTCCAGCGATATTTTAAGCCATGCACTATTACACCTTTAGGAATAGTGTATTTTAAAATACGCGCGTTTAACCAAGAATAGGATTCAAACTGTTGCCTACCGGCTTTAGTCGTGTAGAAAGTTTCAATAACGTTTAAACGCATGTTTGAGTCTATTTTGATTTCTAGACCCATGTCAGATTCCACATCGAAATAGGGCGTCACATTCTTATTGAAATCCAGGTTACATTCTATTGTTGAACCATCGCTCACAAAGGGGAAATCTGAATCAGAAAAATTCGTACAATTTGCCAAACCAAAATTGTTGAGGATAGGAATTTCACTTGGATATAAATTGTAGAATGGGGCTCTTGGTGGGCGGCCCATAGCTTTTGCAACGGGCCAATCGCTGTCATCAAATCCCGGCAAGTACCATGCTGACTCGGTCCAATCTGCAAGGTCTTGCCGTGCGTCATAATTTACACTCCATGCCGCAATCCTAAAGGGAGGTAACTTAGCTATTTCTTGATAAGCGTTGTGTTGCGTTGCTTTCCAAGTGTTGTCTGAAATGATTAATTGGCCATCAACATTGGCCTGAAAAATGAAACCGCCTTTGCTAGTTGATATATGGCTTCCTTTGCGACCTTCGTCACCGTAGTACCATACTAATGCGGCAATCGTGTTGTTACCACTTTTTAAAAAGGGCTTAATATCGACAGTGTCGTAATATTTGTTTGAAGCAATCGAATATTCGTCAACTCTAGGCGATGCTTTTACAGGGCTTGGACCGCCAGTATAGCTACCTTCAAATACCACTAGTTCACCATTTATCCAGAGCCAGTATTTAGTATCGGCGCTAATATGCGCATAAACCTGCTCATCACTAGGATTTAGTGAGACTTCGTGCCGTAGTGCTACCCATGAATTGGGTGCTGGTGTTTTATTGTTCGTCCATATCCATTGGGCCTTCCATTCCAGTTGTGTTTGATTTTCGGCTTTTGCAGACAAGCATGGAAGAGTAAGCGCAAGCAATGTGAGTAATAGGGTAAGGGCCTTCATGGTAAATTTCGCCGTTGGTAATGAGTAAATGCACATTAGTTGTTGTTTCTAAAGTCGCTTTTTGTTTTTTCTGTTGTCAATACTTTATGTTTTTTAGTCAAATTTAATCAAATTTATTCTTAAAAGCTTAAATTGTATAAAAAACAATGGAATAAAATTATAAGCCCAATTGGTTTAAGGCATTAATAGTATAAATTCTTGTAAAGAATGAATATTAAATTGCATTTTCACATTAAAATATACATCTAATTTAGCATTTGTAAACTTACAGTGAGCTTAAATGATCTTAATTGATCTTAATTGACTATTGTTAAAAATTAGTTAGTATGTTGTAAAAATATTCAGACTAAAGGTGCAATATGAAAAACATACTCATCAAAAAATCAACGCTCACCATCGCCGTGCTTACCGCTCTTTGTGGCACAACCACTATAAGTAATGCGCAAGAAGCTGAAACCCAAGCGCAGGAAAATGACCAAACAGAAGTGATTGAAGTCTCGGGTATCCGGTCAGCGCTTGCTAGCGCGCTTAACGAAAAAAGAAGCTCAACTAATATAAAAGAAATAATCAAAGCAGAAGATATCGGAAAGTTGCCCGACAATAATTTGGCCGAAGTGCTTGAAAACATCACTGGCGTGCAAATAAACCGCACTAATGGAGTGGGTACCGGTGTACAAATACGAGGCACGGGTGCTAACCGTGTCGAGATAAACGGTGTTGCGACCGTTGGCGCAGGTGCAGGGCGAACAGGTATTAGTTTCCAAGATTTACCAGCTGCGCTAATAGCGTCTCTTGAGGTTATCAAAGCACCAACTGCCAAAACCGTTGAGGGGTCAGTGGGCGGAACAATTAATCTGCGTACACTTCGTGGTAACAGTCTAAATGAGCGACTATTGCAATTTAGGGTACAGGCGGAAAATAGTGATCTGGCAGATTCTACAACTCCTCGACTAACTGGCACTTTTGGAGACAATTGGCAGTCTGATATTGGTAAAATAGGGGTAGTATTAACAGGAAGCTATGCGCAACAAGACGTAGCATCAGCCAATCCACGTTTTGATAGAGACCGCATAGTTACCCCAGATTCTGGCCGTGGCAGCGCTGAAGCGTTCCCATTTTTGAGAACCCAATTTTTAGACCAACCGTTGAACGCAGAAAATTATGAAACAACAAACTTCACTGGGTCAATTGAGCTAGAGTCTTCAGAGTCTACTAAGTTTTATTTTGATGCTACTGTTAATGATCAAGAGCAAATTGGGACGAACTACCGTGCGTTCTTTTCTGGCACAGGCGGAAACCCTGTTATAGACAACACAACCAATACCGGTTTTGAAACGATTGACTTAGGTACGGTAGATGGCCGTTTTGGCATGCTAGACCTTGGTGAGGTCCAGGTGGTGACTAGTGGAATCTTAGGCGTTGGTTCTGAGCTTGTTGGCGGGCGTGATCGTATTGATCCGAATTTGCGAACGGGCAGCAATAACTCCTCTCGTTTAACCACCAGTCGCGTATTTGCGTTTGGCACCGAGTACGTTCAAGATAAGTTTGAACTAGTCGCAGAGCTGTCTTACTCAGATTCTGAAACAGACAATCCGTCTCTTAATTCTTCTTTGGACTTTATTAATCCGCGTGGCCCTCAGGTTGGTCCAGACACCTTTAATGACAATGGTACGCCGGCTATCTTCCAAATAGTCAACAATACTTTTGAATTTGGCATTGCACCGGGTTTGGCCGAAACACCTACCGTTGGTGAGCTTACTGACCCTGCAAATTATGCAATAAGAAGTATAGGTCAAGGTTTACGAACCAGAGAAGCAACAGAGACTGCATTACGCGTCGATTTTACTTACGACGTATCTGATATGAATTCTTTCTTTACAGACGTAGATGCGGGTATTCGCTGGAACGAAACCACTAATAAAACCAACAACTCGTCAACCAACGATAGTTTTGGAAATTGGAACCGTCCGCGTGCCAATCTCTTTTCTGATGTTGTTATTCAAGGCCCAAATAACTTTAACGGAGCTGATAGTCGTCAGCTGTTCATTGGGGACTATTTAGTCATCGATAACTCCGTTTCTTTTAATAATCCAAGTTTTGTGCGCGACACAATCAACAATGCCATCCTTGCCAATAACACTCTATTTGGTGAAGAGGTAAATAGTTTACTGTCGACTCCCGTAGCGCAAGTATCTTCGTTTTTTGATATTGAAGAGACAACGACTGCTTTATATGCCCAAGGTAATTACGAATTAGAGTTAGGCGGTATGTTTTTTGCGGGCAACATTGGCGCACGATATGTCAGTACCGATTTAACTTCTAACGGCACATCAGAAGTAGGAGGTGTAGTTACGCCAAATACTGAAAGCTCTGACTATGATTTTTTCCTACCAAGGTTAAATATTACTGCTGAAGTCACCGAAGACTTTTTTGTACGTGTTGGTGTAGGGAAGGATATTCGCAGGCCTAATTTCGACTCTTTATCAACATCAGCTAATTTTGGTACAAGTGCTTCTGGAACTGTGCGTATTGGTAACCCTGCGCTCGAACCTGAGCAAATATGGTCCTACGACTTGTCTTTTGAATATTATTTGAGTTCGTCAAGTTTTGTCAGCCTTGGTTTTTTTCATAAAGAAAGAACTGACCTTATCACTACTATTCAAGACGAGCCAGATGAACCGATTGGTCCAACAGGTCAAATTGAACGTGACGTAACAGCGCCATGCGAAGGCGGTGGTATATTCAACCCGAATGTACCTGCTGAGAACTACAATGTGTTTTCAAGTCGTACAGACACAACCGGTATATGTGTTGCTAGAAGCAGTCAAATCAATGCCTCTGGGACTGAAACGCAAAGCGGCATTGAATTGGCTGCTCAATATGATTTATCAGGCTATGAAGACAGCTTAGGTTGGGCTTCAGGGTTCGGGGTAATTGCAAACTATACCTACCAAGAATCTGGAGCTGCTCTTGATGAGTTCAGAAATGCGTCTGGTGTAATCAATCAGTTATTAGGCCGCACCGACGCAGACAACAGTACACCAACCCTGGCTGATGACGTGGTAAGCGAAAGAATTACACTAGACAATCTTTCTGAGAATTCTTTCAACTTTACCTTATTTTATGACAAGCACGATATTAGTGTGCGTATGCGTTACTCGTGGAGAGATGCATTTACCGAAACGCTAAACCGCATGAGATTTAATATACCGCCTGTTGTTGGCGCTCGCGGTCAATTAAACTTAAGCGCGAGTTACGCGATTAATGATACCTTTACAGTAGGAGTCGAGGGAGTCAACTTGACGCGAGAAGACCGCACTAGATGGTGTTTTAATGAAGATACCCTGTTATGTGAGCAAAGTCTGACAGACAGAAGAGTCACTTTGGGCGTGACGGCTAAGTTTTAGTACTGTACTCACTTTAAACCATTAGTTAAGGCTCTTGAATGACAGTGTTATTCAAGAGCCTTTTTTTAAATCTAGTTCAGAAATGTCTCACTTTTTTCGATTGCGAGTACCTGGCTCTTTATTGGGTTTACGAGCACAAGTTGGATAGTTCTATTCATTAATGATTGAAAATGATTTAAAATGCTTGACTGTGTTTGTTTAAGCGTTAATATAGCGTTACAAATGTAAATAAATATGAATTTATGCTGTGGAGAGAAGCGATAAATGTCGAATAAAAAAGATGACTTCAAACATGTAGATTATAATTGGGATGATGCTCATGCAGACGGGCTAAGTGAATTAGAAAGCTTAGTGTATCGTTCTAACATTCTCGGTGCTGACCAGAGAATCACCAATACGGGTGGCGGCAACACTTCAGCTAAGTTAATAGAAAGTGACCCATTGACGGGCGAGCCAACGGAGGTACTTTGGGTAAAGGGCTCTGGCGGCGACTTACGAACGGCGAAGCTAGAAAACTTTTCTTCTTTGGACCAAACAAAATTAAGCGCATTGGATAACACATATCAACTTCGCGACGATAAAGGTTACAAATCGGCAGGTGAAGACGCGATGATAGCCATGTACAAGCATTGCAACTTTTGCTTAAATCCTCGCGCATCATCAATTGACACTCCACTGCATTCGATGATTGCAGAAAAACACGTTGACCATTTGCATCCCAATGCGGTAATTGCAATTGCTTCATGTAAAGACCAAGAAGCATTGACAGAAAAAGTATGGGGTGGAAAGCTTGCCTATGTCCCTTGGATGCGCCCTGGTTGGGAGGCCGCCAAAGTATGTGAAAAAGCTTACGAAGACAATCCAGATATTGTCGGTATCCTACTCGGACAACACGGTCATACCAATTGGGAGTCTGAGAGTAAAAGCTGTTACGAAACATCTTTATGGGTTATCGAAACCGCCGCACGTTATATTGAAGCAAATGACAAAGGCGCAGATACCTTTGGCGGGGCAAAAGTAGGCAGCTTAGCTGAAGATGAACGTACAAATCTATTAGCTAAATTTTTACCTGTTGCGCGTGGCTTGCTTTCAAATAAAGTGAAGTTTATTGCGACAGTGCAAACAGACGAAACTGCGCTAAGGTTTGTTAATAGTGTCGACGCACCGCGTTTAGCTAAGCTCGGTACATCTTGCCCAGATCATTTCTTGCGCACAAAAATTCAACCTTTGTATGTTGATTTTAATCCTCAAACTGACGATTTTGATAGCCTAGTAGACAAGCTTAAACAGGGTATCGAGAAATACCGAGTTGAGTATCACCAGTATTATGAGGCTTGCAAGCGTGATGACTCTCCTGCAATGCGCGATCCTAGCCCTACCGTTATTCTCATTCCGGGCGTGGGTATTATTGGTTGGGGTAAAAATAAATCTGAATCAAGAGTAACCACTGAATTTTATAACTGTGCAATAGAAGTAATGCGCGGAGCAGAGGCTATCAGTGAATACACTGCACTTCCACAACAAGAAGCCTTCGATATAGAGTATTGGGCTTTGGAAGAGGCGAAATTGCAACGCATGCCCAAAGAAGCGCCTCTTGCTCGTGACGTTGTTGTCGTAATTGGTGCCGGCGACGGTATCGGAAAAGAAACCGCTTTTCGCGTAGCGAAAGAGGGGGCTCACGTTGTTTGCGCCGACTTGCGCTATGAGGCAGCGCAAAAGACTGCAGATGAGTTAAGCGAAATTTACGGTCAAGGTATCGGTGTTGCTGGCTCAGGAATATCGGGTTGTGGCCCTTCAATTGCTCAAGAAGTCGATATTACGAACCGCCAAAGCGTTAGCAAAATGTTTGAACAAGTTATTTTAGCTTACGGCGGCATTGATAAAGTTATTGTAACAGCGGGCGTCTTCTTAGCGCCAGGCCAGTCAGGAATGAGTGACGACCAGCAATTCGATGTAAGTTTTGCCGTTAATGTTAAAGGTGGTTACATTGTTGGTACAGAGGCCAACAAAATTTGGACGGCGCAAAATTTATCTGGGGCTCTAGTTCTCACCACCAGTGTTAATGCTGCAGTATCTAAAAAAGGCTCATTAGCTTACGACACCTCCAAAGCTGCCGCGAACCATTTGGTTAGAGAGCTGGCTGTAGAACTTGCGCCTTTGGTAAATGTAAATGGTTTGGCGCCAGCGACAGTGGTGAAGGGCAGTACAATGTTCCCACGTGAACGCGTAATAGCCTCGCTCACTAAATATAGTGTTGAACATTCAAGCAACGATTCAGACGATGAGTTGCGCGATAAATTGGCTATGTTTTATGCACAACGTACCTTGACTAAACAGCCTATTACTCCAGCAGATCAGGCTGAAGCCGCGTATTTATTGGTTTCTGGCCAGTTGAGTAAAACGACCGGGCAAATCATCAGTGTTGATGGCGGCTTGCATGAAGCGTTCTTGCGTTAGTATTAGTGCTAAGAGCACACGCGAAATTAATGAATTATTAGTAGGAAAATAAGTATGACTCAACAACGTATCGATAAAGCGCTCATTGCAGAGCAAAATGCAAAAACGCAAGCATTTGTTAATGAAGACTATGAGGCTTTAGGCAATAAGTTGGCGCGGATGAATGTCAATATTGACGATATCACAAACAAGGCACAGGCGTTTCAAATTGCTGTTCCTTCTTGGGGCACAGGCACAGGGGGAACTCGGTTTGCGCGTTTCCCTGGCGAAGGTGAACCTCGTAATATTTTTGAAAAACTTGAAGACAGCGCTGTAATTAACGATTTGTCGCAAGCCACGGAGCGCGTGTCTCCGCACTTTCCATGGGATAAGGTTGATGATTTTTCTGAGCTAAAAGAACGCTCGGATGCATTAGGGTTAAAGTGGGATTCTATCAATTCTAATACGTTTCAAGATCAATCTGGTCAAGAGCATAGTTTCAAATACGGTAGTTTAAGTAATACAAGCAAAGCCAGTCGAGATTTAGCCATTGCACATAACTTAGAGTGCATTGAATGGGGTCAAGCTCTGGGCTCTAAAACACTAACGGTTTGGGTTGGCGATGGCTCTAATCATCCCGGTCAGCAACATTTTCAACATGCCTTCGAGCGTTATTTAGAAAGTATGAAAGAGATATATGCAGGTTTGCCAAACGATTGGGAACTGCATATCGAACACAAAATGTTTGAGCCAGCTTTTTACTCTACCATCATTCAAGACTGGGGCAGTAATATACTTGCCGCGATGGAATTAGGGCCTCAAGCTAAATCCTTAGTGGACTTGGGCCATCATGCGCCTAACGTTAATATCGAAATGATAGTGTCTCGTTTAATTCAGTTTAAAAAATTAGGTGGTTTCCATTTTAATGATTCAAAATATGGTGACGATGATTTAGACAGCGGCAGTTTGCACCCTTATCAACAGTTCTTAATTTTTAACGAACTCGTTGATGCAGAATATCGAAAGCAAGCCGAATTTGCGCCTAATTACATGCTAGACCAATCGCACAATGTCACTGACCCGATTGAAAGCTTAATGAATTCGGCTGCAAGTGTTCAACGCTCTTATGTTGCAGCGCTGCTCGTAAACAGAGAAAAGCTTGGCGAATATCAACAAGACAATGACGCAATAATGGCGAGCAATACCTTAAAAGAAGCATTCACAATTGACGTGACGCCTATTTTACAAATGGCGAGACTACGCAAAGGTGGAGCCATCGACCCGATTGCAACTTACAGAGCTTCAGGGTATCGACAAGCCGTCGCAAAAGTACGTCCCAACTCTGGCGGCAGTGGTTCTGGTATAGTCTAGTTTAAAAACGTTATTAATATCGAATATTACAAAAACAATAAAACCTAGACCCTAAGGGGGATAGGTGTTCGGAGAAAAATATGTCAACAGCCCAAGAGTTTGAAACACAAGCCGTTAGTCCCGATA
The DNA here is from genome assembly GCA_964643575.1 of uncultured Glaciecola sp. Lineage (GTDB taxonomy): Bacteria > Pseudomonadota > Gammaproteobacteria > Enterobacterales > Alteromonadaceae > Glaciecola. The sequence goes on along the minus strand of CAZXTD010000001.1, from coordinate 21,973 downwards.
AGTTAAAGGGGCCGAGACCCTTTGCTGCCAGTTATTCAGGTGAGCACGTTGCCGGAACTGAATTTGTCATTGGGGCTCTATTTGTGTCTTGGGGCGTTGGTGCGGTGGATATTCTTCTTGGCTTATTGTTAGGTAATTTATTTGCGGTACTTACTTGGGGTTTAATAACCGCGCCAATTGCAACCGATACGCGTTTAACTTTGTATGCGTACTTAGAAAAAATAGCAGGACCAGGCACCATAAAGTTCTATAGCGTGGTAAATGGCGTTTTATTTTGCGTATTAGCAGGAGCAATGATTACGGTGTCTGCCTCAGCGGTGCGGGTGCTATTTGGTATTGAGGATCAGGTTGGTTATTTGCCTACCGATTTTCGCTTTGTGCTAGTCGTATTAGGCGTTGGGGCTGTCGTGGTATACATGGCTGTTAAAGGTTTTAGTAAATTAGCCGCTTTTGCCGAGGTATGCGCGCCTTGGATGATTTTGATGTTTTTAGTAGGCGCATTGGTCATGATGCCTGTGACTATTGCTGCTACCGCCGGTGTAAGCAGTATTGGTAGCTTTGGCGACTTTTTGACCGTTGCTAGCGAGTCGATTTGGAGAGATACGGACGGCGATATTGGTATTTGGCATGTTGCCGCGTTTGCTTGGGTGGCAAATTTAGCCATGCATGGCAGCTTGGGTGATATGACTTTGCTACGCTTTGCAAAAAGTCCTAAGTATGGTTATTTTTCAGCACTTGGAATGTTCATCGGTCACTATATGGCGTGGATTTGTGCCGGAATAATGGGTGCAGGCGCAGCAATCTTATTAAAAACCAGCATAACAGCTATCGACCCAGGGTCAGTCGCTTACGCTGCCTTGGGTGCCTCTGGTATTTTAGCGGTAATAATTGCGGGTTGGACTACTTCTAACCCCACTATTTACCGAGCCGGCCTTGCATTCAGTTCTTTGAATAATTCGTGGGGACGCACAAAAGTGACAGTTGTAGTAGGTATCGTCACTACAATAATAGCGTGTTCCCCTTTCGTGTTTTCTGGCCTTTTAGGGTTTGTCGGTTACATGGGGCTATTACTTGCGCCCGTTGGTGCAATTATTGTTACTGAACATTGGATTTTCCAAAAGATTGGGTTAACTCGATACTGGTCATCTTATAAAGGTAACAAAACCAATATGGCGGCACTGATTACATGGGTTGTGTCAATGGTGGTCGGCATCGCGGTTGAACAATCTGGACTCTTACATTTATTCTTCATTCTAGTGCCCTTGTGGATATTCTCTACTGTCCTATATATAGGCCTTGCGTCTTCGATGGGTGCCAAGGACTCATATCCTCAAGCTGAAAAAGCTGAAAAAACAGAAACAGATAGAAAAGCGGCAGAGCTAGCATTTTTAGAGGCAGACGCCCAGAGCTCCGCCAATGATAAAAAAGACGCGCCAAAAATCGCGATGGTTGCAAAATATGTGTCGTGGGGGGCATTGGTTTACTGCCTGTACATGGGAATATCTGCTTATACAAGTCAAGACTCGCAGACGATTACAACTTGGTTGATTGTGCCTACTATTATCTATTTTGTAAGCGCAACCTACGCACATATTCGTCTTTCTGAAGACTCCGGTGAAGAACTGTGAACCATTATTCGTTTGCGGTATGAAAAATTTAAGCGACATGCACATTTTAGTTATTGATATTGGTAAGACTCACGTTAAGTTGCACGTACTCGACAATGACTTAAAGTCGGTGTACGCAAGACAAATGAGCAATACTGTCGACTTCACTAGTCATTATCCTTGTGCGAAGGTGAGCGACATTTGGCATTGGCTGTGTGAAACAATCCAGGCGATGTCGTCTGATTATAATATTAAAAAACTGACGATTACCACTCATGGTGCTACCGCAGCGCTTATTGATAGAAATGCCACACAAGGCAACGGCTTAGTCTTGCCAGTATTAGACTACGAGCATGTACCGATTTTTGATGATGTTCCAGAATATGAGCAAATTCGTCCTGATTTTAACGATTCATATTCTCCTAGTTTACCAGCAGGCCTAAATTTAGGACGCCAACTTTATTGGTTAAAAAAGAAGTTCCCGATAGAATTTGCAAAAGCGACTGACATACTAATGTACCCGCAGTATTGGGCTTGGAGGTTTACTGGCACCCGAGCGTCTGAGATAACGTCTTTAGGTTGTCACACTGACTTATGGTCGGTTAAAAATAATTGCTACTCAAAACTTGTTGATACCCTAGGATGCGAACAAATGTTCCCGCCGATGCAAGCTGCTTGGTTTAATTGCTCAACTGTAGACTCAAGCTTATGCCAGCAGCTTGGCATAGATGAGGATTGTCAGGTTTATAGTGGCTTACACGATAGCAATGCGAGCTTTTTACGGTATCGTTTAGCGCAAGAGGATCGCCCATTTACCATCATCTCGACAGGCACTTGGACAATTTTAATGGCATCTCAAGTGCCTTTAGAAAGGCTTGACGCTAGTGCCGATATGTTAGCAAATATCGATGCCTTATCAACACCTATAGCCTGTGCGAGATTTATGGGAGGGCGAGAGTTTGAGGCAATATGCGAACAGGCCGGGTCGTGGTTAGGTGAACAATTCGACGAGAACGACTTGCAATCTGTTATTGATAAACAGGTGTTTGCTATACCTGATTTTAGTGGTGGGTCTGGTCCGTTTGGGGGGAAACAATCGTCAATACTTGGCCCAGTCGATAAAGTGAGTGGCATTGCGCTAGCGACTCTTTATAGTGCATTGATGATTGACTACCAGCTTAACAAGTTGGGTGCACTTGGAGATATTATCATCGAGGGCGCATTTTTGAAAAACCCACTATTGTGTGCAGTACTCAATCAACTACGAAGTAAGCAATCGGTTAAATTATCGCAAGATTCAACCGGCACAGTAGTAGGTGCTGCGTATTTGACTGATTGGGGCAATATCGATGTTAAAATAGAGTTGGAGAAAGCAGATATTGTAAGCTTGAATGGCTTGACCGATTACCGCACCCAATGGCTGCATATCGTAAAATAACCCGAAGAACTTTTTAGAGAATGAATAAAACTAAACACTCCGTTTATAGTTTTATTCATTTTTGATTTTGCGCAATATTACTCGTCTACAGCTTCTACTACAATCACTTGAATGTTATTGTCTTCAAAAAATCTAATTTCTTCTGGAGATGCTTTTGAGTCAGTAATCAAAATATCCACGTCGTCTAAAGGACAAAATACAAAATTACTACGTGTGCCTATTTTTGAGCTATCGGCAAGTATCACAAGCTTTTCAGCCTGCTTTTTCAATTTATGTTCAGATCGCACGAGCAAAGGATCTGACTCCATTACACCAAATTTGCCAATTCCGGGCGTACCCATAAACATCATGCTACCGTAATAAAACTCAGTGCAGTCATTGTCGTAAGAACTGAGTATTATGCCTTGCTCACGATAAATCTCGCCGCCCGGCAAGGTAACTTGGTTATCACTGTTTTCTGTTAGATAATTGGCAAGTACAAACGAATTGGTAAGCACATTTACATCAACGTCAGGAAGAAATTCGCCCATCATGTAGGTTGAGCTGCCGCCATTTATAATAATGGAATCACCATTGGAGCATAATTCAACCGCTCTTTTAGCAATGAGTTTTTTAGTTTCAGAGCGTTTGGTTTTATCAACGATAAAAGCAGAGCTAGCAAGATGTTTCTTTTTTGGCATGGCATTGACCGATTCTGCACCACCCCGAATCTTTACGATTTCGTTTCGCTTAGCCATTTTAGTGATATCTCTTCTGATAGTTGCTTCAGAAGTATTTAACTTTTCAGTTAAACTACGAACACTTGCAAATTGTTGTTGATCAAGAATATCTTTAATTAGTTGTTGCCTATGTTTTTCTAACATGGGTAAGCCTTTAACTGACGTTTCACCGTAACTCATATATTCCTCTTACTCTAAACTTCAACATGATTTTTGTATACCATTTTTTAATGGTAACGTAATTTGACCTAAAATGATAACTTATGTTGATTTTATGTTATTTTCTTAAATATTGATCAGTAAAATATCCAATTTTTACAAGCCGTTTAAACTAAAAATACAGTAATCCCATGATTTTAATGAGTTGTTACTTAAATGTTAAACCCATCATAATAAGTCTAAATCAATCATTTACAATCAATAACTGCGAGGGTACAATTATCAAATTAGTCCGTTTTTTTTTCTAGATTGTGAAAGTACGTCATCACGTCTATATTCTTGACGATAGTTTTCACTAGTGGGCATTTATAACAAGTAAGCTTACGCACATAGTTGAATAGCAACTTAGGGTGCGATTTAGCAGTCAATACAAGGGGATTAAGTCATGCAAGAATTTTTAAATAAGCAATTTGGTTTGTCGGGGAAGGTTGCTGTTGTAACTGGCGCAACGAGAGGGCTCGGCCAATCTATGGCAATTGCGCTTGGCGAAGCAGGAGCAACAGTTGTAGTGGTAGGTTCAAAAGTTGAGAATCTTGCTAACACTATCAGCATTTTAGATTCTAAAAATATTCCATCAATGGCACTTGGCTGTGACCAATCAGACGGCAAGCAAATCACCAAGGTTATTGACGATGTAATGGCAAAATATGGCAATATCGATATTTTGGTTAACAATGCTGGCACGATTAAACGTGCGCCAGCACATGAGTTTACCGATGATGATTGGAATGAGGTAATTAACGTCAACCTCAACGGTGTATTTAAATTTTGTCGTGAAGCTGGTAAGCAGATGCTTAAACAAGGCTCAGGTAAAATCATCAACATTGCGTCGTTACTCAGTTTTTCAGGTGGGATCACCGTTCCTTCTTACGCAGCGAGTAAGGGCGGTGTAGCGCAGTTGACTAAAGCCTTAGCAAATGAATGGGCAAGCTCAGGCATTCAAGTTAATGCAATAGCGCCTGGATATTTTGAAACAGATAACACATATAACTTACGCCAAGATCCTGAGCGACTTTCAAGCATAACTGCCAGAATACCGACTGGAGAATGGGGTAAGCCTGAAGACTTAGCTGGCGCGACCGTGTTTTTATCAAGCAAAGCGTCAGACTATATGAACGGTCATATTATGCTCGTTGATGGTGGGTGGATGGCTCGCTAATAAGCCCTACCTAATAATTTTTTTGATTTAATTAAAGGAGCTCTTATGCAATTTATGTTTAGTGCTGATAAAAGAAGCTACAAAACTATGCGCAACGACGAGTTACGTGAAGCATTTGTGACAGCACCACTTTTTAACGAAGGTGCCGTTAATTTAACCTATACCGATGTGGATAGAGGGATAGTAGGCGGTATTATGCCTACAAGTGAGGCTTTAACACTTCCTACTCATAAAGAGCTCGCCGCGGATTATTTTTGCCAGCGCCGCGAAGTCGGTATAATTAATATCGGCGACGAGGGAAGTATCATCGTAGATGGCGAGACTTTTACAATGTCTAATAAAGACAGCCTCTATATTGCCAGAGAGAGTAAAAGTGTGGAGTTGTCTTCTGTTGATGCGACAAAGCCCGCCAAATTTTACCTGGTGTCTTATCCTGCACACCGCGTGACAAAGACTGTTCACGTGCCAAAAGACAAAGCGCAAACAATTCACTTAGGTGCTCAAGAAACATCTAACGAACGAACTATCTTTCAGTCTATTCGCCCCGGAATTGTCGACAGTTGTCAACTTGTAATGGGTATCACAGAGCTTAAGCCTGGCAGTGTGTGGAATACCAAACCACCGCATACACATGCCAGACGCACTGAAATATATATGTATTTTGATTTACCGACAGAAGAAAGGGTTTTTCATATGATGGGTGAGCCATCAGAAGTACGTCCTTTAGCGCTTCCTCCAGAGGTAGCAATAGCCTCACCAATGTGGTCAATTCATAGTGGTGTTGGGACTGTGAATTACACGTTTATTTGGGCAATGGGCGGTGAGAACCAAGAATTTGATGATATGGACCATTTAAAAATATCAGATTTAAGCTAGTGCAAACCTAAGTTGTTTATTTGCGCTTTAGCGCATACTGTTGCGATGGCATTTATAGTTTTAATATCTTTAAACTATAAATGCTCTTCTTTTAAAAGCTACCTTTCCTCCATCAAATCAAGCGGTTTTTATTTCTAACCGTAAATATCATGTAAACGCTTTGTGATATTTTGTTGCATAATTAGGCATAAGAAGTCATTATAGGTCAAAATAAATCATTAATGCATGCGTATGAGCAGGCAATAAGGGTATGACAATAAATGGCAACAACCAATAATCAATCATTTGATGTGATCGTTGTGGGCTCTGGCATTACAGGCGGATGGGCAGCGAAAGAATTTTGTGAAAAAGGATTCAATACACTTGTTATCGAGCGAGGGCGTAACGTAGAGCATAGAGGTCCAGAATATAAAGACATGCAGTCACCTTGGATGCTTCAAAACAGAAATTTAGGCACCGAAAAATATGATGAAGAAGGCCGATATCAGCTATTTAAAAAGAAATTTGGGCGATATCGCCCTGAAATGATGCACTTTTTTGCAGATGAAAAAGAGTATCCGTATTCCCACCCTAAAAATAATCCGTTTATGTGGACGAGAGGATATCAACTTGGAGGTCGCTCTCTTACATGGGCCCGTCAAGTCTATCGCTGGGGACGCTCCGATTTTGAATCTAATGCAAGAGATGGGCACGGCGTACCGTGGCCAATTGGCTATGATGATTTAGCGCCTTGGTATGAATATGTTGAACGTTTTATTGGTGTGTCCGGAAACAACGATGGCTTAGACAGTGTGCCAGACTCTGTGACCCAGCAAGCTTGGGAGATGAGCTGTGCCGAAAAAGTTGTCGCCCAAAACTTAGCAAAAAAATATAAAGACCGTCATTTAATAGCAGCGCGAGCAGCCAATTTAACAGAACCAACAGCCGAGCAAATGCGTCTTGGCCGAGGCAAATGCCAAGCCAGAGCATATTGCAACAGAGGGTGTACATTTGGTGCTTATTTTAGCTCGCTATCGGCAACCTTGCCCGCTGCCAAAGTTACTGGCAAACTCACCATAGTGACTGACGCTATTGCATCGCATATTGATTACGATGAACAAAGCAAAAAGGCATCAGGCGTAACCGTCATTGACGCGCATACAAAAGCCCAGACACAATACAAAGCTCGCGTTGTATTTCTTTGCGCTTCAGCTCTTGGCTCGGTTCAAATACTGCTCAATTCTATATCAAAGACTTTTCCCAACGGCATGGCTAATTCAAGCGGAGTGGTGGGTCGCTACATTATGGACCATTTCACCGGCGTAAGGGCAAGTGGCACAGTGCCCGGTTTAGACGATAAGTATGCTTTTGGACGCCGCCCCATTGCCACGTATATTCCAAACTTTAGACAGCAAAAGAGCCCTGATGTCGATTTTGTAAGAGGTTATGGTATACAAACAACTGCTCGCAACCGAACATATACAGGCAATACAGCTAAAAGTGAAGGCATTGGTGAGCTTGTTAAGGGGCAAGCAAATCAACCCTCTAAATGGGTCTTTAGAGCCTTTATGTATGGCGAAATATTACCTTACTACGATAACCGAGCAAGTCTGCACCCAACTAAAAAAGATCAGTGGGGCATACCGCTTTTGCATATTGACGCAAAAATAGGCGAAAACGAACGCAAAATGACCGAACAAGCGGCTAAAGATATTCAAGAGATTTTGGAGGTGGGTGGCTGCACCGAAATAAAAATAAACAAAGAAGGGGCCAATAAACATATTAGTGTTGGCGCTCGAACCCACGAAATGGGGGGCGCATGTATGGGAAATAATCCTAAAACATCGGTGCTTAATGCTTGGTCTCAAGCCCACGATGTGGCGAATCTGTTTGTTACCGACGGTGCTGCAATGTCGTCTTCAGCGACCCAAAACCCCTCTCTTACTTACATGGCACTTACTGCTCGTGCTGCTGATTATGCAGCCAAGCTAATGAGCAAAGGAACTCTATAATGGACCGTCGCAAATTTGTATCGAGTGCAATACTGATTGGTGCTTCTGCCAGCATATCAGGATGCGCCAGCCAAACTAGAACTATGCAAACATTTGATAAAAATGAATCCGCCAATTATTTACCAATTTCAGAACGCAAAAAATGGTTATCGTCTTTTGCTTGCAATATTGAGCAATGGTTTAGGCCTATGCCTTTTTTAGATCGAATTGATGCGGCTAAAGCACTGGGCTTTTCAGCTATCGAAATGTGGAATCCGAACAACCCGAAAAATGGTAAAACCCCTGATGCTATCGCTAAGAGGTTAAAAGAGCAGGGCATGAGGCTGACTAGCTACTCGCCTAACCCACCTAACTTTGCCGATCCAAACGCTGAACAGGCGTTTTGGGAATGGTTAGATCTTGCTATCGATTCAGGGAAAGTGCTTAAAGTTTCTAACTTTAACGTGACTGGTCATAAGTTGGTCGATGGCCTTAGCGTGCCTGAAATGATTGAAAACTACACTCGAATGTTACGTTTAGCTGCGCCAAAGTTAGAGAGAGCGGGTATGGTTGCTACCATTGAGCCATATAATCCTTTCACCCATAAAGGTCATTTTATTTATGGTAATGAACCCGGTTTAAGTATCTGTCGCGAAATAAACTCCCCTAGTGTAAAACTTAATTGGGATTTTTTTCATATGCAGCGCACTAACGGTAATTTGATTACGCACCTTGAAAACGGATTTGATCAAGTAGCCTATGTTCAACTTGCTGACTCTCCCAACAGAAATCAACCCGGAACCGGTGAAGTTGCCTATGGCAACGTACTCAATCGACTCCGAGAATTGGGGTATAAAGGATTTATTGGGGCTGAGTTTTTTCCCAAAGACAAAGATGTAGCAAAAGCGGCTTCAGATATTGCCAAGTTGGCAAAAGCTACCCAGCTTGCCCATCCTTCTTCTTAATTTTTTAATTTGGGTCAAACAGTCTATGAAGTATCAAAATTTAACGGTCCTATTAGCTTCTAATATTTCTGTATTGGGGGGCTTAAAGAAGACCATATGTGTTTGTTTATTCTTCATATCTGGCGTAGCGATTGCACAAAGCATTTCGCAGGAAGATTTCGAGTCGCCCCCACCAAACTATTTACCCAAAACGTGGATGCACGCGATGAATGGTAACTTAAGTAAACCGGGCTACAGCAAAGACTTACAAGCGATGTCTGATGCCGGCATGGGAGGCGCTATCTTGTTTCATGTGCATCGTCAAAATAGACCATTTTCGTCCCGCGGGCCGGTGAGATTTGGTACCGACGAGTTTAACGATACACTTGTGCATGCCTTAGGTGAAGCAGATAGACTGGGCCTAGAAATGGGGCTACATAATGCTGATGGATGGTCTTCAAGCGGAGGCCCTTGGATTACGCCCGAAATGTCCATGAAGCGCATTACTTGGTCAGAAGAAAGCGTCAAAGGAGGACAGACTTTGGTGCCCAAACAACCCGGGTTTGAGGAGGGGTTTTATAGAGATATAGCAGTAATCGCCTTGCCAGAGAATGCGTACAATCAGCATAATAATTTTGCTAATGCACGGCTTTCAAGCTCTGAGCCAAACGCAGACCTTAGCGTTCTGAAAGACAAAGACTGGGATACCGAACTGGTCTTTACTGAAAACGCAAACAAAGAGTATTGGGTGCAAGTTGAAGTAGATGAGCTTACCACTTTACGCAGCTTACAAATAGAGACTCCTTCGCGTCATGGCGAGGCAATGCTGCAAATTTCAGATGATGGCATTAATTTTACAACCGTAGTCGATAAGTTACGTCGCCCCCGAACAGGCGCTCGTACGTGGGCATTTAGCCCAACATTTGACGGTTTTACCGCTAAATACTTTCGTTTTGTGTTCTCTGAGGCCATCGGCATTAAGCGATTTGATTTGTGGTCGGTGCCAAGGGTTCCGCATTGGCTGGCAATGAACGCAATGGAGCGCGGGCGTTTAACGATTACGCCTAACACTCATCATAATGTTGTCACCCCAGCCAGTGATGTAGTGATATTGAACAGAGGGGTTTTACCAAAAGCGGGCGCGGTATTGCCTGAAGGAAATTGGCGTGTTTTACGCTTTGGTTATACTAGTACGGGTGCTAAAAATATTCCTGCAACGGTTGAGGGCACGGGTTTAGAGTGTGACAAGTTTGATCCTGTAGCATTGCGATTTCACTTTGAGCAATATGTTGGGAAAATTGCTAATCAGGCAAAGGAGAAAGGCTATTCGTCTCTAAAAACGTCAGAAATTGACAGTTATGAAATGGGCGGACAAAACTGGACAACAGGCATCGATAAAACTTTTGAAGAAAAGTTTGGCTATGACTTTATTCCTTGGCTACCGCTTATTACTGGTCGTGTGATTGAGTCTTCACATCAAAGCGGGGCTATTTTGCAAGAGTTTAGGCAGCATTTGTCTGATTTGATGGTCGAAAACTATTATGGTGAATTTACTCGAATAAACAACGAATATGGCATGGAGTCTTATGTTGAACCTTATGGTTGGGGGCCCTTTGATGAGCTTCGAGCTGGAGGGCAATCTGACCGCCTTATGGGTGAATTTTGGGTCAGAGACGAAGAGTACCCAGGCCGCGTAAGCGCAGCGATTTCTTCTGCCCGCATATATGGTAAAAAAATAATTTCCGCCGAGTCCTTTACCTCTATTAATACTGTTAACTGGAGAGGCCATCCTTGGTTTTATAAGCACTATGGCGACAAGATGTGGGCTCGAGGTATCAACGAGACAATGTTTCATCGATACGCACATCAGCCCAATACGCATGTGGTGCCAGGTATGACCATGGATAGTATCGGGTCACATATTGACCGAACCCAAACGTGGTGGGATAACGGCGGTGTTGAGTGGTTTAAGTACCTTGCGCGAGGCTCATATTTGCTGCAGCAAGGTGTACCTGAGTCTGATTTTCTAATCCATCTTGGCGACACGGCACCACAAGCTATTCCCAATAAAAATAATACAAAAGTGCCTGATGGGTTTAATTTTGATTATGTAAACACAGAGGTGTTGATAGAGCGTATCACAGTTAAAAACGGTTACTTAGTGCTGCCTGAGGGGACCCGGTATCGCGCCTTAGAACTTCATAGACCGCAGTATCTAAAGATGGAAACCTTAAGACGAGTTCGTGATTTAGTGTTAGCGGGCGCAACGGTCGTAAGCGCCAAACCAGAGCAAACTATTGGCTATAGCGAATGGCCTTTGCAAGAAGAGTTTGATGCGATTACACAAGAGATATGGGGAGACGGCAATCAAGCATTAAGAAAAGTGGGCAAAGGACAAGTAAGCACAATGTCGCTAAATGAGACCATTGTAAAATTAAACTACCAACCGGCTTTAAAAATTAATGATAAAGCGGTAAAACTATTTGCGCATCGACGCATAGCCAATAACGATTTGTTCTTTTTTTACAACGACAAAGACGAAACTCAAACCCTTAGTGTTGATATGCGTGCAAAAGCAGGTAAGCCAGAAATATGGAACGTAGACGATGGAAGTATCGAACAAATTAAGGCATTTACTCATGCTGATGAGCGTTTAAAAACTAATTTGCTTATAGAGCCTTATGGAGCCAGGTTTTTGCTAATTCGCAGAGACAATACTGTACCTGACTACAGCCACAAACATAGCGATTTACTAAATGCTATTTATAACGCTGATAGCCAAAAGACTACTGAGCTTAAAGGGCCATGGCGTGTCGATTTTGACCCCCGATGGAGTGGCCCAGGTGAGGCCGAGTTTTCACAATTAGTAGACTGGATGTCTCACCAAAATGACGGCATCAAACATTATTCTGGCACCGTTCATTATCACCTTAACTTTACCTTATCTGAGGAGGATATCGCTAACAAGCAGCCCATTTATCTTAACCTAGGTGAAGTTCAACAAATCGCTGAGGTCAGTGTAAATGGGCAGAAATTAGCCACATTATGGAAACCTCCTTTTGCAGTAGATATAAGTCAGGCTGTCCAAGCCGGCGACAACAAGTTACAAGTAGATGTTACCAATACTTGGGTCAACCGTTTAATTGGGGACGAAGCTTTACCAGATAATAGTGGTTACAAGATGACCGGGGATACCGTCCCATGGATAAATAATGATGAACCGCCCCCGGCAAGCAAGCGAGTTACCTTTACCGGTTTTAATTTTTTTAAGAAAAAAGACTCTCACATACTGCAGACTTCGGGACTATTAGGCCCAGTCAGTTTAGTAAAACGTTAAAAGAAAAGGAAAGCGTCTAACTTGATTGATTCAGTTTTTCTATCAGTATCTCTTCGATAAAATCGAACAATCAATCATGCTATGCTAAAAATAGTCAAATATAGTCAAAATATATCAATATAAGTCTTTTTGTGCTGTCGTTAATGATGTAAACTAACTGTTAACTTTGAGGAGCGTTTGTTAAAAGTGCTATACATCGCATTCCTTGTTTTTGCTTTAAAGCGCAACATAATAAAAATTTCAGAGGTAACAGTGGATATAAAAATAAGCAATCGTTGGCGACTGGTTAATATTTTGAGTCTTGTTTTTTTGACTTTGCTTTCATGCGTAGCATCGGCAAAAGATAAACCTAATATTATTTTTATTCTGACCGACGACCTTGGTTTTAACCAAGTAGGCGCTTATGGCGATACGGTCATTAAAACACCCAATATTGACCAGATGGCTAAAAACGGAATACGTTTTGACCAAGCTTACTCAGGAAATACCGTATGCTCGCCATCGCGTGTTTCATTGTTTACTGGGCGCGATGGTCGATATATGACAAATAATTCAAACACCGTCCAGCTTGAAGAAATCGACATTACAATGGCTCATGTGTTAAAGCATGCTAGTTACGATACGGCGTTGTTTGGCAAATATTCAATAGGCTCAAAAATGGGTGTTACAGACCCTCTCGCAATGGGTTTTGATACCTGGTATGGCATGTACTCAATCTTGGAAGGTCACAGACAATATCCTCATATCCTTTGGCGCGACGGTGTAAAAGAGCGCGTAGTAGAAAATGAAGGCGGTAAGAAAGGCGCTTATGCCCCCGAGTTATTTACTAACGAAACCATAAACTTTATCCAACGTGAACGCGAAAACCCATTTTTTGTTATGCTTGCCTATACTACACCCCATGCCGATTTAGCCGTACCAAAGCGTTTTAGCGACATGTACGATTTAGAGGAAACGCCTTACCTCGGTATGCAAGATGGCGTGCCCACAGATAAATACGCTTGGTATTATCCAGAGCCAGTAGAGAGACCAAACGCAGTACTGGCGGGTATGGTAAGCGCGCTAGACGAGTATGTCGGTCAAATTATTGAGGCTTTAGAAGAGCAGGGTGAGCTAGACAATACGCTAATTATTTTTTCTTCCGATAATGGCCCGCATGATGAAGGTGGTGCCGATCCAGAATTCTTTAAAGCATCTGCACCCTATAAAGGACAAAAACGGGACTTATACGACGGCGGAATCCACGTCCCGATGATAGTGCAATGGCCTGCGCAAATTAAAGAGGGACGTGTAGACCAAACGCCATGGGCATTTCACGATATTTTACCTACCTTTGCAGACATTGCGGGTGTCAATTTAGACATTGTTCCGCGTGTTCGCACTAACGGTGTATCGATCAAAGGTCTACTAAACGATGCCCCCACACAAATGGAAGAACGCACATTGTATTGGGAGTTTTCTAAGCAAGTAGGTGATCCTAATTCAGGCGTCATTGGTGACACATATCAAGCGGCACGACGCGGACAGTACAAAGCGGTTAGATACGGTTTTGATGCGCCTCTTGAGTTGTACAACATCACAGAAGACCCGGGCGAATCAAAGAACATAGCTAAATCTCATAGCAAAATTAGCCAAGAGTTCTTAGAGATGTTCGAAAAATACAAAAATTAGACCGAATTCCCTAAGGTTTCAGCATTAGGCTAATGGTTTTGTCATCATGCCTAATGTTGAGTCCTATCTTGAAAGGAACAGCTAAACCATGATTCATAAAAAAATAAACGAACAATCAACATATTTAAAACGAAAAGCATCGTTGTATTTCGGCGCTGTTCTAGCCATGGTCTTGACGACAAGTGCCTGCGTTGAACAAAAAGTAGAAACAAGCGAACCCGTTCAAGCGCCAGCCGAATTGGTCGACTACTTCGCAGATAACGGAACCGGCAATCCTCTTGCGGTAGTGCAGTATCCTGCTGGAGAATACCACGAAGGTATTACCTATGTATCTTACCAAGGACCTTTTGAAGACCCCTACGTAGCTGCTTATAACCATGAAACTCAAGAGTGGCAAGGCCCTTTTAGGGCGGGTACAAGTGAATTAGGTCGACGAGAAGGGCGCAGCAAATACGATAACCATGGTAAGCCTACCTTATTAATAGATGATGCAGGTTATATCCATATTTTCTATGGCGGTCATGGCGGTGACAAGCATCATGGTAAAAACCCTTTAGGTAATGTGCATCATGGTGCAAATAAAAATTCAATTTCTAAACGCCCACTAGATATAACCCAATGGGAAGAGGTGGATAACATCTCGGTATTTGGCACTTACAATCAAGCTATAAAAATGGATAACGGTGATATTTATTTGTTTTACCGTCATGGTGCACACAGAAGCGATTGGGTTTATCAGCTTTCTACTGACAACGGGCGTACCTACGCTGACCCTGTTTCTTTTTTAAAGCACAAAAGACGAGATGATTTAAAAGCAGAAGACAGCTGGTATGCATGGGCTGCCCGAGGCCAAGGCGACGATATTATTGTTGGATTTGACTATCACATTTGTTGGGACGGGGGCGGTGGTAATAACGACGGCCGCGGGCATACAACTCAGCGCCACGATGCTCATTACATGGTTTTTAATACAAAAACCGGTGTTTGGAGCAACGTTGAAGGCGATTCGCTTAACATGCCTCTTATCAGAGAAGAGGCTGAACAGCTCACTTTGGCTTTAGATACAGGCGATTTATGGACATTCAATGGCTCAGTGAATCTAGACAGTGAAGGTCATCCGCATATTGCCATGAACTATGGCAAAGACTTAGGTGAGAAAACCGGCGGTCCAAAACTTACGCATCATATTCGTTGGGATGGAGAGAGTTGGTCAGATGGTGTTAAGGTCAATAAGCAAACTTCTGGTAATTCCCGAGGTGATTTTATTATTTCTTCTCCACAGAATATCGAATATTACTTGTCTGAACAGGACGGTAACGACGGTGTGGTTTCAATTTGGAGCAGCAAAGATGACGGCCAGTCTTTTACTAAAAGCAAAGAACTCTTACGCAGGCCAGGCGCTACTTTTGCGACAACTGCAATTATTAAAAATGCCCATCCAGATGCAAGGGTACTTGTAGGTGAACGTTCTAAATCAACGCCAGACAGGAAAATATATCTGTTGGGTGACAATGGTCCTATTCAGCGACCTTTGAGCGACGCAACATTAGAAAAAGATACATCAACATTTGTAGAAGATTAGAAAGATAGACAGTGTTTTACTGTGACGAATAATAAATTACGGAGTGTATTATGAATAAAAAAATGGTTTCAGTTGCGTTTGCGCTCAGCGTAGCGCTAGCGGGTTGTACTGGTCAAGATCAGAAGACTGCTGTTGCACCAAGCGGTGCTGAAAATCCTGCTCCCGCAGCAAATACAATTAGCGAGTTGAGCCGTGCCAAAGCGATAAGAGAGTCAGCGTATGACGTGGCTACTCGCAGTGGCGAATGGCAGCTAGCGCAGTTAGGTAACTTGACTTACATTCCAGACTCGCATCGAGAAAAGTCCGAAAATGCAAAATTTTGGATTCAAGCGGCCCTCTATATCGGCTTGACCAAATGGACGGAGGTTTCTAACAATCCTGAGTTTTTGGCGCATCTACAAAAGATGGCTAAAGAAGAAGAGTATGGCTTGTTAACCGACCGCCCTTACCATGCCGATGATCACACAATAGGTCAAACTTATATGTGGTTGACTAAACAAACTGGTAATCAAGATGCGTACAAACCCACCCAAGAACATTTTGATTGGATTTTAGCTAACAAACCTAATGTTGGTTTGGAGATGTTAGATAGTACATCAAGCGGTTCTGGTAAGCTTCATAATGAAGGTAATTGTCAGCTTCGTTGGTGTTGGGCGGATGCCTTATTCATGGCCCCACGTACATGGCTAATGTTGTCAAACATAACCGGCGACCCTAAATACTTTGAGTATGCTGACCAAGAGTTTTGGGCCGCGGCAGATTATTTATTCTCTGATGAATACGGTTTATTTTATCGCGACAGTCGCTACTTTGAAATGAAAAGTGACAATGGTGAGCCGGTATTTTGGGGGCGCGGCAACGGTTGGGTGTTTGCAGCGATACCATTAATCATAGATGATTTACCAGATGAACACCCATCTCGTGAACGCTACATAGAACTTTATAAAAAGAATGCAGCAGCACTGCTTAAACTACAAACTGAAGAAGGCTATTGGCCTGCTTCTTTGCGTGACCCTAACAAAGTGAAAACACCTGAAGTAAGTGGAACAGGCTTCATCACTTATGGATTAGCTTGGGGCGTCAATAATGGTTTGCTAACCGACCCTGAATCAAAAGAAATTGTAGAAAAAGGTTGGGCTGCGCTTACTAGAGCTATTGGAGATGATGGTCGAGTTAATTGGGTTCAGCACGTCGGTAAATCGCCGGATCCTGTTAAAAAGACTGACTCACAGCTATATGGCACGGGTGCAGTCTTATTAGCTGCGTCTGAAATGGCAAAATGGCAGTAAAACTTTGAACTAAGGCTAAAAGTTAGCGACGTGACTTTTAGCCTTTTGACGTTTTTCAAAAGGCATCCCTAATGAAAGTTTTCATATATGTGTTGTTCGCGCTAACGTTGAGTTCGTGCGCACAAACTAATAGTTCGCACTCTGAAAGTGTTAAAAATGGCAAAAAGATTAAGGTACTGATTGTTGATGGTCAGAATAATCATACCGTTTGGCCCAAAGCTACCGTAATGATGAAAGCCTATTTAGAGCAAAGTGGACTGTTTACTGTTGATGTCTATCGCGCTACAAAGATTTGGCGAGGCGAAACAGAACTTGAGTACCTCAAGCGTTTTAATACACCAGCGCATCAACTTGTTAAAGAGCCAATAAGCGATAGCAATTTTTTACCTGATTTTTCTCCTTATGATGTTGTTGTTTCAAATTTTGGGTTTAAAGCGGCAGACTGGCCATCCTCTACTCAAATAGCGTTTGAAGAATATATGCGAAATGGCGGAGGCTTTGTATCGGTGCATTCCGCGAATAATTCGTTTCCTGAGTGGAAAGAATACAACCTAATGACCGGCTTAGGCGGTTGGGGAGGACGCACCGAAAAGCACGGGCCTTATGTGTATTTTGATCCTAATGGCGAGCTGGTAAGAGATTACTCAAAGGGGGATGGCGGTGCTCACGGCACAAAGCACGAGTTTTTGATAACCAAGCGCAATGAACATCCTATTTTAAACGGATTGCCTGAACAGTGGATGCATGCAAAGGATGAATGCTATGGCGATCTCAGAGGCCCCGCTAAAAATATGATTGTACTGGCGTCTGCATTATGTCCAAAAACTGAAAAAGGCACTGGTAAGCATGAGCCCATTTTAATGGTCTTATCCTATGAACAAGGGCGAATTTTTCATACAACGCTTGGCCATCAACAAGAGTCATACGAAAGCGTGGGTTTTATTACCACCTTTTTAAGAGGCACTGAGTGGGCAGCCACAGGCCAAGTCTCTCAATTAGTACCCAAAGACTTTCCTACTGAAACACAATCATCTATTAGAGCATTTTCTGAATAAACATTTATCTGATCAACGGGAAGCGATTATGACTAACGACAACAAGTACACCAGCTTAACTAATCTCCGTAAATTCAAGTTTTGTATGGCGACGGCGCTGCTATTTGTTATAGCGGGCTGCGATAAAAACGCAGCACAAACAATCGAGCCAGCAAATGAACAAGTTTATACGCCGGCGCCAGATCAACGCCCCCCTAATATTTTATTAATTTTGTCGGACGACCAAGCTTGGAATGATTATAGCTTTATGGGCCACGATATTATTCAGACACCATCTTTAGATAAACTGGCTGCTGAAGGCGTGACTTTTACGCGTGGATATGTCCCTACTTCTTTATGTCGCCCTTCGCTAACAACAATAATCAGTGGTTTATATGCATCGCAACATGGCATTACAGGAAATGACCCTTCACGAAATCTTCCCGGCGGAAAAGGCGGCGTTGAATATGAAAAACAGCGCGCTCAGATTATCGCTAAAATAGATAGTGTTGACACACTGCCTGAGCTTTTAAAAATAAAAGGCTATCAGTCTCTTCAAACGGGTAAATGGTGGGAGGGAAGTTATAGCCGGGCAGGTTTTGACCAAGGCATGACTAGAGGTTTTCCTGAACAAGGTGGCCGCCATGGAGATGACGGGCTCGAAATAGGTCGTGCTGGGCTTGATACAATAACCGACTTTATTGATGAAACGGTTGCTGCAGATAAACCTTTTTTCGTTTGGTATGCGCCATATTTACCTCATACCCCGCACAACCCACCCGATCGCATCTTTGAAAAATATGCAGATAAAGGCTTGCCAGTGCCTGTTGCCAAATACTATGCAAACGTTGAATGGTTTGATGAAACTAACGGACAACTAATAAACTATCTTGAACAAAATAACTTGCGTGAAAATACATTAATTGTATATGTGACTGACAACGGTTGGATAAATAACCCAGAGCAGATGAATCGCTTTTTACCTCATTCTAAACAAAGCCCTGGCGAAGGCGGAGTGCGTACACCTATTATGTTTTCTTTACCAAGTCAGTTAGCTCCTCAAATGCGCCCAGAGATTGTGAGCAGTATTGATATTGTTCCCACTATTTTAGGTGCCGCAGGCATTGACGTTCCAGAAGGGCTGCCGGGGCTAAATTTGTTTGAGAAGATGAAAAAGCAGCAAGCTATAGAACGGGATACTCTTTATGGTGAAATATTTGCACATGATATGGACGACATCAATGACCCGGAAACTACTTTACTATATCGCTGGGTAATAGAAGACAATTGGAAGCTTATCCTTAGTTATGACGGACTCAATATCAGCTACAAAAACCACCATAAAGATATGCTCAGTGGACCTCGTTTATATAATTTACTCGAAGACGAGCATGAACAGAACAACCTAGCAAAACAGAACCCAGAAATGCTGGCTCACTTATCAGAGAAACTTGAGCAATGGTATCCTTTAGAGGTACGTAAAGTTTTAGTTGAATAAAAGACTCTGGGTTTACCTGCTATGCATGATTAAGCGACTTTATTGAGAATAATAAAGCGCTTATTGACTAAATAGAATATAAATGAGGCCTTTTGACTAAAGGTGACTAGTATGTTTTTTCACTCTTGTAAATTCACGTCTATAAATCGATGATCACTGTTGTTTTTATTAGAACATATTAGACAGAGCTAGAGCTACCGGTCGTGCTCTGTCTAACTAATCATATAATCCTATAAATATTATATTTCACAAAACAGAAGTGTCAGCGATACAACCGTTTAATTAAAGTCTACCTTGGTCATTCTATTCCTATTTAGCCCTAGTATTTATGGGGTGAATGTCGCCTATTTGTAAATATATGCAATAAAATGATTGAAAGTGATTTAAATTTATGTTTTTTGGTGTTAATCTTGTTTACGAAATGTTATAAAAGCATTAATAAATGTCAGTGGCACATCTTACTGACAATAAAAACGGTACTACACACCCATATTTAAGGAAAACAGATGAAGACAAATAAATATGCATTAACAGCTTGTTCAGCGGCAATATTATTGGCTTTAAGCGCCTCAAACACGATTGCTCAAGAAGCAAATGCAGAGGCTGCGCAAAATGCAGAAGAAGACACTCTTGAAGTCATAGAAGTAACTGGCGTAAGAGCTGCTTTAGAAGACGCGCTAAATATTAAAAGAGGTGCGGCATCTGTTGTTGACTCAATCTCCGCGACCGATATTGACCTACTTCCAGCGCTGGATTTAGGTGAAGCTTTACAAGCATTACCCGGTATTCAGTTAAACCGAGATGGCGGGCAGCGTGATTCTGAAATTAGTCTTAGGGGTCTTCCTGGTGGATTCACTAGAACAACTGCAGCTGGTCAATCAATCGCTACACCAAGCCGTAGTGCTGGAGCAGCGGGCGCTTCAAACCCTTTTGGTGCTTTTGAAGCCGGTATCTTCGATGGCGTAACCGTTATCAAAAGCCCGACAGCCGACCTACAAGCAGGTGGTGTAGCTGGTATAGTTGACCTTAAATTTCAACGAGCGCTAAGCAAAAGAGATGGTTTACTGAGAGTTGATTTAGGCACCCGTTATGAAGAGTTATCAGAAGATTATAACCCGACTTATCGCTTACAAGGTGTAAAACATTTTCTAGACGATAGACTTGGTGTTGCATTTAAATTTGCAGGTTCTGGTCAAGACTATCGTCGCGACACTGTGAATTTCACACAATACACCAACTTAGTTCAGTTCAATCAAGCCACAGGCGAGCAAACCGGTGTCAGACCAGTTATTAGTGCAGAGGCTATTGATGCTTACCGTGCTTTACATGGTTTGGAAGACAATTCACAAATTCGAGCAATTACACGGTCGGGTCAGGCTGCTGAAGTAGCAGGTGGTGACCGTCATTCTGGGTCATTTAACATCGAGTTTAAGGCAACTGACGATCTGAAAATCGGTTTAGATTACATTTTTACCAAGCGTACACTTGACCAAAGTAATTTAGAAGACGTCCAGTTTGTTGCCCGTCGTCAAGCCGATAATGCACAGCAGCAAATCACGCTTTTGGGTGCTCCTTCTAGCTCTGGTTTTGCAGCGCCTGGTGAGCCACAAACTTATACCGTTGGCCACACCAGAATTGAAAACATCAATTGGTTGCCTGCAAACCGTTTGTTCCAATTTACTGAAGACGCTAAAGGGCTGTACTTGTATGGTGACTATGTAAAAGACGATTGGGTAGTAGATGCAAACTTTTCAAGATCTGAATCAGAAAACTTCTTTATTAACGAAGGTATTGACTTACGTCACCAAGTTGATGGCGGCAGACAACGCTTTCCAGGTACTGGAATAAACGTAGAAATAAATACCGGTAACGGAGACTTAGACCAAGCATTTACGCGCGTAGTAGATGCACAAGGTAACCCAGATCCTTCTGCGCTAAATTCATTTATATATGATGGTGTTTGGAGTACGCCTAATGAAAGAGGGTTCAGCAGTACCTTAGCCGGTTCGGTTAATGATGGACGTCGCGTTCAGTTTTTCGTGAATGGCCGAGTTGATAATCCTAAGCGCGATATGAACTCTGGCGAATTTAACGTTAAACGCTATCTCGATGTTGGTTTTGAAGACGTATTCCGTTTAGATTCTGTTAAAACAGGTTATAGATACCAAAACGAAGAATTAGTAAATGATGACTTACGCGTAGGTGCAGGTGGTCTGAATGCAGAAGCACTCACGAGTGAAAATATATTTGGCGATGCTAGGCTTTTTGTTGAGACACAAGGTGCATTCTTCAACGGGCAATATGCGGGTGCATACGGACCTGGTACCGGTTGGATAACCATTGATTCAAGAAATATTCGCCCATTACTTCAAGAGGGCGTAGCAGACCGTCTCCCAGAGGGTACACCACTTGCAACGCCAACTGGTTGGGCTGTGCGTCAGGCTGGCGGAAGAAACCAATTCTTTGCTCGTAACTTTAGTACAACCCAAGATATTACCGCGGCATACTTGATGGCTGATTTCAGTGGTCAGCTTGGAGAAGTTTTCTATTCGGGTAACATTGGTGTGCGTAGAATCGAGACAGACAACGAGTTTACAGGTGCATTTGTTGACGCAGATGGCGTTTTACAG